>JAZNPP010000037.1:0-101249 GCA_045589695.1 Bacteroidaceae bacterium
GAAAGGCTTGAAACGGCAAGCGGACGACGAACGAGTTATATTGCCGGCGGCAATTCACGAGCAAGAGGAGAAAGCGGCTCGAACGCCCTGTGCCGGGCCTTTTGGTACTTTTGTGCGACAAAAGTACATGACAGAACGACAACAAGAAGAATAAAAAACAACAGGTCAAGGGTAAATCGCAACAGGAATAAAAAATCCTACTCCAACTTTGCGGATGAACCGCTAATTCTCTTTTTTGTCAGCATGCAAGCAAACTTGCTGCTGCTATAAAAGAATATCAGGAAACAATTTACATCGTTTCCTGATTTCTTGGGGTGGTTGATGGGATTCGAACCCACGACATTCAGAACCACAATCTGACGCTCTAACCAGCTGAACTACAACCACCATGTCGCTTTGATTTCTCAAAGCGTTGCAAAGGTATAACTTTTTCAGATATTATACAAGCATTATCGGCTGTTTTTTTGTTTACTGTCGAAACTTTTTGCCTCAATATTTAAAATATACCAAGATTTTGAATGTCTGATTTCCCCCGATTTATTACCTTTATACCGCACAACGCTTGACTGTATGATACTGCACGTATTCAACCCTGAAAATGACTTGGCATTGGCCGACGGCGGAGCGAACTATTCTCCAACGCCGGCTGCATGCAGAATCGCATACGATCTCGCATGCTTGCCTCTGTGGTTTGCCGACGCCGGTGATGCGGTATTGTTGCCCGACGGACAGCACTGTGAATATGCCGAAGTTATGTCACGTCTTTTCGTGTTGGCAAAACCTTACGAAAAATCCTTCCGTAATAATGTGACAATGTGCCGTCCATGGGGGTGGAGTCCTCAGATGTTACGCAAACTGCAAACGGCAGGTTTCGGTGAGCTGCTGCCTGCAAAGCGTTGTATTGATGCTATAAGGGAATTTTCCAACCGCAGAACGTCGATAAAAATTTTAGAGGCACTTGCTGAAAGAGGCTTCGACACTCCTGCAATGCCGTTGTATATGACTGCGGCCGACGATGTCGCAGAGTTCATTAACAGCCGTCAGCGCTGTGTCGTGAAAGCTCCGTGGTCGGGCAGCGGAAAAGGTGTGATGTGGGGTTTAGGACGTGTCGAAACGCCGTTGGAGAATTTTTACAAAGGCGTTATCCGCAGGCAAGGAGGTGTGGTGTGCGAGAATTTCCTCGACAGCATAGTAGAGTTCGCGATGGAATTCCGCTCAAGCAAGAACGGCATCGCTTTTTCGGGTTATTCGCTTTTTAATACGCATAAAGGCTCATATACAGGCAATATGCTTGCAAGTGACAGGGTGATAGAAGAGCGGATTGCGGAGTATATCCCGCTGCACGAACTTCACAGGCTAAGAGGCGAACTCGAAAAGATTTTGCAGGATATTTCCGTCCATGAGTGTTACGACGGCTATCTCGGCGTAGATATGATGATTTACGACGACAAAGGAAATATGCGCCTTAACCCGTGTATGGAACTCAATCTCAGGATGAATATGGGCATGGTGTCGAGGCTGTTCTATGACAAGCATGTATCTGCCGCGTCCGTCGGCGACTACAAAGTCGATTTCTTCAAGAGGGACGGCGAGGCTCTTGCGCTTCACGAGAAGAACATGCAGGAATACCCTCTTACCGTCAAAGAGGGCAAGATCGTTTCCGGTTACATTAACTTGTCGCCAATTACAGCCCAGAGCCGTTATTCGGCATATGCCATAATAAAAAATGACTCCGGACTATGATTAGCGAGGCTGGAGTCCGTATCCTCTCAGTTGCTTGACAAGAACATTCTTGCAGTTTACGATAAAATTGCGGTGTTCTGTGTCTTCACATCGCCGTTGTAAAAAAATCAGGGCAAGCTTCATATTTCTTGCTCGTTTGTGTTATATTTGCTTAAAACTAAAAAAATATGAAGAATATCATACAGGAACGAGTGAACGATTTCCGTTCATATATGAAAGGTAACGGATTTGACGCTTTCATAATTGTCAGCAGCGACCCGCATAGCAGCGAATATGTTGCCGACTGCTGGAAATCGCGTGAGTGGATATCGGGCTTCGACGGCTCTGCCGGAACTGTTGTCATAACGGCTGACAAGGCTCTCTTGTGGACAGACTCCCGCTATTGGCTTGCTGCTGACAAGGCTCTTGCCGGTACCGGATATGAACTTATGAAAGATGGTGCAGCCGATACTCCTTCCATACCTCAATGGCTGTGTGACAACCTTTCCGAAGGTGATGTGGTGGCTATTGACGGAACAGTATGCTCTGTCGTGGAAGCGGATGCTTGGCGTGTCCCGTTTGCCGAAAAGGGCATAAAGATTGACTATGCGAGAGACCCGTTCGAGGAGCTATGGACCGGACGCCCGTCGCTTCCTCTTGGCAAAGCAGAGATAATGCCGGAAGAGGTTGCCGGAGAAACGGCAAAGAGCAAACTGATGCGTCTGCGTGCGGCTCTTGAAACGGAAAATGCAGAAGGCATGCTTGTTACTATGCTCGACGAGGTGGCTTGGCTTACTAACCTCCGTGGCAACGACGTTGAATATAATCCTGTAGTTGTCGCATATATGATCGTCACTCTTGATAGTGCAGTTCTTTATATCGATGAGAGAAAACTTACTGCCGGAGTCCGCAATTATTTGAATTCTCAAGGTATAACAGTTGCAGGGTACGGTGATATCTGGCAAGCGCTTAAGGAGTATGACAAGAATACTATTCTAATACAGCCGTCGAAATGCAATGTATCTGCTGTTAAATCAATTGAGCCGAATAAGACTGTTTTCCGTGCCGACTCTCCTGTGGCTAAAATGAAGGCTGTCAAGAACAATACCGAAATTGAAGGTTTCAGACGCTCTATGTTGAGCGAAGGCGTCGCAATGGTAAAGTTGCTCAATTGGCTGAAGCCTGCGGTAGAAAAAGGCGGCATAAGAGAACTTGATGTTGATAAGAAATTGACAGAACTTCGCGGTACCGACAAAATGTTTAAAGGGCTCAGTTTCGCTACAATAGCTGCCTACGGAGCGAATGCGGCCATTGTGCATTATGAGCCTACGCCCGAAGAGAACGCTTTGCTGAAGCCGCAAGGTTTTCTGCTGCTCGATTGTGGCGGACAGTACATCGACGGAACGACGGATATTACAAGAACAATACCTTTAGGTAAGCTCACTGAAGAAGAAAAGGCGGATTACACACGTGTTCTTCGTGGACATATATCTCTCGCTATGGCGAAATTCCCTAAAGGGACATGCGGCACGCAGCTCGATGTTCTTGCCCGTCAATGGCTATGGCAAGCAGGTGAGAACTACCTGCATGGAACAGGTCATGGAGTAGGGCATTGCCTGAATGTGCATGAAGGACCGCACCAGATACGAATGAATAACATGCCTGCACCGCTCGTGCCTGGAATGACGGTCACCAATGAACCGGGATTATATAAGGCCGGGCGTTACGGAATACGTATCGAGAACACCATGCTTATAAAGAAGTATCGTGAAGGCGAGTTCGGTGAGTTCTATGAAATGGAGCCGCTGACATTGTGTCCGATAGACACTAAGGCTATTATTCCGGAACTGCTCGGCAGCGATGCGATAGAGTATCTCAACAGCTACCATGCGTATGTGTATGAAATGTTGTCGCCTTATCTCGAAGGCGAGGAACTTGAATTTCTGGAGCGGGCTTGCAGGAAACTTTAGAGTACAGATAACAGATAAAAAAGATGTTACTGCCTATAATGTAGTCACCTTAGTATGGTTAGCGTTCTGTTTGAATCACTCTTCGCCTTCGGGGGTGTGGAGAATAAGCGTCGTAGCGCCAAGGGTGATTATTGCGCCGTCTTCTATCAGCAGACGTTCTTTGTTGCCAAGCACTCTGTTCATGACGAACGTGCCTGTAACGCTCTGGTTATCACGAATTGTGTATTTTAGTTCTCCTGAATAGTCGCGCTTAACATTGATGATGCAATGACGCCTATCCATGCTCGGGTCGCTTGTCTCGATAGGGTGAGAGATAACCGTTCCTTTGTTGTAGCGTCCGAACATGTTGTCGCCCTCGCGCAAAGGTATTACCTGCTTGAAGCAGAATGTGTTTTCGATGACTACAATATGGCCGAAATCCTCAGTCTTTATATCATCGTCATTTTCTCCGATACGTATCGTGAAACTTTTACGGCAATGTTCGCACTCGAAAACAAGCGACTGCCCGGTTTTGTAGCCTGACGCATCAAAGTCTATTGCGTGGTCGCATTTAGGACATATAATCTTGCTCATGAGAATCAATGGATATGCACCCAAGCGTCGGGGAAAATATTTTTGACTGCTGAAAGCGCCTCGTTCGCCTCTTCGGCACTGTTGAAGTCGCTTATTGATATACGGTGTCTGCCGCCTCCGACAACAACTGTGTAGTCGGCTTTATGCTTTCTTGTAAGCTCTTTAATCGCCAACTGAGCATTATCGGCGTTAGGAGAACTTGCGACAATTATTGAATAGAGCTTCTGCGGCACGGCCGTTTCGGCAACAGTCTCCTCTGCAGGCCGCTCAATGGTTTTTACGGCATCGCAGCCCTGCAGGGTGACGATATTCTCGGTAGCGGTGTCCTCTACAGGAGCGATCTCGCATACGGGCTCTTCTGCAGCGACAGGCTCTGACTTTACTGCCGGCGCCGCATTGTTTTTTTCCGCCGGAGCCAATTGCGCTATTGACGCCTGCATGCCCTTCTCGAACGCTGTGTCGCTGACAGGAGTGACAAAGAAGAACGCAAGAATAACCGCTGCCGCAATGGCAATGTATCTGCCGAAATCGTGCTGCTTGATGACAATCTTCTTCTCCTCGTACTGGCTGAGCAAAGGGAGAGCCAAAGGCTCGAAACCGAAATTATACGGGTCTTCTACGGCATTTTCGTTGGGAACAAAAGAAATCTCGCCGTTTATGTTCATATGGAATGTGCCAAGTTCTCCGAAACAGCATATGCTGTCGCTCTCAAGCTTGCGACGCAGCGAATCGATGTCATTCGACAATGCCTTGTTCGCGTCTTCGTAAGATACTTTGCCGTCGGAAATATATTCCGACAACAGCAGGGCGTCATCGACAGTCACGTTGGGATTAAAGCCGAGAGTGCGGTGCGGCGGCATGAATATCTGCTCCTTTGAGTTGTAGTACGCAGGAACATCATGTGTAAGGAAAGCGCCCAACGACGGTATTATAACGCAGTTGTGACGTGCCAAAAGCTTCGCTGTATGTCTAATCATTTTTTCCACGAAGCAAATTTAATAAAAAAAAGCGTAGCGACAATTCGTTGATTGACAAAAAAACATTCGAAGGTAAAAAACTTTTAAGTATCTTCGCATAAAATATTCGACAGATGCAAAAAAGACATATCGAACTTCTTGCCCCGGCAAAGAATTTACCAACAGGAATCACTGCTATCAATCACGGTGCCGATGCGGTTTATATCGGCGCGGTGCAGTTCGGAGCGCGTCAGGCGGCGGGCAACAGCGTAGAGGATATCGCCAAGCTTGTCGATTATGCGCATATTTTCGGCGTGAAGGTTTATGTTACGCTAAATACGATTATACGTGACGAAGAAATAGCCGACGCAGAGAAGCTCATTGCGCGGTTATATGAAATAGGTGTCGATGCCCTGATTGTGCAGGACATGGCTATCGCACGAATGGATATCCCGCCGATACCGTTGCATGCAAGTACACAGATGGACAATTGCTCTGTCGAAAAGGCCAGATTCCTTGCCGGCACGGGCTTTCCTCGTGTAGTGCTTGCACGGGAACTCTCCTTGAAGCAGATAGCGGACATCCACAAAGCTGTCCCGGAAACGGAACTTGAAGTGTTCGTTCACGGCGCTCTTTGCGTAAGCTACAGCGGACGTTGTTATGCGTCGCAGCACTGTTTCGGACGCAGCGCTAACCGTGGGGCATGCGCCCAGTTCTGCCGCCTGCCGTTCGACCTTGTAGATGCCGACAATAAAGTCATAGTAAAAGACAAACACCTGCTCTCGCTAAAGGACATGAACCGAAGCGATTATCTCGAAGATATGCTCGATGCAGGCGTCACGTCGCTCAAGATTGAGGGTCGCCTGAAAGATGAATCATACGTGAAGAACATTACCTCTTATTATCGTGGCAAACTTGACGCTCTTTTTGCTCGACGCAAGGAATACGTCCGTGCTTCGTACGGCAGAATATCGCCGCAGTTCGTTCCGTCGCCCGAAAAGAGCTTCAGCCGAGGATTTACCGATTACATGCTCGCCGGAGGCAGGGAGAACATGACATCGTTCGAGACACCGAAGTCCAAAGGCGAGTTCATGGGATATGTAAGGTTCGTGTCACGTAATTTCTTCACAGTAACAGGCAAGACGTTCAATAATGGTGACGGAGCATGCTTTGTCGGTGCTGACGGCAAGCTCAACGGCTTTAGAATAAACAGGGTAGAGGGAAACAGGGTGTTCCCGCAATCAATGCCGTCTGTACAGAGCGGAGACATGCTCTACCGTAATTATGACTGTGATTTCGAGAGAGAACTGTCGCGTGCCGACATACCGAGACGTCTTGCATTGGATATGCATTTCGGCGACAACGGACAGGGCTTCACTCTATCCGCTACCGACGAGAGCGGCATGCAGCATAGCGTCGAGGCGGCTTTCGAAAAGAATATAGCCCGTTCGCCGCAGACCGACAATATAATAACTCAACTCAGCAAGCTTGGCAATACTCCGTTCGAGGCACGTAGTGTCAAGGTGGAGATGTCCGCTGATTGGTTTGTGCCGTCATCGCTGCTTAGTGACATGCGTCGCAGGCTCTGCACGGTCATAGAGGAGAACCGAAGGACGAAACATCTGCGTGAGGATATGCGTTTGAACGAAAATGGTATCAAATACCCGGCTGAAGTACTGGACTACAGGGGTAACGTGGCTAATGAGCTGGCACGCGAGTTTTACCTCTCGCATGGGGTAGGGAGCGTTGAACCCGCATTTGAGCTGAAGCCCGTCGATAATGCGGCAATAATGTTCTGTAAGCATTGCATAAAGTTCAGCATGGGGTGGTGCAGCAAGAGCGGCGAGAAGCCCCCGTTCAAAGAGCCTTTCTTCCTTGTATCGGCCGACGGCCGACGTTTCAGGCTTCACTTCGATTGCAAAGAGTGCATAATGGAGGTTAGGGTTTAATGTTTAACGATTAAAGCGGAGTTTCGACGGCATGAGCAGCATCTCGTCAAGCGCAGCATCGCTGAAAGTGATGCCGCTTGGGTTGCGATTGCGAATGCCGCCAACAGATTAACGGGTAACGATTAACGGGGAGCGAGGAAAGTTTAGAGTTTAGAGTTGAGGGTTTAGAGCTTAGTGTAGGTGAGTTTAAAACAAAGACCTCGCTTTCGCTCGCCGTTATATTCTACCGCAGTCCTCAACCTTAAACTGCGGATTGTTACAATACGTAGGTCTTTCTCTCATTACTTTTTCTCTCGTGAAAAAGTAATCAAAAAACGCCCGTCACGCGAAGCAACAGTCGTTCGCCGCTTTGCTCGCGAGTCGCACAGCGACATAACTCGGTCGCAGCGAACTTGCCGTTCAGCTCTTTCCGTCGTTCCTCAGGGGCTCCGGAACTCGCTCGGCGTTGCGTTACTGAATAATAATATAACGGCACACCTCGCTCTGCATGTCCTCGCCTTTTCCCTGAGAAACAACGGAGCCTCACTCTGTTTTTAACGGTGACGGTATTGTTCGGAAATTACCGTTGCCGGCGGTATAGCAGAAGTAACTTCAAAATAGAACCGGCACTGTAAGTGAGAGAGTGCAAAGCCCTGCCGGATGCAGGCCATTGCGCGAGGACTGTATGAGCGAAGTGCGGGTATAACTTACCTTGCATAGCCGCACGAAGGGAGTTCCGCAGCGCCCTGCGGACGGTAGAAAGGCTTGAAACGGCAAGCTGACGACGAACGAGTTATATTGCCGAAGGCAATTCACGAGCAAGAGGAGAAAGCGGCTCGAACGCCCTGTGCCGGGCCTTTTGGTACTTTTGTGCGACAAAAGTACATGACAGAACGACTACAAAAAGAATAAACGACAATAGATTAAGGGTAAGTTGCAATAAGAATAAAAAATCCTACTCCAACTTTGCGGATGAACCAAATCTACAAGTAAAAGGCTGTTTTTATGTTAATATTTAAGATTTTAACGTGATTTTGAGCATTATACGTTTGGTTTTGTTGAAAATTCATTAATTTTGTAGCGGAGTATGGAATTTTGTTTGCATCTCTTACAAAGAGAAACAAATAGACATTAATTATTTTAAATTTATATTTTATGAGAAAATTTACTTTATTAATCGCATCGTTGTTCATTACAATCGGTGCAATGGCGCAGATTTCAGATGTCAGCGCTTTGAGTAACTTTAAATGTTACCAAATCAAGTCTAAAGATACAAATAGAGGTGTGATGTATGCTAAACCCGGTGAGGACTTTTTGTCACATTGCGCAGCGGCATCAACATCAACCTATAGTGCATATCTAAATAAAGATGTAGCAGTAGACATTAATAGCGAAAATCAGCAGTTCGCTTTGATATCATATGCAGGTAAATATTATTTGTATAGTGTCAGCCATAAGAAATTCGCAAAAAGATACAATGCAAATAAAACTATAGGCCAGCGACAGGTTTATTATGCGCAACTTGTGGATAGCCCGAGCTTGGACGAAGACTTTGTTACTGTTGAAAAAAACGGTAATTACTTTTATATTAAGTTGGGTGGAAGCAATATGTTGAACTTCTCCGGTGGTTATGATTATGGAATTTTTGTAAATTACAACACTGATGATGATGGTAATAATTTGACTATTACAGAGGCTGCCGCTTTCGATCCGACAGAAGCATTTGCCAAGTTGTTAAATTTGGATCCTGTTCTGTCACGTACAGACTGGAGCGTAACGGCTTCTTCTGAAGAAACAACAGGTGAAGGTGATACAAATGGTCGTGTCGGTTGTGCTATTGATGGAAATGAAACAACATTCTGGCATACACGTTATTCAACCTCGGCGGCAACTTATCCCCATTGGATAGAGTTTGATATGAAGGCAAGATACGCAGTGTCCGCTTTTGATTATGTATCACGCTTTGACAATACAACTTCGAATGGCCAAATATTGAATTATAAACTGTATATAAGCGATGAGCCGATGAGCGGTACATACACTAACGCGACTTTAGCTTCTTCCGGTACTTTTGTTATTGGAAGCGGTCGTAATCATGTGATTCAATTAAACGAACCTGCGAATGGGCGCTATGTCGCTCTTGTTGCGGAAAGCGGAACTGCTGCGGCCTCTACCAGTAGTTGGACTAATCTTGCAGAAAATGCAGCGAACTGCTCAGAGTTTTATGTTTATGGTACGGAAGCAAGACTGCCCCGTGAGGTTTCTGTTTCAGTAGAGGGCAATGGCTCTGTAACTATTAATGGCGAGAATGTAGAAAGTGTAAATGTAGCCGGTACTGTAACTTTGGTTGCAACCCCTGCAAACGGTTATAAATTCGTTGGTTGGAAGCTTGGTGAAACCACTGTTTCTGTAGATGTGACATATACTTATAAAAATGATGATGCAGCTGCCTTTGTAGCAGTGTTCGATAAGATGACTGTTGAAGAACTATATGCAACTATCGATAAACCTACATTTGGGGCTGCTAATAACCATTCATATGTTGGCGGTGTTGTTATTGATGGTCCTGGTATTGAGAACGGTACTCTGACTGGTTATGAAACAGGAATGGGCGTTGTAAGTAATACTGGCGTTGTTACGGTAAAGGCTGGATCAACATATACCATAACAATGACTTATAAATTGAATTATGGTGATATGGCTTTGTATCAGATATCAAATGGTGTGGCTACAAAATTGTATGGTTGGTGGAAAAATGAATGGCCTGGCACACCTATAGACTTATTGAAAGCAAACAACGAATATAATGAACTTTTTGGCGATATAGAAACTTATTCTGATGGTTACATTGATATTCCATATACTATTACAATTGATGAAAACGCCCAGTCCGGTGATCTTATTGTAATACGTTCTATTGTTGGCAAGCTTGCGGATGAGGCTACTGCTCCATATCAGAAATCATCTTATGAAGGTGGTTGTATGGATGTTCTGCTTCAAGTTGTAACCCCCAAATCTTACGACCTCTCTGTTACAGAAGCCGGTTGGGCTTCGCTTTGCCTTGACTTTAACGCGGCAATCCCTCCTGGCGCTGAGGTATATGCTGTGACAGGCGTGAAGGAGGGCAATTGGCTCGCCATGACACCGGTTACAGGCGTTCTTCCCGCAAATACTGGCGTTATGGTAAAAGCTAATCAGGGCAAATATATATTTAATGAGACTGAAGATGCACCTGCAACTATCGAAGGTAATCTTCTTGTAGGAACAACAACTCAGGAAACAGCTAACGCAACCGATGTAATTTATGTTCTTGCAAAAGTAAATGACAACGTCGGGCTTTACAAAGCAAATACAGAAAGCGGCGATTTTACAATAAAGGCTAATGGAGCTTATCTGCCCGCAAGCGCAGTTCCTGCTGAGGCCGCTTCAAGCGTAGGCTTCCGCTTTGATTTTGCTACCACAGCTGTGGAGAAAGTAGAAATGAGAAACGAGAAAGAAGAGATCTATGACCTTCAGGGCCGCCGCATCGACGAGATTACCGAGCCGGGTATCTACATTGTTAATGGCGTTAAGAGAGTGGTAAGATAAGTTGAAAGTTGAGAGGTGAGAGTTTAAAGTTGAGAGATTGTGTGGGCGGGCCTGAGTGTCTGCCTGCGCAAAAACAAAAAATAAAGAAGAAACGATATGAAAAAGAATTATACAGCTCCTCTTATGACAGAGGTAAACGTAGAGGCTGAGAACATGCTCGCAGCTTCATTGCAGATTAACGAAGGTGTAACGGTAAATTCAGACCAGATGCTCGACGGCGGTCACCGCGGCGAGTGGGGCAATTTGTGGGGCAAGTAAGGCCCGGCAAATCGACGATGCCGGCACCGCTTGGGTTGCGGTAAGACGGCATTGTCAATTGAGAAAAAAGAAGCCCCGCAAATTGACAGTGCCGCCAACAGTTTAACGAGTAACTTCTGTTTTTACTTTATTAATAGTTTATACAAGCTTAATGGTGAATTTTTTCATTATTAAATTAGGTTTAAAACGATTGGAAAGTACCTGCCTGCGGAGGTCGGTACTTTTTATTTGCTTCAAACCGTTTGCATAGTGAACGTCAGTCTCCCAGCCCCTCAAGATGACGGAATCTATTCGCAAGTTTCAGACGCTTCTTGCGTGTGTTTATGTTCGGGTGGTGGTTTTTGATGTATTTTCTGCGGCGCAATTTGTTAAGAGCTTTTGCGGCGAATGCGAAAACCAGAATGCTTCCTATTACTATCCATACAATCATAATCAAAAGGGTGTTAAGGTTAATATTAGGAGTATTATCAACCGCAATATATACTATTTTTTTAAAAAAGACAAACAATCAACGTTTTTTAATATCATCAGTTTCTGTATAAAAAGGTAATAACAGGTTCGCGTTGATATGTTAAATTTGGATTCTGTTGATATCTTTTGTCGGTTTTGACATGGTGTTATGAATACTTTATTTATTTTTGCATACGGCTTTTGCAAAAATAAAAATCCCATAATTATATGATTCAAACTGTTGTCAAACGCGACGGACGTATTGTCGGCTTTAACGAAGAAAAGATTATTACCGCTATCCGTAAGGCTATGCTTCACACTGACAAGGGTGAGGATATGTCGCTCATACGTCAGATAACCGACCACATATCATTCCGCGGCGATGCCCAGATGACAGTGGAGGATATCCAGGACATGGTGGAGCTGGAACTGATGAAGAGTAGCCGCAAGGACGTTGCGCAGAAGTATATAGCTTACCGTAACCAGCGCCGTATCGCGCGCAAGGCAAAGACACGCGATCTCTTCCAGGAAATAATCAATATCCAGTCGAACGACGTGACACGCGAGAACGCCAACATGAATGCCGATACTCCGGCTGGCATGATGATGAAGTTCGCCAGTGAAACTACAAAGCCTTTCGTCGATGACTTCCTGTTGAGCGAGGATGTAATAGATGCTGTACGTCACAACTATCTGCACATACACGACAAGGATTACTATCCGACAAAGAGCCTTACTTGCTGCCAGCATCCGCTCGACCATATATTAATCAACGGCTTCAATGCGGGTCACGGCGAATCACGTCCGGCGAAGCGTATCGAGACCGCGAGCATCATGGCATGTATCTCAATGGAGACTGCGCAGAACGAGATGCATGGAGGACAGGCTATTCCGGCATTTGACTTCTATCTTGCTCCTTATGTGCGTTCAAGCTTCATCGAGGAGCTTAAGAGCCTCGAAGGTCTTATGGGAGCCGACTACTCGCACCTGTATAATAAGGTAATAGAGGATTATGTGCAGGAGCCTCTTGATTTCCTCAGCGGTGACGAGCGTATAGTCCAGCATGCGATGAACAAGACTGTAGCTCGTGTTCACCAAGCTATGGAGGCGTTTATCCATAACATGAACACCATTCACTCTCGTGGCGGTAATCAGGTGGTGTTCAGCTCAATCAATTATGGAACTGATACATCGCCCGAAGGACGTTGCATAATACGTGAGTTGCTCAACAGCACCTATCGCGGTGTAGGCAATGGCGAAACGGCGATATTCCCCATACAGATATGGAAAAAGAAACGCGGCGTAAGCTATCTGCCCGGCGACCGCAATTATGACCTTTATCAGCTCGCATGCAAGGTTACGGCCCGCCGTTTCTTCCCGAACTTCCTTAACCTCGACGCCACATTCAACAGGCACGAGGATTGGAAAGCCGATGACCCCAAGAGATACATGTACGAGGTTGCGACAATGGGTTGCCGTACACGTGTATTCGAAAACCGTTTCGGTCCAAAGACATCGGTAGGGCGCGGCAACCTCTCATTCTCTACAATAAATATTGTCCGTCTGGCTATAGAGTGCATGGAGGTCGAAGACAAGGAGCAGAGAATAGCTCTCTTCTTCGCTAAGCTCGATAACCTGCTCGAGATTACGGCACGTCAGCTGCATGAGCGTATGGAGTTCCAGATGAGCGCCTATGCAAAGCAGTTCCCGTTGCTTATGTCGGCCCTTTGGGTGGGCAGCGAAAAACTTAAGCCTAATGATACCATCGCCCCTGTAATAAATCAGGGCACTTTGGGTATCGGCTTCATCGGCCTTGCGGAGTGTCTTGTGGCTCTTATCGGAAAACATCATGGCGAGAGCGAAGAGGCGCAGGAACTCGGTCTGCGTATAATTACATATATGCGTGACCGCGCAAACGGCTTCTCGGAGCAGTATCAGCATAACTACAGCATTCTCGCGACTCCAGCCGAAGGCCTCTCGGGACGTTTTACACGCGGCGACCGCAAACGTTTCGGCAAGATAGACGGCGTTACCGACCGTGACTATTACACGAACAGCAACCATGTTCCTGTATATTACAAGTGCAGCGCACGTCACAAGGCCGAAGTTGAGGCTCCTTACCATGCTCTTACCGGTGGCGGGCATATTTTCTATGTCGAAATGGACGGTGACGCTACGCATAATCCCGAAGCTATCATGCGTGTCGTGGATATGATGGACAAGTACAACATCGGATACGGTTCGGTGAACCATAACCGCAACCGTTGTCTTGACTGCGGCTACGAGAACTCTACAAAGAATCTTGAGGCGTGTCCTAAATGCGGCAGCAAGAATCTCGACAAACTGCAGCGTATAACAGGGTATCTTGTGGGAACGACTGACCGTTGGAACAAGGCTAAGCTTTCGGAACTTAACGACAGGGTAATTCACGAATAAACGGAATGGCGACTATATCCATCATGGACATTGTTGAGGATACGACCGTAGACGGGCCCGGTTTCAGGACTACTGTCTATTGCGCCGGTTGTCCTAACCGTTGTCCGGGATGTCATAACCCGCAGTCATGGGATATTGAGAACGGGTATGAGGCCGATGTGGAGGATATCCTTGAAAAAATACTCTCTGACCCTTTTGCCGACGTCACTTTTTCGGGCGGAGACCCTATGTTCCAGCCTCAAGGATTTAAGGCGCTCGCAAAAGCCGTAAAGGAAAAAAGTACAAAGAATATCTGGTGCTATACGGGCTATCTTTTTGAGGATTTGCTGAAGATGCCTCAGCAGCGCGAGTTGCTCGAATATGTCGATGTGCTTGTGGACGGCCGTTTCGTCGAGGCTCTTAAAGACGAGAGCCTGCGTTTCAGAGGCAGCAGCAACCAACGTATTATAGATGTCAGGGCTTCATTCGAGAGAGGCTGCACGGTAGTAATGGATATTTAATATCTTATGGCAGACAATTTCCTTGAAAAAAGAATGGAACAGTTCCGCTCGCAGGCAGCCTTGCAGAACAGCGGCGGAAAAGGGCGTCTTGCGGCTCTTCTGCAGAAGAACCGCAGTACCCGAGGCTATGATTCGTCGTTCAAGGTGCGTAAGGACCAGCTCAGGCGTATCGTTTCGGTAAACACTAAGGTGGCTTCGGCGAGGAACAGACAGTCTTTGCGCTTCATGCTCGTGACAGAGGAACGGGCCTCGCTCGTGCTTCGGCATATAACAATGGGAAGCGCATTGAGTGATGTTAAACTGCCGTTGCCGGGTAACGAGCCTAATGCGTTCATCATAATATGCTCTGTCTCCGAACCGAGGCAAAGCACGTTCGTCGATTTGGGCATTTCGGTGCAGAGCATGCTGCTTCAGGCGGTTGAAATAGGTCTTAACGGTTTATGCATAATGTCTTTTGACAAGGATAAGATAAAAGAGAACTTCTCTTTGCCTTATGAGCCTTTGATGGTGCTGGCTATCGGCAAGAGTGCCGAAAGAATAGAACTTGCCGACATGCCTGCCGGCGGCGATTACGGCTACTATCGGAAAAACGGCATTCATTATGTGCCTAAACTCGCTCTCGATGATTTGATTATTGAATAATGCGCCCCTCAGAAGATAAAAACAGACGCCTTTTGTCGCTCGACGCTTTGCGCGGTTTCGACATGCTCTTCATAATGGGCGGCGAAGCTTTTGTAATATCATTGATGTCGCTTTTCCCGGGTGACGCTTCGGAGATTGTCATAGCTCAAATGGGGCACAAGGCTTGGCATGGTCTTGCGTTTTACGACATAATATTTCCGTTATTCATCTTTCTGGCAGGCGTCTCTACCTCTTTCTCGCTCTCAAAACAGCTCTCTCTGGGGAAAAGCAAGAGAGAAATTTCGTTGCGGATTTTGAAACGGTGCGCCGTGCTTCTCTTCTTGGGAATGCTGTATAACGGCTTGCTTAGTTTCGACTTTGAGAACATGCGTTATGCGAGCGTACTCGGGCGTATAGGCCTTGCATGGGCTTTCGCTTCGCTTCTATACCTGTGGACAGGCAAGCGGGCTTCTGTTATAATATCTGTAGCCGTTCTGCTCGGATATTGGGCTTTGCTCGCGTTAGTGAAGGCTCCGGACGCCGCGTCCTCTGTGTCTGTATTTTCTATGGAGGGCTCTGTTGCAGGTTATGTAGACCGCATTCTTCTGCCCGGCAGGCTGCATAATGTTATACACGACCCCGAAGGGCTGCTTTCGACGCTGCCGGCTGTGGTTACCGCTATGCTGGGCATTTTTACAGGTGAGTTTGTAAGGAAAGAGGGAACATGCGAGTATAAAAAAGCGGCTGTTATGGTTGCTTGCTCGTCGTTGCTGCTCGTTGCAGGTTATATGTGGGGAGAACTGTTTCCCGTGAACAAAAACCTATGGACAAGTTCTTTCGTGTGCTGTGCAGGCGGCTGGTCTTTGCTGCTCTTCGCGGTTTTCTACCTCTTGATCGATGTCGTAGGCTTAAGAAAGTGGGCTTTCTCTTTGCGAGTCATCGGCATGAACTCCATAACGATATATATGGCTCAGCAGTTCTTCGATTTTCATAGGCCTGTGCATACTCTTTTCGACGGTCTGCTGTCGCTGTTTCCCGAGGATTTATACGCGACCGCATATTGGGGCTGTTATATTCTTGTATGTTGGCTGTTTCTTTATTTCCTTTACCGATGCAAACTCTTTCTTAAGGTGTAGGGCTGCATAGTGCCGGGTTGCGTTTCTCTGGATATTTTTGTATCTTCGTGCCGTAATACATAGCACAATGAAGAATCTTGTAAAAAACGCACGCTTTGTAATAAGCAATACGGATATAAAGAAGTGTCCTGACGACGGCAAGCCTGAATACGCTTTCATTGGACGTTCCAATGTAGGCAAGTCAAGCCTTATAAACATGCTTACAGGCAATAACAAGCTTGCGATGACATCTTCAACGCCCGGAAAGACTCTGCTGATAAACCATTTCATTGTAAATAATGAGTGGTATCTTGTGGACTTGCCGGGATACGGCTACTCCAAGCGAAGCAAAGCGCAGAACGAACAACTGAAACATATAATATCAAATTATGTGCTTAACCGTGAGGCGATGACTTTGCTTTTCGTGCTGCTGGACTGCCGTCACGAGCCGCAGAAGATAGACCTTGAATTCATTCAATGGCTGGGGGAGAACGGCGTGCCGTTTTCCATTATATTCACTAAGGCCGACAAACTTACTCGAAGCGCGTTGGCCGCTAACGTAAACGCATACAAGAACCGCCTGCTCGAAGAGTGGGAGGAATTGCCGCCTGTCTTCGTGACATCATCCGAAACGGCATTGGGGCGTGAAGAGGTGCTGCAGTACATTAATAGCGTAAACGAAACTTTGCGATGAAAAGAGCGGTATACATTCTTTCTCTGCTGTTTCTTGTTACGGCGTGCGATAAAGGGAGCTATAAAATAAACGGAGTTCACAAAGCTGTTCCCGACGGTACGGTAATGTATCTTTCGCCATACGTTGTTTTTGACGTCGATGACATTCTTGTTCCTGTGGATTCGGCGGTAGTCAAAAACGGCTGTTTCAAGTTCTTCGGGACACAAGAGACCCCCGGTGTATATTTCGTGTCGTCTTCACGTGTGATAGACGGGGGCTTTGTTGTCGTTGAGCCCGGAAAAGCGCATATAGACTTGACCGGCAGAACTTCAAGGCACGGCACTCCGGGCAATGAACTGCTTGACCGTTTTCTTAACGAAAAAGAGAAAATAATTGCAATGAGAGGTTTGTGCGACCCGGCGATACTTCCTGCAATAGCCCAGACTCAAAGCGTGCGCGACAGCGTGGCGACAATGCTCTCCTTAGCGGAAATGGTTTTTGACCTTTATGTCTCAAAAGCGATAGAGGAAAATATAGAAAATGACTTGGGGCATTTTATGCTTACCCAATCCGTAGGCATTGCCTCACCCGAAAAATTGGCCGGTTTCTTCGAACGTGTTCCCGAGCGGTTGAGAGATAAGATGTACGAGAGCAGGCTGGCTCAACTGAACAGGTTATGGGATGCTCAGAGCGCGAAAGAGAACTATATGGAAAACGCATACAAAGCCGTGCAGGAGACCTCTGTCGGCAAAAAGTATCTTAATTTCGAGATGGATGAAATCTCCGGCGGGAAGCGGTTGTTCTCCGATATTGTCGCGGACAGTGAATATACCGTGCTTTGTTTCTGGGGAGCATGGAGTGAAAATTCTCTTGCAGCTCTTTGCGAGATAGATAAAATGGCATCGCCGTATGTCAAAGATGGTTTGAGCCTTGTCACGGTGTCTCTTGATAAAGATGTTGAGGAGTGCCGGAAAGCGCTTTCGAAAAACGATATCTCGGGTACGCATCTTTGCAATCCCGAAGGCGGCAGCGCCGAGGTGGCGTCGGCTTACGGAATTTACGAACTGCCACATGCGCTTATTATAAACAAGGAAGGGACTGTTCTCCTTAGAACGGCATCGGCCGATGATGTAAAAAGCAAGCTTGCGGAACTGTTCTGAATTCTGAGAAGAACTTCCGGATACGAAAAAATAGGCATGAGAATTTGTGCCTATTTTTTCGTATATATATGCATTTTGTTGTCGCTTTTTGAGAAAAATCCGGTTTTTATTGAAATAATAGGCTTTAATGTGTGAATAAATGTGCAAAAACGACAAAAATATTTAATTATGTTGTATATTTGCAAGAATTATCGAAAACGGGCGGTCTGCAATATGCTTGATTATGCGGCTGTTGCATGAGCTTAAAAAGCGACAAACATTATTGTCAGCCTAATTCAATTAACGAGAATTACAATTAAAAGATAACAATGAGAAAAAAGGTATTCTTGCTGTTCGCTTTTCTTTTTGCCATACAATACTCTTATGCGCAATCCTTTACCGTAAAGGGCAGAGTGACTTCTGCCGATGACGGAGAAGGTATGGTCAGCCTGACGGTTATGCAAAAAGGAACCGCTAACGGTGTCGTTACCGACTTTGACGGAAATTATGTCATTCAGGTAAACAACGCAAAAGAGGCTACGCTGCTGTTCACATATGTCGGCTACGAGAGTCGGGAGTATGTCGTGACAGCGATGACAAAGGAATTGAATGTCGTAATGGAGCCGGAGCAGATAGCTATGGACGAAGTTGTGGTTGTGGCATACGGTATCCGCAAGAAAGGTACTATCGCAGGCTCTGTATCTACTGTCAAGGCCGAAAAACTCGAGAATGTTCCTGCTGTGGGCTTCGACCAGGCATTGCAAGGTTTGACTCCAGGTATGACCGTGATATCCAATTCCGGTGAACCGAGCAAGGCTGCGGTATTTCAGATTAGAGGTACAAACTCAATAAACTCGGGTACATCGCCGCTGTTCATTCTTGACGGCGTGCCTATCACAAGCTCGGACTTCAATACGATTAGCCCTAACGACATTGAATCCATTAACGTGCTTAAAGATGCCTCTTCGACATCAATCTATGGTGCGCGTGCAGCCAATGGCGTGGTTGTGATCACTACAAAAAGAGGCACGTCTACCGAAAAGGTTGATATCACATTCCGTACGCAGCAGGGTTTCTCAAACCTTGCGCACGGCAATTGGAATCTGATGAATACAGCCGAACGTATACAGTTCGAAAAGGAGATAGGCATCGACTTCGGCCAGGATTATGAACTGCTCGGCAGAACCGACGTGAATTGGCTCGATATTGTATTTAATGACAGAGCGGGCCTGCAGAGCTACGACCTCTCGGTCAGCCATGCTACCGACAAAATCAATTACTTCGTTTCGGGCGGTTTCTATGACCAGCAGGGCATCGCGCAAGGCTCTACATTCCGCCGTTACAATATGCGTGCCAATGCTGACGTGCGTGTGGCACGTTGGTTGAAGCTGGGAACGAATACAATGCTTACATACGAAGAGGTACAGCAGGCCGACGACGGCGAATACGCTCTCTACACTCCTATTTCGGCATGCCGTTTCATGCTCCCTTACTGGAATCCTTATAAAGAGGACGGAACATTGTCGAAAACCGAGGACGGCAGCTGGGCGGGCACGTCGTACAATCCGCTGGTATGGATGGAAAACAATCCTCTGCTGAATAAGAAATACAAAGCTTTGAGCGTATTCTACGCCGAGGCTGCCCCTATAAGAAATCTTACCATACGCACGCAGCTCGGTGTCGATTATTCTCAGTCTACGGCAGATATGAAATCATATCCGAGCTTTGTCGGCAATGACGGCGTTGGCGTAGCCGGGCGCAGCTCTTTTACGACAGTAAATCTTACCATCACAAACACTGCGAATTACAAGTTCGACATTGACCGTTGGCATCAGTTCAACTTTATGCTCGGACAAGAGGGCGTTGATTACCGTTCCGAGGGCTTTCAGGTCGTAACAAGCGGCCAGAACAACGACGCTCTTACGATGCTTTCGTCGGGAACAAGAGCTGTATCATGGTCAAACTCTTCTTCTAGCCATGCATTCCTCTCTTTCTTCGCAAGAGGCGAATACAATTACCGCGAGCGTTATTACGCCGATTTTTCTGTACGTACAGACGCGTCGTCACGATTTGGCAAAGAGGGACGTTGGGCTACGTTCTGGTCTTTGGGATTCATGTGGGATATGCGTAAAGAGAAGTTCATGCAAAAGGCTAAATGGGTGACCAACGCGCAGATAGCGTTGAGTACGGGTACTTCAGGTAACTCGTCTATTCCCGACTATGACCACCTCGCCCTTGTCGGAAGCGGCGCCAACTACATGGGTGATGCCGGCATAGCTCCGATATCTCAAGGAAACGAGAAACTTGGCTGGGAACAGCTTTGGTCATCGAACATCGCATTTCACTTCGGCTTCCTCAGCCGCATAAACCTTGATATGGAACTGTACCATAAAAAGACTACTAATATGCTTATGCTTGTTCCGCAGTCGTATGTGAACAACGGTTTCGGTACACGTTGGGACAATGTGGGTGCTATGGTGAACAGCGGTTTTGAACTCTCGCTCGGAATTGATGCGCTACGTTTCAAGGACTTCATTTGGAACATTAATGCGAACGCAAGCTATAATCACAATGAGATTACGGAACTCTACAATAATCTGAACGAATATGAAATGTCTAACACTTCGACAAAGCTTCAGGTAGGCCATTCGATAGGCGAATTCTACATTAACCGTTACGCAGGCGTGAATCCTGCCAACGGTGACGCTCTGTGGTATGACAAGGATGGTAATATTACCAATGAGTTCAGCGAGGAGGACAAAGTGATGATAGGCAAGAACTACAATGCTCCGTGGCAAGGCGGTTTCGGAACATCATTGTCATATAAAGGCATCTCTTTGAATGCTAATTTCAGTTGGGTGGCCGACCGCTGGATGTTCAACAACGACCGTTTCTTCGAAGAGAGCAATGGCCTTTATTCGGCATACAACCAGTCTAAACGCATGTTGTATGACCGTTGGAAAAAACCGGGCGACATTGCAGACATTCCCCGTTACGGAATTACTCCGCAAATGGACTCCCGCTTCCTTGAGGACGCCTCATTCCTTCGTTTGAAAAACATTATGATAGGCTATGACTTCCCGAGAACTTTGCTCAAGAAGAGCCGTGTCCTGAGCGGCGCCCGCATATATATACAGGCGCAGAACCTCTTTACATGGACAAAGTTCAGCGGTCTCGACCCTGAGTCGTCAAGCAATGTGTATAAGGCTCAGTATCCGATGTCACGTCAATACTCATGCGGTGTTGAGATAACCTTCTAAATTTGGTAGAGATATGATGAAAACGAAATTATATATATGTCTGATGTTGCTCCTTTTGAGCGTTACATCATGCCTTGACAAGTTTCCCGAAAATGCGGTAGGCGAAAGCGACGCCATTACCAGCGTCGAGGAGGCCGACCAGGCTGTAATAGGTATCTACTCCTCGTTCCTGAGCAGTGCCTTGTATAGCGGTTATCTCACTCTGCTGCCCGACATCCAGTGTGACCTTGTGTATGCCGTAAACGGTTATTCGAACACTCATGGCGACATCTGGCGTTGGGATATTCTTGCGACTAATTCGCAGATAGAGGCTGTGTACGGCTCGCTTTATTCTGTAATAGGCAATTGCAACTTTTTGCTTGACAACGCGAAGAAGATTAAGCCGGGACTTGTGAATGACGACGATGTAGACCGCCTTGAATCGCTGTGCGGCGAAGCCTATTTTGCCCGCGCTCTTGCCTACAGTGAACTGATAAAGCTCTTCTGCGTCGATTACAAGGGCGATGACGAAGCTAAGAATGAGCTTGGCGTTGCGTTGCGTACGGAATATTACAATAGTCAGCCAATCAGACGTTCGTCGCTGTACGATTCGTACCAGTTGGTACTTTCAGACCTTGATATGGCTGCGAAATACCTTGCTCTTGACGAGGATTATGACCCGGCATATGACGGTTATCTTTATAACAACGCCGTATATTTCAACGAATATACCGTTTATGCGCTGCGTGCCCGTGTAGCTCTTTATATGCGTGACTATGAGGCTGCGGTAGAATATTCGTCAAAGATAATCGACAGTAACATGTATGAGCTGTCGAGTGTTAATGCTCAAATATCTTCGGGCGTAAGCTACTACGATTATATGTGGCAGACCGACCTCGCAACTGAGATTATATGGAAGGTGGGCTATACATCTACGAATTATGGCGGCGCTCTCGGACGCCTGTTCTTCAATTACGACTACTCGTCGTTCAAACCCGACTATGTTCCGGCAAAATGGGTGCTCGACCTTTACAACTCGTCGGACGGCCGTTACAACACTTTCTTCTATGAAACTCTCACGGGCTACAGTCACGGGTTGCAGTGGCCATTGCTTTATAAGTATTGGGGAAACGAGAACCTGTATGCCGAAACTCATGTGCTTAACATGTCAATGCCTAAGGTTTTCCGCCTCTCGGAACAGTATCTTATAAGGGCCGAAGCGTATTGTAATCTTGAGACTCCCGATTACAGTAAGGCAAGCAAGGATATCTCGACACTGCTCTCTTGCCGATACACTTCTTACGGCGGAGCTACGCCGCTCAATGCAAGCAATGCCATGGAGGTTATTGAACAGGAGCGTGTCAAGGAACTCTATATGGAGGGTTTCCGTCTGCAGGACCTGAAACGTTGGGGCAAGGGCTTCGAACGTAAGCCTCAGGCGCAGTCGTTAAGCAACGGCAGCTCGTTGAAAATCAGTGCGGACAACCCGCTGTTTGTGTGGCCTATTCCTCAGCACGAGATTGAATCTCCAGGAGCTGAGATAGAGCCTAATGAAAGTAATAAATAAAAAGTGGTGCGTATGAAAAAGAATATATTGACATTGCTTTTGGCTTCCGCAGTTGCGACTCTGTGGCTTGCAAGCTGCAAACCGGAATATACGACCTATACAGGTCCTAATTATATTCTGTTTTCTGATACTTTATACGAAATGGCCGTTGTGGACGACGTTTCGTATCACAACATACCCATAGTCGCTACACAGGCATGCGATTACGACCGTACGGTAGGCGTTGAAGTCATTGATGCCGGCAGCAACGCTGTCGAGGGAAAGCACTATTCGATTGAGTCGAACAGCGTGACAATCAAGGCGGGGGAACTTGCCGGAAATTTGCGTGTGAAGGGTTATCACAGCAATATATCCGTGTATGACTCTTTGGGCATAAAACTGCAGCTCATTGTTCCCGATGATGCCGTTTGGGACCTGTACGGCACGACAGCCAACGTGCTTGTAAACAAGGCCTGCAAGTTCGACATAAATGCCTTTGCCGGGTATTGTCTTGTGCGTTCAACATTCATCAATTCGTACATGACGACTACAGACAAGATTCTTGCCCGCTCCGAGGTGTGTCCCGACGAGGAGAATACAATCATAATAAGGGATTACTTCTTTAAAGGGTACGATATAAAGATAAAATTCGATACATCGGATATAAAGAATCCGCTGATATACATGGAAGAGCAGCGCTTCGCATCAACAGCCGACGCATTCGGCACATTGTACGGCGACGGGTATATAAACGCTTATCACCCGACTGCATATACATCATATTACAGCAGTTGCGAGAAATTCATATTCCAATACATGACATTGTATGTCCCGGGTATGGATGAGGCATCGAATACGGTGGGTACATTCGTCAATGCCGTTGAATGGATAAGCGATGACGAAGCGGAAAAATTAATGCGTGAAGGTTACTAAAACAGAAATATTATGAAGAAGATAAGTAAATGGTTTATTATACCGTCTGTAATAGCTATGGGGTTGGCTATGGTTGCCTGCGCCGATCTCAATAACGAAGATGTACCCGGGGAATTTGCATATACATCCCCTGAATTGGATATCGAGGCTCTTGACTCATGCGACTATGTAGCGGGCTCGTTCACGATTGACGCTCCCGGCAACTGGCGTGTCGAAAGTGACAAGATGTGGCTTACGCTCTCGCTTGACTCTGCCGGTGTATATGTCAGCGAGGAGAGAGGCGGCAAAGGCAAACATACTGTATATGTGAAGGTGACTAATGCCGCCCGCGAATTCGTTGATGCTACAGCCGTTATAAAGTTGATAACGGATACGGAAGAGTTCGTCGTGAAAACAGTTCTCCGTCCCGCAAAAGAGTATGAACTGACGCTTTTGTCGGCCGAAGGCGATGTCATCGATGATATAAGAATAGGATACAGCGGTGTTGAAAGCGTGCGTATCGAGGCTAATTATGAATGCGCTGTCGTTGAATATCCTGCTTGGCTGGAAGAGCCGGTAGTAAACAAAGGCTTGTATACCTTCAGCGTTGTGCAGGATTCAATCCCGGTAGAGTGCCGTGGCAAGATTGTAGTGAGTGACATTACTTTGAACGTGAAAAGGGATTTTGAAATCGTTTATGATGGAATGAATCCTAATAATATATTTGTAAGCGGAGAAAACGACCCCTGGTGGTGGAATGTTTCTGCAGACGGAAAGATTTTCAAGAAGATCCCTCAAGAGGGTATTAGCGGAACAGAGGAGGTTGTCGTGGAAAACAATCTTAGCGTGAACGTGGTTTGCCGTAATTTTGATTATAGCCTGTTCTTTATTGAAGAGAACGATGAGCTATATTCTCTTAAAACCGGCGATGATGCTTGGATTAAAGGCACATGCAACGGGGATGAAAAAGGCGTAATCTCAATAACTGTAGAGCCTAACGCCCTTGAAAAACCGCGTACAGGATATCTGTTCGCTGTTCCTGAGGCCATGTGCGACAGCTTTATGACCGTGACACAAGCGACCGACAATGTAGAGGTAATGGTCGAGACGTTCGTAAACAATGTTATTGCCCACATCGCACAGGATGGTATAGTAGTTGAAGGCGGCGAAGATACCGGTGGCGAAGATGTCGTTATTGATGAAGACGCTTGTGTAATTACTGACAATGACGGCAATGTCTCGTATAGTGTAGTTGAGCCCGACTTTGATGTGCATACATTCCTGTTTACGGAATTCTTCTCGGCAAGCGGAGATTTGGAGGAGGCTGTCGCAAATGACAAGAATGTCGTTGCGTGCGAGATAGTTCCGGGCAAGGCATACAGCATCAATACAAAGGTGACAGGCAACAATAGAAAATTCGACCTGCTTGACTATGAAAGCGCTCCTACCTGGAAGGGAATAAGCGGTGTGGAGAATTGGAACGCCGGAATGGTTAAAAAAGATGACGGCAATTGGTACTTGGAATTTACCGTTCCGGAATCTTTCGATAAAACAGTTGTCGTACGTATCTCGAGCAAGAACAATATCAACATTAAGGTTATCATAATGAGAATAAAAAAGTAATTAGTTTACGATGAATAAGAATTTAATATATCTGTTTGCCGCACTTGTTATTGCCTTCACGGGTTTGACAGGCTGTACCGACAATGACGAAATCGTTAATGGGAAGTATGGCTATGCGCAGTTCAAGCTGTATAAGAGCGCTTCTATGGGCAAGAATTATACAGCGGCGACTCGTGTTGTCGATAAACTGGAGTATCTTGCCGATGCCCATAAACTTAAAGTGGTGATGAAGTACGGCGATAATACTATAACCCAGACTTTGGTATTGAATGCATACAATGCCGAGAATGCGGAGTACGGCTTGCGTAGCGACAAACTGCGTCTTTTGGCAGGCGAGTATGAGATAAAAGGTTTTACGTTGTATGGCAAGCTCGACAATGTACTTTTGTCGCGGGATGTCACCGATTGTGTCATGAATGTGGTTGCCGATGGCTTGACGGTGCAGTCTCTCGGCGTAGATGCAGTGGAGCGCGGCCTCGTGTCGTTCAAGCTCGTGAAAGATTGGGGCAATGCGACAAGGGCGGCCGAAGGCGAGGAGTATCCCTTCAGCAGCATAAAGGTTGTGGATATAACAGTTCAGGATATCTTTACAAAAGAGAAGACGACTTTTAATAAGATTAATGTTGAATATGTCGAGGATTTTGCCGAAGGTCCGGCAGACGAAGGACTTTATCCCGGCAAGAATAAAGAGATTTCTTACGCCTTGTGCGATACGGTTTTATGGCTTGAAGGCGGTACATACCGTGTGAGCGGTTGCGTTACGTATTCTGACAAAAAGGGAAAGATAAAACTTGCCGAAGAGCTGAATACGACACAAAACACATTTGTCGTAAAAGACAATGTTTTGACCGAAGAGGTTGAGGTTCCTATAAATCTTTCAGAGACAGCGGAGTATATAAAGGACTATTTGGCGTTGAAGGAGATTTGGGAAGCGCTTGACGGTCCTAACTGGAGCTATGCCGGCGATGTCGAAGCCGAAGGGGCCAACTGGAACTTCAACAAAGAGATTGATTTGTGGGGCGACCAGCCCGGTGTTCAGTTGCATGCCGACGGCCGTGTGGCTACAATATCATTGGAAGGTTTCGGCCCGAAGGGAGTAGTGCCCGACGCTGTAGGACAGCTTAAGGAACTTGCGGTCTTTTATCTCGGCAGCCACTCCGACCTTTTAGGCGGTCATATTTTCGGACGGGTATCTCCTGACATGACTGCAGAAGAGAAGAAAGTTTTGAGAATGGACTATGCCGATAAGGTGCTGGAAAAGGATTTTCGTTCGGGACTCTCCAAAATATGGCAGGAGACAATCGAACTCGATGATAAAGAGGCTCCCTTAAAGAAGAGCATATCGCTCAAGCATATCCAGTTCGGTGATATGACAAACGGCATTACGGGTATCTCTAAAGCTATAATGCACTGTACCAAGCTTGAACAGTTCTTTATAGCAAACTGCCCGATAGAACATAAAGATTTCTTCCGGGAGATAACAGACCCGAGATATGTCTCCGATACGCTCAGCTGGGCAAAAATGACAAACTTGCTCGACCTTGAGATATTTAACTGCCCTAAGCTTACAGCGTTGCCGTTGGATATGCTTACCGGCCTTCCCGAACTCCAGATGCTTAACGTGGCATGCTGCAAGGGAATCTCGGGAGAACAACTGAAAAAGGACTGGGAGGCTATTATCGACGGTAATTGCGGCGACAAGATTCAGGTGCTTTACATGGGTTTCAATAATCTTAAGGAGTTCCCAGAGCATGAGAAACTGAGCAAAATGACAAAACTTGGCATGATAGACTGTGCCAATAACCAGCTTGAGACTCTGCATCCGTTCGGAAAGAGCATAAACCTTGCGAAGGTGTACCTTGATTACAACAAGATAAAGAGTATTCCGGTGGCTGATGACGGCCACTTCATAGGATTCTCGCAACTCGAAAGCTTTACGGCTTCGCATAACGAGATTGAAGAGTTCCCCGACATATTCAATGCCAATTCAGCCTATGTATGCCAGTCAATAGACTTCTCTTACAACAAAATAAAGGGTTTTGAGCATGGTGATAACGCAAGGGGAGTGAACGCTTCGCAGGTAAACCTTTCGGATAACCATCTTGAAACATTCCCTGCGGTGCTTTTCAAGAAGAACTCTCCAATGAACTATCTTGTTCTTGCCGGCAACGGAATGAAAGAGATACCCGAAGGCTCGCTGAGCGGCAAGAACGCGTACCTTCTTGAGGCTCTTGACCTCAGCTACAACAAGTTGAGCAAGCTGCCCGACGACTTCTATGCACGTACGTTGCCCTATCTTTCCGGGTTGGACCTCAGCTATAACTGCTTTTCGGAATTCCCGACAAAACCTTTGAGCATAAACAGCTTGTCACGTTTGTTTGTACGCTATCAGCGTGACGAAAACGGTAATCGTATTCTAAAAGAATGGCCTACGGGAATATATACTTGTCCGTCATTGTCGTTCCTCTGTCTCGGTGGCAATGACCTTAGAAAGATTGAAGATACAATATCGCCTTATATTTACTATTTTGAAATTGCCGACAACCCGAACATTTCTATTGACATGTCCGGCGTTTGCGATTATATACGTGCAGGAATATATATGCTTATATATGACCGAACACAGGATATAAGAGGTTGTGACGCTATTAAACTTGAACGATAATTATAACAGAAACAGATATGGCAAAATATATTCTAAAGTTTACACTGTCGCTCGCTGTAGCCCTTTTGGCTGCCGCATGTACTGACGATGAAGGCAAGGTTGTCGGGTTTTCTGTAAATAATGAAGAGTCGGTAATAACTTTTGACGCCGCTGGCGGCAAGAAGGTTGTCCTTGTCGAGACTGACGAGAGTTGGGTGGCGACGACAATGGAGCCCTGGATTACAATATCGCCGGCGAACGGCTTGGGCTCTGCCGCTTGCGAGATAATAGTAGATTCATCTCTTACCAATGAGGTACGCCCGGGAGCGATACGCTTTACTCCCGGTATAAGCCCTTCCAAGACATTAAAGGTCGAGCAGTTCGGCTTTGACAAGATGATATCGCCAAAGGACAGCGTTGTGACAATCGAGTCTTCGGAAAAGCTTGACAAGCGTTATTTCGAGGCGGAGATATCTTCGAACGTGCAGTTCAAGGTTGAGTGCGACTTCATGGGAAACGACGAGTGGCTTACTCCTGCGACACCCGAATTAGTGCTTGACCGAGGCTCTCGTCCGCGCACGGTAAAACTTCGTTTCGACTGGAAAATGAATACGGACACGCTTGAACGTGTGGCCGAAATAAAGTTTGTCCCGAAAAGTGCCGATGACGTTCTTAAGAAAGAGGCGATATTGACCGTAAGGCAGAAGGCCGCTGTGAAAATAGAGGATAACCGTGCCGGTGACTCTATCGCGCTTGTTGTCATCAATGAGCGTTTGAACTGCTGGAGCGACGCTTGGGATACAAGCGAGAACATGCAGTACTGGAGCGGCGTGAAGCTTTGGGAAAAGACCGATACGGCATTGCCGTGCCCCGAAGCTGTCGGCCGTGTCCGTTCTGTGGAGTATTTCCTGATAGATACTAAGGAGAGCTTGCCTTCGGAATTCAAATATTTGAAGTATCTTGAGTCTTTGTCTGTGTCAAGCAATATCAACACGATGTTGCTCGATATTGAGTTAGGTACAGAGATCTGCGACCTGGAGTATTTGAAGAACATCCGTCTGTTCTCGTATGGCCTTGTTTCATTGCCGGCCGAGTTCGTGAAACTCGGCAACTCGCTTGAGACACTCGATTTGAGCGCTAATAACTTCACGGCAATACCCGAAATACTTACTCCGGAGAACTTCCCTAAACTTAAGTCTCTGAACTTCATAGGCTCAAGACGTTACACGACAAGCGATTTGCGTAAGGCCGGCAACTATAAGGACAGAGGCGGTGTCGGACTGCACTTCAACAGCGATACGGACAATGCTTTGCGTAATCTTTTGTTGTGGGAGAATCTTGAGGAACTTTCTCTGTCGAACTGTTACATCGAGGGCTCAATCCCCGATTTCAAGGTCGGCGAGGATGGAGTAGTAGCATACGAGCAGAAGGATGTCGATGCGTGGGGCGGCGACACGATACAGTATGTGGCCGACAACAAGATACCTAAGATTTTGCCTAACTGCACAATCTTGAGGCTTAACCTGAATTTCTTTACAGGCAAACTGCCCGACTGGTTGCGTTATCACCCGCACCTGCTTGAATGGATGCCCGACCTTTTGATTTTCCATCAGCAGGAAAAGGGCTACAATTCCGAAGGCAAGGTAGTCGGCTTCGACAACACCCCGTCTACGTTTGACTACTATTATGAAGCGTTCCCGGCTTTAAGAGAAAAGTTTGAACTTAAGGATGAGATAACAAATGAATGATATGATAAAGAGATTTGTATATACGCTGTTTATAACATTTGCCGCTTTGTCGTGTACCGACAATGCCGAAAACGGAAACATGTTGCAGGGCAGCCTGTCCGCACCGTTCAATGATGATGCCGTTGAGGGAGAACTGCTTATAAAGTTCGCGCCTGAGATGACCGATATACTCGACGCTCATTATGCTGCGCGCTCCGCAGGCGGCATTGCGACCCGTTCAGGCATTCCGTCTACCGATGAGGTGTTGAGCATTCTCGGCGCATACAGCATCGAAAGGGTGTTCCCTATTGACCCGGAAACCGAAGAACGCACTCGTGAGGCGGGGCTTCATCTTTGGTACAAGGTCAGCTTTGACAAGGGAATTGATGTCAATGAGGCAAAGATGCAGTTGTCCAAACTGGGAGAAATTTCAAAGATGCAGTGCAACCGACGCATATACAGTGCGGGCAACGGCAAGAAGCCAGTGTTTGTAAGTGCCGAAGATTTCAGAGAGGCTTCCGCCGATAAAGCGGCATTGCCTTTCAACGACCCAGATTTGCATCTTCAGTGGGGTTATATAAACAAGGGCGGCTATAGTTTCGAGCAGGAGTGGGCCAAGAGCATAAAGAACTGCGACGTGAACTGCGAAGAGGCGTGGGCAGTCTGTACCGGCGACCCTTCAATCATTGTCGGTGTCATGGACGAGGGCGTAATGTGGGATCATCCCGACCTTGAGCCTAACATGTGGGTGAACGAGGATGAGGACAACGGCTCTTATGAGGATAACGATAACAACGGTTTCAAAGGCGACCGTTATGGTTACAATTTCGCATCGGACAGGGGTTACATATCATCTACCGGCTCAAATGACAGCGGTCACGGAACGCACGTGGCGGGAACTATCGCAGCGGTGAACAATAACAATCTCGGCGTGTGCGGCATTGCCGGCGGCGACGCTTCAAAAGGCGAGTCAGGTGTCAAGATAATGTCTTTGCAGATATTCGATGACAGCAGGGCTTCTACGGTAGCTCTTGAGGCTAAAGCGTTCAAATATGCGGCCGATAACGGCGCTGTCGTCGTGCAGTGCAGCTGGGGCTATAACTCGGCATATTCAAATATAATTCAAGGCTTCACCCCGGGCCCTGCAAGCGAGAAGGAGTGGGAAACGCTCTATCCGCTTGAAAAGGAGGCTATCGACTATTTCATAGAGAATGCAGGCTCTCCTAACGGAGTCATTGACGGCGGTATTGTCGTCTTTGCTGCAGGTAACGAATCTGCGGGCAAGCCTGCCTATCCCGGAGCTTATTCAAAGTGCTTGTCGGTAAGCGCTATCGCAGCCGACTATACGCCGGCTACTTATACCGATTACGGCGAGGAGGTCGATTTTACGGCTCCGGGCGGTGACGGCGATTACTATGGCGTTCCGGGAAGCTCTTACGAGAACGGGGGAATGATATATTCTACTCTTTCTTTCGAGGGAAAAGCGGGCTACGGCTTCTACGAGGGTACATCAATGTCTTGTCCTCACGTTTCTGGCGTGGTTGCGCTCGGTCTCTCATATGCGGCTAAGCTGCGCCGTCATTTTACGGCCGAGGAATTCATTGAGCTGATGTCAAAAGAATCGACCGATATCGAGGAGTACTTCGAGGGTGAGAAATTTTCTTACTATAATCACTCCTCACCCGGCTCGTTCGCGACAAAGACTCCTCTGTCGCAGTACAAGGGAAAGATGGGCAAGCTCGTGAATGCAGGAAAGCTGTTGAAGGCGATTGAGACTGCCGGACGTGACATGAAGATACCGAATTTCTATGTCGCTCCCGAAAAGTCGGTAACGCTTGACCTCGCGCGCTTCTTTGTCAATGGCGAAAACTTGGAATACAGCTGTGAGATTTTGGACAATACGGCAGCGACGGCCGAAATAGAAGGTACGGTATTGACTGTGAACGGCAAGAGAGAGGGCTTTACGTCTTTGACAATAAAAGTGAATGGCGCGGAACATACCGTTGAGGTTACCGTACGCAACGGCGCTAATGATAATGGCTGGCTGTAATGGCTGTTATGAAGAGGTGTATAGTTTTTTTATCGTTGATTGCTGTCCTGTCTGTCCAGCCTGTTGCCGGGCAGCTCGGCAAACGGCTTTCACGTGAGGCTATCGACTCTTTAAAGGACAAGAGGCTGCTCGACGGCGGCAGCCGGTATCTGTTCTTTGATGAATATACCCATGACATGGGTACGATATACGAAAGCGATACGGTACAGGTAATTAGTTTCGCATTTGAGAATGTGTCGAATGGGGTCGTTGAAATAACCGATATTGTTACGAACTGCGGGTGTACCACCTCGTTTTGCGGCAAAAAGAATTTCAATCCCGGCGAGAAAGGCACGGTAACGGTCAAGTTCGACCCTCATCGCCGTTCAGGAACGGTAGACACGAACGCATTTGTATACACGTCGTTATCAAGCGTGCATCCTGTTGCGAAACTTACGCTCTTGGGAAATGTAATCGACAGGAATGAATGGAGACACTTGCCGTGCGTTATGGGAAGCATGCGTCTTAAGAGCAAAGAGGCATGCTTTGAACCGGTGAGAAACGGTACGGCTCCGCAAGTGCGTATAGCTTGCGCCAATGTAGGCACATCGCCTCTGCGTCTCTTTTCAAGAATGTTGCCGCCGTATGCGGCGTTCGCGACAGAGCCGGCGGAACTCGCTCCCGGCGAGGAGGGCGACTTGGTAATAACCGTTAATGGCAGTCTGTTGCCCGAGGATGGAGCGGACGGCTTTGAGATATTGGTGGAGGGCGTCGAAGGGCGAATCTCGGACCGCATAATTAAAGTAAGACTAAAATAAAAAGAGTGAACATATGAAAACTTTTTTAAAGACTTTTGTGATACTATTCGCGATATCGTTTCTTGGCAGTTGCAGCAACGACGGCATTGATGATATTCTGCCCGAGAACTTAGAGGTCACTCCTAACAATATAGCAGGCGTCTGGAAGTTGATGGAGGTCAATGGAGCTGTTCTTCCGGCCGATGCGTACTGTTATGTGGAGTACATACGCAAAGACAAGAAATTCGTGATGTATCAGAAGTTTGACAGTATGTATCCTCGTCGTATAACGGGCAAGTATTCTATTGAGAACGATGCGAAGAAGGGCTCTGTGCTTTCAGGCGTTTATGATTTCGGTATGGGAGGGTGGAACAATAAATATATCGTCTCCGAACTTCTTGAGAATGATATGGTGCTTGTTTCAGAATCTCAGGACGAGGTCTGCAAATACATGCGTTGCAACGAGGTGCCTGCCGACATATTGGAGCAGGCAAAATGACTGTTTTGCCCTAAAAACGCCTTGTTTGTGCATAATTAGCGGGGATTTAGATAAAAAAACATATTTTTTAAATTTGTTTTGAAACAAAAAGGCTATATTTGCATTATAATTAGTGCAGGGCTTTCCCTGCCCGTTTCAATTCATAAAAATCAAACTTTTTCTTTAGTAAACTTATTTCTCCTTTGAGATAAGATTATCTTTATGTATCACATTGAACAATTGAGAAGCAAGGAGATTGCCGATTTGCAGTCTATTGCCCAAGAATTAGGAATTAAAGGTATAAAATCTCTTGACAGGGATTCTCTGATATACCGAATTCTCGACGGTCAGGCAATGCAGAACAGCAAGACCGGCGCCCCCGCCGTAGTAAAAGAAGAGAACAGAATGAATCGTCGCGAGCATCGCCGTAACAGAATTCATGCCGATGCTCCGAGCAAGGTTTATACCGCTACCGGCGACAAGGCTGTCAAGCTTGAAAAGAGCGAGCCGAAAAAGGCTGTTGCCGAGGTTGTCGCCGAAAAGCCTGTCGAGAAACCTGTCGTAAAACCCGCCGAGCCCGTTGCGGTACAAGAAAACGGTGCGGCGGAGCCGGCAAAACCCAAGAAACGCGGCCGTAAGCCAAAGAGTGAAACTGTAGCGGCGGAGCCTATGGCAGAGCCTGCGAAAGAGGCTGTAGAGGCACCGGCGCCGGTAGAAGAAAAGAGCGAAGTGGCTCCTGCTCCAAAGAAACGTGGCCGCAAGCCTAAGGCGAAGCCCGAGATTGCTGCAGAGCCTGTTCCGGAGCCCGAAAAAACAGAGGCCCCCGCTGTGCCTGAAGCAAAGAGCGAGGGCGAAGCCTTTGTCCCTATCGAAGAACTTCCGAGCGAGAGCAAGGAGTTGCCGGCAGAGCTTGTCGATAAGTTCGAGAAGAACGCCAAAGAGCATAAGAAAAACAATCAACGCCGTCAGCAGGACAAACGTCACGAGGCGCAGGCCGAAGAGGCTCCTAAGCAGTATGATTTCGCTAATGTGCTGCGTGTTGAGGGCGTTCTCGAAATTATGCCCGACAACTACGGCTTCTTGCGTTCTTCGGACTACAACTATCTTGCCTCGCCCGACGATGTATATGTATCGCAGTCGCAGATTAAACTCTATGGCCTGAAAACAGGCGATGTTGTCGAGGGCATAATCCGTCCGGCATCGGCTGGCGAGAAATATTTCCCGTTGGTCAAGGTGAACCGTATCAACGGCGTCTCCCCGGAGCTTGTCCGTGACCGAGTTTCATTCGACAACCTTACCCCATTGTTCCCCGACGAGAAATTCACATTGTGCAGCGGAAGCTATGACAATCTTTCGGCTCGTGTAGTGGATCTTTTCTCTCCTATCGGCAAAGGACAGCGTGGTCTTATCGTAGCGCAGCCTAAAACCGGTAAGACAATGCTGCTCAAAGATATAGCTAATGCGATTGCTGCCAACCACCCAGAGGCTTACATGATTATGCTTCTCATTGACGAGCGTCCCGAGGAGGTTACCGACATGGCGCGTTCGGTCAATGCCGAGGTCATCGCGTCTACTTTCGATGAACCGGCTGAGCGTCATGTGAAAATTGCGGGAATTGTTCTTGAAAGAGCGAAACGTATGGTTGAAAGCGGCCACGATGTTATAATCTTCCTCGACTCGATAACACGTCTTGCACGTGCCTATAACACCGTTTCTCCGGCCTCGGGCAAGGTGCTTTCGGGAGGTGTGGACGCAAATGCGCTTCATAAGCCAAAACGTTTCTTCGGCGCAGCTCGTAACATCGAGAACGGCGGCTCGCTTACAATCATAGCGACGGCTCTTATCGATACCGGTTCAAAGATGGACGAGGTTATCTTTGAAGAGTTCAAGGGTACCGGCAACATGGAGCTTCAGCTCGACCGCTCTCTTGCGAACAAACGCATATTCCCTGCTGTAAATATCATTGCGTCATCAACGCGCCGCGACGACCTTCTTCTTGACCGTCAGACACTTGACCGCATGTGGATATTGCGTAAGCATCTTGCCGACATGACTCCTATGGAGGCTATGGAATTCTTGAAAGACAGGCTCGAAAGAACAAAGGACAACGACGAATTCTTGATGAGCATGAATTCATAACAAACAAAAAAGATATGGCCAATGGCCATATCTTTTTTGTTTGTTTTTCTTTCCGGTTTAGAACGGCAGGTCGTCCGGGTCGTTCGAAGATTTGCCGAAGTCGGGTACTTCAATCTTAGGAGCGTCTATTACCGGGATGTTTGCGCTCTCAGGTGCCGGAGCTGTACCTCTTTCCACTCTCCATGCGCGTATGTCGTTGTACCAGCGGCCGTTGTATTCACGTGCGTTGATGTCGAACGATACTGTCATCTCCTCGCCGGCTTGAATGTTGAACTGTGCTATCTTGTCTGCCCCGAACACGTTGAAACACATTTTTCTTGGGTATTGTTCGTGTGTTTCAAGAACATATTCCTGCATTTTCCACTCGTTTCCTGTCTTTGATACACCGCCTCTTTCTGGCAGCACTGCAATGATTTTTCCTGTTATTTCCATAATAATTCTCAAATTCTTGGCGAAAATAGTTCATTTCTTTTCCAAAAGCAATTTTTTATTCTGTTTTTTGTACGCTTTTATATATTTAGTTTTATCTTTGTAACTAATACGCACATATGTGCGTGAGGCGGTTTGCCGTAAAGAAAAACGATTAATCATTAAATTTATAATACCATGAACTTTACAGTATCAAGTTCCTTGCTGTCGTCTCGTTTGCAGACAATCAGCCGTGTCATCAACTCAAAGAACACCATTCCTGTTTTGGATTGTATTCTGTTTGAACTCGAGGGCAACAAGCTTACCCTTACGGCTTCGGACCCAGACAACACTCTCAACACTTCAATTGATGTCGTTGATTGCTCCGAAGATTTCAGCTTTGCGATATCTTCAAAAATACTCATTGACTCCTTGAAGGAAATTGCCGAGCAGCCTATCCGTTTCGAGGTCAAGAAAGATACTCTTGAAATAACTATATTCTACCAGAACGGTAAGTACAGCCTTGTAGGTCAGAACGCTGACGAATATCCTGGCGCGGCTGTTTTGGGCGAGGGCGCTGTCGCGATTTCAGTTCCCACAAAAGTGCTTTCAAGCGGTATCGCATGCTCATTGTTCGCGACGGCTGACGACGAGGTGCGTCCTGTGATGTGCGGCGTATATTTCGACTTCACTCCTGAGAGCATAACTCTCGTGGCTTCTGATGGCCATAAGCTCGTTCGTTGCCGCGACTATTCAGTGACAGGCGCCGAGAAGTCAGCTTTCATTCTTCCCAAGAAGCCTGCTACCCTGCTTAAGAACCTGCTTGGAAAGGACGAACAGGAGGATGTCGCTGTTGAATTCGACGGCCGTTTCGCTACATTCGATATGGGCGAGTACAGGCTCGTTACACGTCTCTTCGACGGCCGTTATCCCAACTACAACTCCGTAATACCTCAGAACAACCCTCATAAGCTTACCGTAGACCGTGCGGCTCTTATAAGCACGCTCCGCCGTGTTGCGATTTTCTCTTCGCAGGTGAGCCTTATCAAACTTCACCTTGAGGATAACAAGGTCGTCATTTCTGCTCAGGACACCGACTTCTCTACCTCTGCCGAGGAGAGCATCGCTTGCAGCTATGACGGCGCTTCAATGAATATCGGTTTCCGTGCTTCATTCCTCATCGATATCCTTAACAACACTCCGGGTCAGGATGTGGTTATCGAACTTGCCGATCCTTCACGTGCCGGCGTAATCGTTCCGGCTGAGCAGGTAGGCAAGCAGGAGTTGCTGATGTTGTTGATGCCGATGATGCTTACGGAATAATCATGGAACTCAATCTAAAGAAACCTATAATATTCTTCGACCTGGAGACGACGGGTACAGACATCTCTAAGGACCGTATCGTCGAGATATGCTATATCAAAGTATATCCCGACGGCAGGGAGGCTGAATATACAAGGCGTATAAACCCGGGCGTTCATATTCCCGAAGCCGCATCGGCCGTTCATGGCATATACGATGACGACGTAAAGGCTTGCCCGCTCTTCAAGGAGGTGGCAAAGGAGATAGCCAATGAGTTTGAGGGCTGCGATGTGGCAGGCTTCAACTCAAACCGCTTCGACCTTCCTTTGCTTGCCGAAGAGTTCTTGCGTGCGCAGGTGGACATCGACCTTTCACGTCTTTCGGCGATAGACGTTCAGGTGCTTTATCACAAGCGTGAGCCGCGCACTCTCACTGCCGCATACAAGTTCTACTGCGGCAAGAATCTCGAAGATGCGCATAGCGCTCTTGCCGACACCCGTGCCACTTATGAGGTGCTTAAGGCGCAGCTCGACTACTACAGCGACATGGAGAATGACATGGAGTCTCTTTCAAAAGAGTCGTCATTTACCGACAACGTCGACTTCGCCGGCCGCATAGTGTACGACGAACATGGGCGTGAAGTGTTCAACTTCGGCAAGTACAAGGGTTATCCTGTAGATGCCGTGCTTGACAGAGACCCCGGCTATTATGGCTGGATGATGAACGGCGACTTTACGCTTAATACAAAGCAGGTACTGACACGTATCAAACTGCGCGGAATAAAGAGATAGTCTGCTGAACATGAACCGTTGCCGTGCGGCAACAACAATTATTTTGCAAATGCTTAGAGGAAAAAAAATAGTGCTTGGAGTTACAGGAAGCATCGCCGCATATAAAGCGGCGGTACTTTTGCGCCTGTTGGTGAAAGAGGGCGCCGAAGTGCAGGTGGTTATGACTCCTTCAGCCAAAGAGTTCATAACGCCGCTCACGCTCTCTACATTGTCGGGGCGTCCGGTATTGTGCGACTTCTTCAACGCATCGGACGGTGCATGGCATAGCCATGTAGAACTTGGCTTGTGGGCCGACGCTATGGTAATAGCCCCCGCGACGGCTTCGACGTTGGGCAAGATGGCGAACGGCATTGCCGACAACCTGCTCGTTACCTCATACCTTTCAATGAAGGCCCCCATCTTCGTGGCTCCGGCTATGGACCTCGATATGTATGCTCACCCCTCTACGCGACATAGCATCGAAGTCCTTAAGAGCTACGGCAATGTAATCATTGAGGCCGCACAGGGCGAGCTCGCAAGCCGCCTGAACGGCAAAGGCCGCATGGAAGAGCCCGAAAACATCGTAAGTCGGCTCAAAGATTTTTTTTTCGAAAGTCGTGAGTTAAGAGGAAAAAAAGTACTCATTACAGCCGGCCCTACATACGAAAAAATTGACCCTGTGCGTTTCATAGGCAACTACTCTTCGGGCAAAATGGGATTTGCGATAGCCGAGGAGTGCGCCAAGCGCGGGGCGGAAGTCACTCTTGTCGCAGGCCCTGTGGCTTTGAAGACTCCCCACCCCTTAATCAAGCGTGTCGATGTAGAATCGGCTGCGGAGATGTACGAGGCGAGCGTGTCGGAATTCCCTTCTTGCGACGTAGCGGTCCTGTCGGCGGCGGTTGCCGACTATCGCCCGGCTGTCCAGTCTCCCGAAAAAATAAAACGTACCTCGCAAGGCATGACAATAGAACTTGAGGCGAACAACGACATCGCTGCAGCCTTAGGGCGCATGAAAGAGCCTGAACAGCGTCTTGTGGGCTTTGCGCTTGAAACCAACAACGGCGAGTTTCATGCACGTGAGAAACTGAGCAAGAAAAATCTCGACTTCATAGTGCTTAACTCTCTTGAAGACAAAGGAGCGGGCTTTGCGTGCGACACCAACAAGGTTTCAATCATCGATCGGGATAGCAAAACCGACTATCCGCTTAAGAGCAAGAGTGATGTGGCGAAAGATATCGTAAGTCACATATCAAAGATTCTAATGCTTCTGCTCTTCATGCTTCTGCCTTTCACGGCAAGTGCCGAAGGCGAGGAACTGAACGCTACCGTAACGCTCAACGCGAGCAAGGTGCAGGGCTCTAATACCGAGGTCTTCGACCAGTTGCAGGAGGCTCTTGCGGAATTTGTCAATAACCGCAAATGGACACCCAATACATACGAAGAAGAGGAACGTATAACATGCAATTTCTCTTTTGTGGTCAATTCATACGCCAATGACGGCTCTTTTGACTGCTCTCTTATGGTGCAGGCAACCAGGCCCGTGTACGGCTCATCTTATCTTTCGACAATCTTCAAGTACGAGGACAAGAGCATAAAGTTCAAGTACCAGCCTTTTGACCGTCTTGAATTCGTTGAGGACAACCTCGACAATAACCTTACTGCGGTGATAGCTTTCTATGTATACACTATAATAGGCATGGATATGGACACTATGGGCGAGCTTGGCGGCAGCGAGTGGCTCAACAAGGCTCTCGCTATTGCCAACAATGCGCAAAACCTCGGCGATGCAGGCTGGAGAGCCGGCAGCAGCAACAATAACCGTTACTCCATAATCGATGACTACATGAATGGAGCGATGGAGCCTGTCCGCAAGCTCATGTATAAGTATCATCGCCTGGGTCTTGACACCATGTACAAGAATGCCGATAATGGCCGCAAGGCTATAACCGAGAGCTTAGACCTCTTGAAAAAGGCGTATGAAGACCGTCCTATGGCATATTTCACAAAACTGCTGACCGAATACAAGGTCGATGAGATTGTGAATGTCTATTCAACGTGTACCCCAGAAGAGAAGAAGACGGTAGTGGATATTCTCTCTAACATAAACCCTTCGCTGTCGAGCGAGTGGGAAAAGATAACCAAGAATAATAACTGAGCCGGCTATGCTTAAGCAGATATCGATACGTAACTATGCGCTTATCGAGAGAGTCGAAGTTGATTTCTCTCAAGGCTTTTCGGTAATCACGGGCGAGACCGGTCATGGAAAGTCTGTCTTTCTTGGCGCGATATCAATGTTGCTCGGTCACCGTTCCGACGTCAAGGCAATCCGTGAAGGAGCAGACAAATGCATCATTGAGGGCTGCTTCGATATATCGGGCTTCGGTTTGCAGCGCTTCTTCGAGGAGAACGGGATAGACTACGACGACGAGTGCATCATCCGCCGTGACCTGTCGTCCAACGGACGCAGCAGGGCATTCGTGAACGACACGCCTGTCGGCGTCTCCCTGCTGAAGGAGATAGGCTCAAAACTGATAGACATACATTCGCAGCATCAAAATCTCTTGATTGCCGACAAGAACTACCAGTTAGGCGTTCTCGACAAGCTCTCCGGCAATAAAGCGTTGCTTGATGACTATAGTGCCAAGTACGGCCGGTACGTTTCTCTCCGCAAACGGATAGAGAAAATGAAAGAGGAACTTGAAAAGAGCCGTCACGACGAGGAGTGGCTCCGTTTTCAGCTCGAAGAGCTTGAAAGAGCCTCGCTCAAAGAGGGCGAGCTCGAAGAACTTGAACAGGAGATACAGGAGCTGTCGCACGCCGAAGATATAAAATCGGCCTTTTACGGAGCATGCGACGCTATGGACGGAGGCGAGGGGCATAGCCTCTTGTCGGCTCTGCGTGACGCCTCCAATGCGCTCTCCCGCATATCGGCTCATTACAATGCGGCGGCGGAACTGTCGGAACGTCTCGAAAGCAATTATATCGAACTCAAAGACTGTTACGACGACATCGCTCAGCGTGCCGAACGCATACAGTTCTCCCCAGAACGTCTTGAGCGTGCCGAGCAGCGTGTTGCGCTCATTTACGGTCTTCAGAAGAAACATCGTCTTACTTCGGTCGAGGAACTAATATCTCTTGCGGCCGATTTCGCCGAACGTCTTGAACGTATCTCCTACGGCGACGACGAGATAAAGGAGTCCGAAAAACAGCTTGCGGCTTTGCGTGAGGAACTGTCCGAAATGGCTGCCGCGCTTACCGGGCAACGCAAGGGCGGTGCGGCAAGGCTCGTCAAGGAGATTATGGCTATTCTTGTCAATCTTGGCATGCCGGCGATACGTTTCGAGGTCGATTTCAGCAAATCGCAGGAATTTACTCCTTACGGCACCGACAATGTGGTATTCCTCTTCTCGGCGAACAGTAGCAGCATGCCACAGCCATTGAGCGACGTGGCTTCCGGCGGCGAGATGTCGCGCGTGATGCTTGCCCTTAAGTCGTTAATCGCTTCCGAAACTGCTCAGCCTGCACTGATATTCGACGAGGTCGATACGGGCGTCTCCGGCGTTATAGCCGAGCGTATGGGCCGTCTTATGCAGCAGATGGGCGGAGCGAGCCGGCAGGTGATAAGTATAACCCATTTGCCTCAGGTGGCAGCCCTCGGCATGCACCATTACAAGGTCTACAAAGAGGAGACGGCGAAGGGAACTGTAACGAATATGATAGAACTCGACAGACAGGAGCGTGTGCGTGAGATTGCGCAGATGATGAGCGGAGAGGTGCTTACCGATGCCGCCATTGACAATGCGACGCAAATGTTGTCACAAATATACGACTATGGTAAATGCAAATGAAATGATATTTGGCGTAAGAGCCGTCTTGGAGGCTCTTGAGGCTGGTAAGGAGGTAGACAAGATTCTTGTTAAGCGTGATATCCAGAGCGAGCTTTCACGTGAACTGTTCGCAGCGTTGAAGGGCCGCGCTATTCCTGTGGTGCGTGTTCCAGTCGAGAAACTCAACCGCATCACACGCAAAAATCACCAGGGCGTTATCGCATACATCTCGGCTGTGGAATATGCCAAGACCGATACCCTTGTGCCTACACTGTACGAGGAGGGCAAGATGCCGTTCCTTGTGTTGCTCGACGGCATAACCGACGTGCGTAACTTCGGCTCGATAGCCCGCACGTGCGACTGTGCGGGCGTAGATGCGATAATTCTTCCTGCGCACAACAGCGTAACGGTCAATGCCGACGCCGTAAAGACCTCGGCGGGCGCATTGCATACATTGCCTGTATGCCGCGAGAAGAATGTAACCGAAACGCTCAAATATCTGAAGGCTTCGGGAATACGTATCGTGTGCGCTACCGAAAAGGGTAAAATGAACTATACTCAGGCTAACTTTACCGAGCCTGTCTGCATTGTCATGGGCGCCGAAGATACAGGTATTCCTCAGGAGCATCTCGCTCTGTGCGACGACTGGGTGTCTATTCCTCAGTTCGGCAATATCGAATCTCTGAATGTCTCGGTTGCCACAGGCGTCATTCTTTACGAAGCTGTGCGTCAGCGTCATCTTACAGACTAATGCCATGAAAAGAGGACTGCTGTTTTTTATATTGTTCTTCTCGTTAAGCGCGGTCTTTGCCGCTAAGGTGCCAAAGGCTGTCGCTAAAGGCCTGCAGTCGGTCGCTACGGTCGTGACATACAAAAACGGCGTGCTGAAAGCGAGCGGTAATGCTCTTTTTGTCGGCGGCGGAGACCTTTTGGCATCAACCGGAATCTTTATCGGTGCCGATAGCGCTGTGGTTATCGACAGTAAGGGCAAGGCGCGTCCCGTAAAGTATATTGTAGGCATAAACGACGTTCTGGAATGTATAAGGGTGCGTGTGGCTGCCGACAAAAAGATAACGCCTCTCGTTGCGTCGGCCTCTAAAGTAAACGTCGGCGACGAACTTTATATGCTCACCTATGGTGTCAAGGGTAAAGGCTCGGCCAAGGCGGTGACGGTGCTTGACGCCGACTCGTTATACGGCAATCCTTACTACACGCTCGACATGCGTATGCAGGACAAATACGTCTCGTTGCCGCTGCTCAACAGCGACGGCGAGCTGGTGGCGGTGATGCAGCATGCGTCGCAGAACGACACGGTAAGCAGCTATGCTGTCGGGCCCTCCGTTCTGGAATCGCTTGTCCCGACAGCCATGAACTACGGCTGGGGGTATTACGATTATGCCCGCATTGGAATAAGGACTGCCCTGCCAAGCGCGAAAGAGGACGCTTTGTCCTGTCTTTATATGCAGGCGATGGCCGGCGACAGCCTTTCGTGGCTCAACACCCTGAACGACTATATGGCGGCTTTCCCCGAAAGTCATGAGGGTTATCTCTCGCTTGCCGAATACTCCGCCGTCTACTGCAGGGATATGAAAAAGGCCGACGATGCGTGGAAAAAGGCCCTTTCGCTCACAAAGGATAAGGCCGACGTCTATTACGGAAAAGGCAGGGTGATAGCCTCTATTGTGCAGAGCGGCGACACCGTATCGCACAGCATGCTCTCGTACAGCAACGCTCTCAGCGCGTTGGACAAGGCTATAGAAACAAGCCCTCAGCCGCTGTACGTTAATTACAAGGCCGAGCTGCTGCGTTCAATAAAGCGTGTCGATGAGGCTATCGAGTGTTACAAGGCGCTAAAGGAACTCACTCCCGACATCTATGCGGGCCTCTCGCAGTGCTATGTAGATAAAGGCTGCCTCAACGATGCGGTGTCGATGCTCGACAGCGCCGTGGCTCTTTGCGGCGAAAACGACAAGGTTGCCTCTTCATATATTCTGGCAAGAGGCGTGGTAAAGGTGACGGCAGAAAGATACCGTGAGGCTGTTCTCGACTTCAACAGGTATGAAGAGCTTGCGGACGGCATGCAGGACGCCGCTTTTTATTACATGCGTGAACAGGCCGAACTTAAATGCAAGATGTACCAGCAGGCATTGAACGACATTGAGACCGCCATATACATAGCTCCCCGAACGGCTCTTTACTATTTCGAGAAAGGCATGCTATGCTACCGTGTCAAGCTCACCGACGAGGGCATAAGGGCTCTGGAAAAGGCACGAGAGCTTTCCCCCGGAGCCTCCGACGTTCATTACCTTTTAGGGCGTCTTTATGTTCAGAGGGGCGATAAGGAACTCGCTAAGGAGTCTTTTGAGACAGCGCTTGAACTTGCGCACCCCGACGCTGCCGCTCAGCTCGAGAATTTGAAATAGAACCCTCGTACCAATGAAAAAATTACCGGTTTACATCCTCGCTTTTGTCATGCTTCTCGGCATTGTGCTGCCGGAGCGTCTTTGTGCCAATGATGTGTCTGTAGTTTTGCCCGACAGCTCTTCTCTTGAAGCAGAATATAAGGCCGGCCTTGAAGCATATAAGGCTGCCGACTATAAAGAGGCTGTCCGTCAATGGAAAAAAGCCGCTAAGAAGGGGCATGCGGGGGCGCAGTGCAATCTCGGTGCATGTTATTCTAAGGGACTCGGCGTCGAAGTGAACCATAAAAAGGCTGCCGACTGGTACGGCAAGTCCGCCATGCAGGGAAACGGCATGGCTCAATCGAATCTCGGCAACTGTTATCTCAGCGGCAATGGCGTGAATCAGGACTTCGAAGAGGCCGTGAAATGGTATATTCTTGCAGCCGAGCAGGGAAATCTGCAGGCTATAACAAGCCTCGGTGTCTGTTATAAGCTCGGCGAGGGTACGGAGCTTAATCCTGAAAAGGCTTTCGGCTGCTTCAAAAAGGCGGCGTTCAAGGGCTATCCCAGCGCTCAGAACGAGCTTGGCGACTGTTTCTATGGAGGTATAGGGGTCAAGCAGGATTTCTCTAAAGCGCTCTACTGGTATAACGAGGCTGCGAAGAGAGGCGTGGTGGCAGCGCAAAGAAACATTGCGATATGCTATGAGAACGGCGACGGCTGTGTCGCCGACAGGTCTAAGGCCGTGGAGTGGTACCGTAAGGCGGCTGAAACGGGCGATGCTCAGTCTCAGTATTACCTTGCCGATATTCTGCTTGCCGAAGGCAAGAGCGCCGAAGCGGCAGAGTGGCTTCAGAAGTCGGCCCGTAAAGGCAATGCCGATGCGCAATATCTTTTGGCATGCTGTTACTTTTCGGGCGACGGCGTGCAGCAGAATTACCGAATGGCGTATGTGTGGTTCAGGTCCGCTTCAGATAAGGGCGACGCCGACGCCAAATGCCAGCTCGCCGGCTGTTACTATTCGGGCCGGGGCGTGAGCGCAGACGTTGAAAAGGCTGTGGAACTCTACTCCGAGGCGGCGGAGCTGGGCTCTGCCGACGCTCAGTATTTCCTTGCGGAGTCATATTTCAGCGGCGCGGGTGTCGAACATTCGATGGAGGAAGCGTACGACTGGTACTGCAAGGCTGCTGAGCAGGAACACCCCGATGCGATAAATAATCTTGCGGCGTTCTACTACGAAGGCTCTGTAGTGGAAAAAAACGACTCGATAGCTGTGGAACTTTTCACAAGGGCAGCCGAACTTGGCAACGCCGAAGCGCAGAATAATCTTGCCAACTGTCTTATGCTCGGGCATGGGGCGGAGAAGGATTGCCTCAAGGCCGCAAGGTGGTTTATAAGAGCTGCCGAGCAGGGTAACGTGACCGCTCAGTATAAGCTCGGCGTGTTGTATTATAAAGGAATGGGAGTGCAGCAGAACTATCCCGAAGCGGTAATGTGGTACCGCAAGGCTGCAGCGAACGGTCACCCCTCCGCGCAATATGACCTCGGCGTCTGCTATTACAACGGGCAGGGTGTCGAAAGGGACAGGAACGAAGCCGTCAAATGGTGGAAAGAGTCTGCCAAGCAGGGCGACGAGAACGCCCGCAAAGCGTTGAGAGATATGAAGTGATGTTTAACGTTTAACGATTAGCGAGTAACGTTTAACGGGTATTTGTCATCCTTGAACGGAACGTTGTGAAATGAAGGAACTCATACGATTAGCGTTTTCCGCTTTAATCCCTCTCTGTGGGCTTGAAGTCGTTTTCGCTCGTTTAAAAACTAAAGCAAACTTTGTATTTACTCGCTTACCCGCAACTTCCCGTTTTCACTTTATCTTAGTCACCTTAATATAAATTTGCAATTAGCTGTTTTTATGTAAAATACCTTATTATATTATTCTCATTATTGATTGCATCAACTGCTATGGCGCAGCAGTTGCAGAGTTTTTCTATAGTGAGCTTTTACGCCTCCGGTCATGCGTCGCATCGCAGAAAGTGATGCTGCATCCGGTTAATTTGATTCATTCGATTCATTGCCGCCGTAACTATTGAGTGTTCCGGTGGCCCCAAAATAAAAGTTAAGGGTAAAAACGGTTTCTCTAATGGCGTTGCGACAACCCTTCCATGTTCACCCAACTCTAAACTCTCAACCCTAAACTCTCAACTCTCAACTTTTTTCCAATTCAAACGAACAACGTTCTTTGTGTTATTGTCCACGCTGAATGGGGCAGCGGGGCGTTCGCCGACAAGCCAGGCGATATTGCCTTCGGCGTCGCACACTGCAAGCTGCCGCTGTCTCTCGGCAAGGCTTCTTTTTTTGTCGGTAAGGTAGTCGCTGGCAAGTTTTGTCCCTCGCATGCCGAACGGCGCAAAGCGGTCACCGTTACGCAGTGTCCTCAATGTCAAAGGCATGCGCAACTTGTCGTAATCGAGCGTGGCAATGTTCTTCTCTTTGGGTATAGTGCCGTCGAAGGCTGTTACTTGAATATCCATTGAGCCAAACAAGGTTTCAGCCGTGCCGCTTTCGGGCATCTGCAGCTCCCACTCTTGGCGTTCCCCAAGTTCGGTTATCAGCAGCCTGCCGCGCTCCTTGACGACAGCGATGTTGTCGGCGGCGACAATCTTGCAGCCTTCGCTGCCGACGGATGTTATGATATTCTCAACCTGAGTGCTGTTGAAGCCGTAGGGCGACAGTATCTCATGCAGCAGTGTAGAAGGGGCAACCTCTTTCATCAACGAAGCGATGTCGATGCTGTCGCCATTCTTTACACGTTCCGTAGCCTCTTCAATAGCCTTGCGGTATATCTTTTCCGCCTCGCTAACCATGTGCGCCGTCGATGCGAGGCTCTCCTTGATTGACGGGTTTATCTCGCCGAGTTTGGGAATGACTTCAAGCCTTATTTTGTTGCGGGTATAGTCGCATGTAAGGTTGGTGCTGTCGGTCACGAACGACTCTTTTCTGCGCTGCAGGTAATCGACGATCTCCTCTCGTCCCACACAAAGCATGGGGCGTACAATGTAGCCGTTCTTGGGCTGTATGCCTCTAAGACCTTTTATTCCGGTGCCTCGAATGAGGTTTAACAGCAATGTCTCGGCGGAATCGTCCCTATGGTGGGCGACGGCTATGGCGTCGAAGCCTCTCTCTCTTCTAAGTTTTTCGAAAAGCCCGTACCGCAGCTGTCGTGCGGCCATCTCAATGGATATGCCATTCTCTTTTGCATACGATAGCGTGTCGAACTCCTCGACATACAGGCTCACGCCGAGGCGGCTGCACAGCTCACGCACGAACCGCTCGTCTCTGTCGCTCTCCTCGCCGCGCAGGTGAAAATTACAATGCACAGCCTCGCATCGGTAACCTAAGCTCAGCAGTACATGCAGCAGGGCTACCGAGTCCGCTCCTCCGCTAAGCGCTGCAAGCAGACGGCTTTGCCTGTCAAAAAGCTTGTGCTTCTCTATGTAATTTTCTACTTTGTATTTCATCTGTCAATGTGAAAAGGGCAGGCATGGGCTTTATTGCCGTTGCCCGGTATTTTATGCAAATATAAACCAAAACGTTGAATAATCGTTTAAAATTGGGCGGCTTAGGCAAAAAATGGCTTTCTTTGTTTGTTCTTCACAAAAAATGTCTTACCTTTGTCATCGCAAATCGCCGGTACCTTGGATGAGTGGCTTAGTCAGCGGTCTGCAAAACCGTGTACGGCGGTTCGAATCCGCCAGGTACCTCAAGGAGTCTCAGTAATGAGACTCCTTTTTTTGTAATGGTGGTGAACGGGGCTGCTAAGGTAGCTTAGGGGCACCGGCAAATTCTTGGGGCTGAGCGGCTTTTGGTTAAAACAGAAACCTCGCTCTGTTTTTAACGATTAAAGCGAAGCTTCGACGGCATGAGCAGCATCTCGTCAAGCGCAGTGCCGCAAAGTGGCACCGCTTGGGTTGCGATTGCGAATGCCGCCAACAGATTAACGAGGAAAGATTAACGATTAACATTCTACTCCCCGGAGTTTGCAGGTGAGCGTAGCTTGGGCAACTATGCAGGTGAGTCTTTTTCTTGAAAAAAGGAGCGGCAAGGCTTATTCTTCTGTGCAGCACGAAAGCACGTACTCGGAAATTCCGTAAGTGCGGCATACGGCTGACGTGTCGTCGGGGTAGGCGACTCTGTATTCGGCATAACTGTCGCTACCGATCGCCTTTTCGAGGCGGATATCTTTTATGGTGACACAGCTGACGGGGTTGAACTTGAATGCCGCCTCTTTCGCTGTCCACATACGCAGAGCCTCTCCGTCGCATATTACAGCGTCGCTGTTGTCGGCAACCTTTCTTATGGCCTTTGACGCATCACGCCCCTCGTTCTCAATATCTATGCCTACAGGCCGCTTTGATATAGCAATGACCGCAAGCCCTCTTGTGTGGCTTATGCTTATATGCCGGCCTGACCCCCTGAGGCAAGGCGCGCCGCCAGGCATGTATGCGAGGGCTGAAACGTTATACCCGCTATGCTGCAGCAGGGCTCTTGCGGCAAGCCATTCACGTTGTCTCTCCGCAGCCTTGAACTTGCACCGTGCTTCGGCAAGCAGTTCGTCGCCGCCGTCAATGAGAGCGGCAAGTTCTTCGACGCTCTCTTCTATCCGCCAGAAGTAGAACTCGACGCCCGGATGGCAAACGCTGTATGTGTCAATCTTAGGCATGATGCGGTTTTTACATATATGCAAAAATAGATGTTTTGCATATATTCCCAATCAAAACAGCGAAAAAAGATGACGTTTCTCTTTTTTATGTATCTTCGCATGAACATTATGTTCGGTTTTTTGTTTATAAGGCAGGTTTTTTTCGGTTATAATGAAAATTCTAATCACAGGTGCAAGCGGTTTTATCGGCAGTTTTTTAGTGGAAAAGGGTGTCGAGAAGGGATACGAGGTGTGGGCCGGCATGCGTCGCGGCAGCAGCCGCAGGAACATCACCGCCGCAGACGTGAACTTCATTGAGCTTGACTTGTTGTCGCCCGCCGACCTTAGGCGCCGGCTGTCGACGTTCAAGAGCAAGCACGGTGCATGGGATTATGTCATACATGCGGCGGGAGTTACTAAGTGTGCCGACAAGAACGAGTTCTACGAGGTAAACGAAGGAGGTACCATTAACCTTGCCGAAGCTCTGCTCTTGCAGGGTATGACACCAAAGAAATTCATATATCTTAGCTCCCTGAGCATATATGGTCCGATAAAAGAGACAGAGCCTTTTGTCCCGATAACGGAAAACGACATACCGAAACCGGACACCGTTTACGGCAAGAGCAAACTTGCTGCCGAGAGGTTTATCATTGGCAAGTCGGGCATTCCTTTTATGATATTACGCCCGACCGGTGTATACGGTCCCCGTGAACGTGATTACTTTAAAATGGTGAAGAGCGCAAGCCTGCATTTCGATTTTTCTGCCGGCTGCCGGCCGCAGCTTATAACGTTCATTTACGTAAAGGATCTTGTCAAGGCTGTATATTTAGCATTGGAGAGTCCTTTGGTGAACCGTTGCTACTTGGTCAGCGAGCCGCAAGGGTATAACAGCAGTAGCTTCAGCGATTATATAGCCAACTCGCTCGGCAAACGTTTCATAATTCACATAAAAGCTCCGTTGTGGCTGCTCAGAGCAGTGTCGTTCTGCTGCGAAAGGCTTGCCGCGCTTGTCGGCAGAGCAAGCACGCTCAACAGCGACAAATACAAGATTATGAAGCAGCGTAACTGGCTGTGCGATACTGCAGCCATAGAAAAAGAACTTGGTTTTAAGATAGATTATCCGCTTGAGAAAGGTGTGGAGGAGATGATTGGTTGGTACAAGCAAAACAGCTGGATATGATTTTTTTTGAACGTGAGAAAATTGAAATACGATACCTTGCCGTTGAAAAACTCAGCTTTTTATACACCCTGTTCACGACACTTCTTATAATACTGTTCTACAACAGAATCAGCAACCCGCAAGCTATGCTGACGGGCCGTTTCTTCGCCATAGCAGGGACATATCTTATTATATACATATATACTCTGTTCCCCTCAAGAGGCACCCGCTATCTGCGGTTGCTGTTTCAAGTGGCGCTGCTTAATTTCTGGTACCCCGACACGTTCGAGTTCAACCGTATGTTTCCCAACCTTGACCACCTTTTCGCGTCAGCGGAGGCAAGCCTCTTCGGTTGTCAGCCCTCGATACTGTTCGAACAGCGGCTGAGCGGAACATTCTGGCGTGAGCTTTTCAACTTCGGCTACTGGATGTTCTATCCTATGATATTGGCGATAACAACCTATTTCTTCTTCGCCAGGCCTAAAGAGGCTGAACGCAGTGCCTTTATTGTACTGTTTTCGTTCTTTACCTATTATATAATATTCATGTTCGTGCCAGTGGCGGGGCCTCAGTTCTATTTTCCCGTTATCGGAGAGCGCGTTGCCACGGCAGGGCCGTACCTCGCTGTCGGCGACTATTTCAACGGCATGCAGTGCGTGACGGCAGCCCAAGAGGGCAAGGGTATGCTTTTTACCGAGCTCGTATGCACGGCGCAGTCGATAGGAGAACGCCCAGCGGCAGCCTTCCCGAGTTCGCATGCAGGCGTTGCCACGGTGATAATGATTCTTGCGTCGCGACGAATGAAGAAACGGCTGTTCATGCTCTTTTTTATCGTTTACCTGCTGCTGTGCCTCGCTACGGTATACATAAAGGCGCACTACCTCATAGACGCCATCGCCGGCATTGTTTCGGGAATACTCATATTCCGCTTGGCGGCATGGGGATGGGGATTAATGTGTAACGATTAACGTGTAACGTGTAACGATTAACGGGGAGGGATAAACGGGCGGCTCATATGTAAAGTCCGGGGGGATAAGAGTATTTCACTTATAGTGCCTATTCGTTTTGAAAATAACTTCTTCTTACCGTTTTTGAGATGCGCTGCCTGCGGCGAGACGGCTTGCGCTCGCTGTAAAAGCTCAAATAAATTTGGCTTTTGTTCGCTTACCAGCGATTTGCGGTTTCCCTTTTTGACATACTTTAATATTTGCTTGGCGTTCTTTTTCCGTCAAGCGGTTGTTGTATGCGCTTTTATTGTTAATTTAGCGACAGTTTCAAATTTACTGTTATGGGAAAGAAAGGCGGAAAAGGTAAAGGACGTATGAACAAGAACATGCTGGTTGAGATGCTGATAGAGCTATTTAACCGCTGCGACGGCAAGACACTGAGTCCTAAGGATATTTTTAAGGAGCTGAACCTTACATCGACCTCGGCAAGAACACTATGCGTGCATATCCTTGACGATATGGTCTTCGACGGCTATCTGATGGAGCCTGAGTTCCGCCGATATGCTCTTGCGAACAATGTGTCGATGCTTTACGGAACGTTCTCGCGCAACAGGGACGGATATAACGAGTTTTACCCCGAAGACGGCAGCGAGGCGGTGTTGATAAGCGAACGCAATTCGGCGCATGCGCTAACCGATGACATGGTGCGTGTGGCTCTGTTCGCGCGCCGCAGAGGCCGAGGACGTGAAGGCGAGGTCGTGGAGATTGTAAAACGCACTCACGATACCTTTGTCGGCGAACTGCATGTAGAGAAGCATTATGCCTTTCTCATTACCGAGAGCCGCATTATGCCTAATGATATTTTTATACCGAAAGAGATGCTCAAAGGCGGCAAGAACGGTGACAAGGCGGTTGTAAAGCTGCTCGAATGGCCCGCAGACAGCAAGAATCCCATAGGAAAGGTCATTGACATTCTTGGCAAGAGCGGCGACAACGACACCGAGATGAACGCTATTCTTGCCGAATACGGCTTGCCCTACACATACCCTGCGGCGGTAGAGGAGGCCGCGCGCAAACTGAGCCAGGAAATTACGGCCGAGGAGATTGCGGCAAGAGAGGACTTCAGGGCTGTCACCACGTTCACCATTGACCCGGCCGACGCAAAGGATTTTGACGACGCCTTGTCCATTCGTCCTGCCGGCGAAGGTATTTGGGAGGTGGGAGTGCATATCGCCGACGTGTCGCACTACGTGACCGAGGGCAGCATAATCGATAAGGAGGCGTTCAAACGCGCCACATCGATATATCTCGTGGATCGCACGATACCTATGCTTCCCGAACGTCTGTGCAACTTCTTGTGTTCATTACGCCCCGACGAAGAGAAACTCGCATATTCGGTCATCTTTACAATGAACGAAAAAGCCGAAGTAAAGAGATTCAATATAACACGCTCGGTGATAAAGAGCGACCGCCGCTTCAGCTATGAAGAGGTGCAGGAAATCATTGAAAAGGGCGAGGGCGAATATTATGAGGAGATAAAAGTACTCAACAGCCTTGCTCAGAAGATGCGTGAGAAGCGTTTTGCTGCAGGAGCCATCGACTTTCAACAGGCGCAGGTGCATTTCAGCCTCGACGAGAAGGGCAAGCCGCTGTCGGTATACTTCAGCGAGAGTAACGAGTCGCATCAGCTTATCGAGGAGTTCATGCTGCTCGCTAACCGTACCGTAGCCGAGAAGATTGGCCGCAAGGCGCCCGGCGGCAATGCCAAGACATTCGTATATCGCATACACGACCAACCCGACCCCGAAAAGCTTACAATGCTTTCCAGGTTCGTCAGCAAGCTCGGATACAAGATGCGCAGCGGGTCAGGACGTACCTCGTCGGCGTCGGCGCTCAACAGCCTGCTGAAAGAGGTGCATGGCAGCAAGGAGCAGAACGTGATAGAACAGATATCATTGCGTACGATGCAGAAGGCACGTTACTCTACTGAGAATATCGGGCACTACGGCCTCGCGTTCCGCTACTATACGCACTTCACGTCGCCAATCAGGCGTTACCCCGACCTGCTTGTCCACCGTCTTTTGCACCGTTACCTTACCCTTGATGCGCGCACGGTAAACAAAAGTAAGTATGAGGACTTGTGCGAACACTGCTCGGCACAAGAGCAAGTCGCCGCCAACGCCGAACGCGCAAGCATCAAGTACAAGCAGGTAGAGTTCATGAGCGGGCATGTAGGCGAGGTGTTCGACGCTGTGATAAGCGGTGTCACGGAGTGGGGTTTTTATGCCGAGATTAACGAGAACAAGTGCGAGGGCATGATACCGATGCGTACTCTTCAGGACGACTATTATGAGTTCGACGATGCCAACTACTGTATCATCGGCCGCCGTCACCGACGCAAGTTCACCATAGGCGACCCTGTGAAGATACGCATCACAAGGGCGAACCTCGACCGCAAACAGCTTGACTTTGAACTTGTCGAGGATTGAAAACGTTCCGTTTCAGCTTTATTTCATAATTGCCGCTTAATTTTGTCACAAAGAAGGTATGAAATTATTGATAATTGAAGACGACCAGTCATTGCGTGAAATAATGCACCGCTCGCTGACTGCCGAGGGATATGTCGTGGAGACGGCTGCCAACCGCTTTGAGGCCGAAGACAAGATTGCCGGCTATGAATATGACTGCATAATGCTCGACATCATGCTGCCCGACGGCAACGGGCTGGAGATACTCGAACACATAAAGACTTTAGGCAAGAACGACAGGGTAATAATCATTTCGGCACGCGACTCTCTTGACGACAAGATTAAAGGGCTCGACATGGGTGCCGACGACTACCTGCCCAAACCATTTTATATGGCGGAACTGTCGGCAAGGATAAAGAGCGTGCTGCGACGGGGAACCGGAGCCGTGAATAACGTGATGAACGTGGGCAACATAACGCTCGACCTGCAGAGCCGTCGTATAACCATAGCCGGCAAGGAGGTGCCGTTGCTGAAGAAGGAGTTCGACATATTGCTCTACTTCATGCAACGTCCGGGGCATATAATTGACAAAGCGGTGCTTGCCGAGGCTGTGTGGGGCGACCACATCGACATGGCGGACAATTTCCAATTCATATACGCACAGATAAAGAACCTGAGAAAGAAACTCGCCGAGGCCGGCGCTGACACAAACATAAAGGCGGTTTACGGCTTTGGCTACAAATTCACAGAAGCTGCAGAATGAGACTCATATACCGTGTAACTATAAGGCTTGCCCTGTTCCTGCTCCCCATAATGTTGCTGTGGGGCACAATGTTCTATATATCAATGGCACATGAGATAAACGACGAGACCGACGACAGCCTTGAGGATTATGCCGAGTTGCTTATACGGCGTACCCTCGCCGGCAAGGAGCTTCCGCGTCCCGGTAACGGCAGCAATAACACATACTCCATTGAACTGCTGCCTGCTACTGCAGTACACGAACAAAAGGTAACGTTCGAGAACAAGCGGGTATACATAGCCGAAAAAGAGGAGAGCGAGCCTGCAAGAGAGCTTACGATGACATTCCCCGACAAAGAGGGCAGGATATACCGCCTTACGGTATCGACACCTACGTTCGAACGTGAGGATCTTATAAGAGCCATAATGCTGCATATAATAATACTTTACCTGCTGCTTATGCTCACGATACTCATTGTCACAACAATGATTTTCAACTACAGCATGAGGCCTTTGTACGCCCTGCTGAGATGGTTTGACCGGTACACTCCGGGTAAGGGAACCGAAGGCATGCCTGCGGACAACAGCACATTGGAGTTCAAGAAGCTCACCCAAGCGGCATACAGCACTATAGAACGTGCCGAGAGCCACATGGAGAGACAGAAACAGTTCATAGGCAACGCTTCTCATGAGCTGCAGACACCGTTGGCGGTGCTTGGCACACGCATTGAATGGCTGATAGACAACACTGCGCTGAACGAAGAGCAGCTCGCTGAGCTGTTCAAGATGCGTCAGTCTTTGCAGCGGATTGTCAGGCTCAACCGCACGTTGCTCTTGCTGTCGAAAATTGACAACCGTCAGTTCCCTGAGAGAAAAGATATCGACATCGCAGAGATTATAAGAAATGAGTTAGAGGTATATTCCGACATATACAGCGACAAGGGCATTGAATGCACAGCGCTGATTCCCGACAGCTTTATGGTGAACATGAACGAGTCGCTGGCGACTACAATGGTCACGAACCTTATAAAGAACGCTTTCCTGCACACGGCAGAGAACGGCACAATTGAGATAGCCATTGAAAAGGGAGCGCTTCGCATAAGCAACAGCGGTACGGAGCCGCTCGACAGCGACAAACTGTTCGACCGCTTTTACACCAGCGGCAAGAAAGGCTCAACGGGGCTCGGCCTCGCTCTCGTAAAGTCCATTGCAGGGTATTATAACTATAAGGTTGAATATTCGTTCAACAAAAACATGCATTGCTTTACTGTTCATATGCAATGAGCTTATAAATAAGCCTTGTCGCTTCTTTTCAAAAAAAATCAAAAAAAATCGTTTTTTCCAGAAATTTCAAATTCATTTCAGAATTGCATATAATCTTTGTATCAGAAATTACAAAGAGAGGCTGTTTGCCGCAAATGGTCAGCAGATGATTTTTGTAAAACTAAAATTTAACTGGATTGTTTATTGAATAACTTAAAAACGAAGATTATGAAAAAGATTTTATTTGTATTAGCAGCGATTTTTACATTCGGTATTTCTAACGTACAGGCCGACAATGACAAGTTGGTAAACAAGAGCGACCTCCCGGCACAGGCACAGCAGTTCCTTAACGATAACTTTGCAGGCGTGAGCCTTACATACGCCAAGCTGGAACGTGACTTCCTGGAGCGTTCATACGAGGTTGTCCTCACCGACGGCACAAAGCTCGAGTTTACCCTGAAAGGACAATGGAAAGAGGTTGATTGCCGTTACGCCGAGGTGCCTGCGAACATCATCCCTCAGCAGATAAGAGACTATGTGGCAAAGAACTACCCGGGCGTTAAGGTTTTGAAGATTGAGCGTGACCGCAACGACTACGAGCTTAAGCTGTCGAACCGCTACGAGCTTACTTTTGACAAGAACTTTAATATAATAGACATTGATAACTGATAAATAATACACAAGAAACTATGAAAAAGATATTTCCCATGTTTATACTGCTGCTTTCGATAGCGGCATGCGATAATAATTTCGAGTACCCGTTGAGCGACACTGTTTCCGACTTCATAAAAACAGAATATAAAGGCGCCAAGCTGCTCGATGCCGAATATTCCGACGGCGGGCTCTACGAGGTAGAGATTCTGCATAAGTCAATAGTAAAAGAGGTGTATTTCAATTCCGAGGACGAGTGGGTCTACACAACATGGGACGTGAAGCCGTCGTCATTGCCCGATGCGGTGAAGACATACGTCAATACCAACTATCCTGAATACCGTATCGATGATGCCGACTTTTATGAAAGCTCCTCGTTGTCGTATTATACTGTAGAGGTACAGAAGGGCGAGAGCGAGCGTACGATTAACCTGAAAGCAGACGGCACATTGGTCGGAATAACGGACTTGTGGCCTTTCTGAAAGGATTGGAATTAGAACCCGTCCACGATGCAGGGTTGATATATATTGCGAGCGGAGCTGCCTTTCGGCAGCTCCGCTTTTTTATGAATAAAAGTTTTTCGCTTATCTTCTTATAAATCTGAAGTTCTTGAAGTATACTTTCTGTTCTGCGCCGCTGATGTTCGTGATGCGGAGCTTTGTAGCTGTCATGCCGCCGAGTTCGTTGCCTGTGTGGATGACGGGATCGTCCTCGCTGTAGTGGAGCAGCGCGACCTCTCTCCATGCGCCGTTCACGAACAGTTCGAGACGGAAGTTCTTTGCTACATTGTTCACGCCGAAATTGAAGTCCATACCCTGGAAAGTAACGGCACTCTCGCTTTCGAGCAGCAGCTCGCCGTCGGCCTGCCAGTTGATTACTTCAAGCGCCGGCGATATCTCTACAACGTCGCCGTTGATTCTTACGGGCAACAATGCAAGCTGTGTGACCGTTGAACTGAGCTTGTATGGGTTATACTCGGCTGTTGTCTCAAGCTGTGTGCCATTTGCAGCATTGTACCTCTCTGTTGCAAGCGCAAAGAGCTTGTTCAGTGTGGGGAGCATAACCTTTGTTCCCAACTTCGTGCCAATCTGATAGGGGTGACGCATTGCCTTGTTGTTCTCAAGATCGAACATCTGCTTCTGCAATGAACGTGCCTGCTTGTATAGGTTCTCGAAGGTAAGGAATTTGCTTGCTGCGCTGACGTTGTCCTTCATCTCGGCGAACATAAGCATTGTGCACACTGCGCTTCCGTATGTTGCAAGGTGCTTGCCTTGAATGAGCCAGGGGCGCAGTTCGTGTATAAGTTCCGGGTTGCTGTTGTCGTTGAGCAAAATGTCACAGGCAATGTTCAACTCGAAGCAAGCGTTGTTAATCATTGCTGTTGCGTACATATCTCCTGTCAATGCTTTCTCGGCTGTCTCGCGAAGTTCCTCGCCCTCTTCACGGCGGAATCCGTGCCCGTTGGGGCCAAGGTCCTTGTTGTAGAGCGCGAATGTGCGTAGTGCCTGCGGGTTGCTCGGGAGTATGTTCTTGATACTCTTTTCCCAGTTGCTCTGGTAGTCGTATGCCTCCATGTTCCAGCAGTAGTCGGCAATGCCGTAGAGAGAAATCTTCGATGTCTCGGCATACTCCATGGGGTTGCTCACGAAGCCCGAAACGTCGCCTGCGATATCAAGGCCGTTGCCGTAAGCAGGGCCCATAAGAATGTGGTCACGTACGAAGTCGTTCACGGGGAAGTTGAGCCATATATAACCCTTACGCTGTATACGCTCGTTAATCCACTCCATCGTGGGCTTGTCGATGCATGCGACGACTGAGTTGCCGGTCCACATCACCTCGACGCTTTTGTTCAGCTCTTTGCCGAGCGTACGCAAGTAGCCTCTCTCCTCATTTGCCCAACCCTTGTTATATTCGGTGGGGCAGAGAATGAGCGGCGCTACATCGCCCTTTGCCTGAACGAAGTTGTCGTCGATGTAGTTGAGCAGCTCGGCCTGTTTGTCGGCTTTTGTGCCCTCGCCCCAAATGTCGTCGAAAAAGACTGCGAAAGAACGTACGCCGAGCTGGTACATTACCTCGAACTTGGCAATGAGCTTGTCACGGTCCTCGTCGTTCCACCTGATGTCCACGCCCGGGTGTATCGCCCAGTAGAAGTTCACGCCGTTCTGCTTGGCAACCTCTACAAGCTCGGCAATGCGGTTTGCCTCAGCCTCAGGGTATGGCTCACGCCATTTGTCACGATGCCAGGGGTCGTCTTTCGGGCCGTATATATATACGTTCATCTTGTTGCGGCCGTAGAACTCAAGCTGGCTCTTGCGTGCCTCGTGGCTCCATGGTGTGCCGTAGAAACCCTCCACGGTGCCTCGGAAAGGAACATCGGGCCAGTCGGTAATGGTACATGCCTCAAGCTTGCCCTCGTTTATCATGCCGAGCAATGTCTGTACGCCGTAGAAGAGTCCCTTCTCGTCGTTTCCGGCAATGATAACCTCTTTGTCGGTCACCTTCATGTAGTAACCTTCGCTCTTTTCCGGTATCAATTTCTTGCAGCGTGCCACCTTGCTCTCGCCTTTGATGCCGAGCGTCACTTTGAATGGGGCTTTCTTTACAGCTTCGGGCGAAGCTGTCATGAGAGCGTCGTATATGTATCCGCTCAGGTGTCTCTTATCGGCGTTGATGCTCCACTGTGCGGGGGCCTCAAAAATTGCGTTCTCTCCGGCTGTTGTTACTTCCTGCGGTACGGGGTTCACAAGGCTCACCTGTGCGGTGGCACCCAAGCCTGCAAAAAGCAGCATGCCTAATGTCAGAATTTTCTTGTTCATATTGTCTTAATTATTATAATGTTCTAATCAGAAGTTGTATCGCAGCATAGCGCATATACGATGGTTTGTCACGGCATTAGGGTTATACATTGTGTAGTTGTCCTTGATATCCGTGCCGTTGTTCTTGCTGTAACCTACCGTGGTGGGGTTGTACTCCACGCCGACAGACAGCGCATTGTGCGTGTAAAGGACGCTCGGAGCTACACGCCACATGTAGTCCATGTTCTTTTCGCCGCGCATATACAGCATGAACTCGCCTTTGTCGTTCTTGCAGATGTCGTTCATGCAACCAAGGTTCTTGGTATATCCTGCAAAGCAGCAGAATGTAAAGAATCCTTTTTTCAAGTTCAGCTTGTATGTGGCGTCTATCCAACCGCTGATGCTGTTGAGGCTGCTGTACTTCCATTCGCCGTTGTCGAGTTTCTCGGTAACTCCGTAGCCGCTTATCATGCTAAGGTGAGCTGCGTTCTGCGCATATGTTACACGTCCTTTTACGCCCCAGTCGCCCTTCTTGTACGAAGCGAAAAGCGTAGGAGTGAAGCTCACGAACATTTTGTCGGAATTGTGCTTTACGGTAACCTCATTTCCGGTAGGGACCGATTCGTATACTTGCTCCCCGTTCGCATCCAGCACGGGCGTTCCGTCAGCTTTATATATGGGGTTTTTGACAAACTCTTTTTCTGTTGATGTATAATATTGGCGTGGCTTAAGGGTAAGAATGTCAAGGCCGACTCCCATCATGAATCCGCCGTTTCTTATCATACCCTGCAGGTAAAATTCGGGAACAATGGCGTTGCGGGCATACTCGAACGAAGCGCCGTCGGGCCCGTAAGAGGTATACTGGAACTGGTACAGAGCCGTAGCTGTAAGGGTCACGCCTTTTGTCTGGAAATCATAACGCACCTGCGGAGAGCGGCTGAACGGTGTGAACGGCGCTCCTGTCTCTAAAGAGAATACGTCGGGCATCATGTCGCCCATTATGGGGTGCCATGCCTGGCCGACAAGCAACTTGCTCTTTTCCCACTCCATTTTCGCGTATGCCTGGCGTATGCGAAGCACTGTGTTGCTTGAACCGAAGCCGGCAAAGTCCGATTCAATCTTTGCCGATGTCTTTGCCCCCAAAAACTCCAGCCCTGTCACGTTGAGGCCTAAGCGGGTGGTGATGCTCAGGAGCATGATATTGTCCTGCGCATTGAGGTCTTCGGTTTTGTCTTCGTTGTAATTGACATCCTTAGGCATGTAGTAGAACTGTTCGCTGTTTGACGTGTAGCTTGCTCTTGTGTCGTAGCAAGCGTAGTTCCTTACGAAACCGTAGAACTTGAAGCTGACTTTCTCTTTCGCTTTCTCTTGTGCGAATGTGGCTGTCGCAAGCAATGCAACGAGCAATGTTGATAATAATCTGTTCTTCATATTTGTGTGTGTTGTATTATCCGAAATATCCTGTCTGTCCTACAAGAATGACAAGCATATATCCTATGACAAGCGATATGATTCCTATAATAATTCCTGTACGGAACATCTGCGAGGTTTTTATCAGTCCTGTCGAATATGCTATGGCGTTGGGCGGGGTGCTTATGGGCAGGGACATGGCGAACGAAGCCGACATAGCGACGCCTACAAGCAGCGTGCCTACGCCGCCGTACTCTCCGAGCGCAGGGCCCATGCCTGTTCCTACAGCTACCATAATGGGCACCATTAACGCCGTTGCGGCAGAGTTGGAGATGAATTGTGAAAGTATCCAGCAGATGAGTCCGCCTCCGATCATTACTACGAGCGCAGGCCAGCTGTCAAACGGGATGGTCTTTACAAGAGCCTCGGCAAGCCCGGTCTTTGACATGCCCTCGCCAAGAGCGAAGCCTCCGGCAACCATCCACAGACAGGCCCAGTCTATGTCCTTGAGGTCGCTCGACTTAATTATTCGTGTAATGGCGAACACGCCGATAGGTATGAGCGCGACCACATATGAGTTGATGCCGGTCCACTTCTCGAACATCCATAATAATATCGTGACAGCCAATGTCCCGTATATCACATTTGTTCTCCAGCCTTTTTTGGCGCCTCCCATAATGTGAAGGTTTACCTTTTTTGCGGTAAAGGGGAACATGATTGTCAATAGTACCCACGAGATTGCGATAATGACAAGTACAAGAGGTGTCATTACCATCATCCACTCGCCGAAATCAACGCCTAAATTAAGGCCGTCCGCATCGTTTATATATTGCAACGCAATGCCGTTAGGGGGCGTTCCGATAGGCGTTGCCAAACCGCCGATATTAGCGCCGATTGGAATGGCGAGCGCCAATGCCGCCGTGCCCTTTTCGCTCTGTGGCAGCTGGCGCAGCACAGGAGCAAGGAACGTGAGCATCATGGCTGCCGTTGCGGTGTTGCTTACGAACATCGAGAATATTGCTGTAACAAGCATGAAGCCGAACAGTACAATTTTGGGGTTAGAACCGAAAGGCCTGAGCATAGCTCTCGCCATGCTTACGTCAATGCCGCTTTTTGACGCCACAAGGGCAAGTATAAAGCCTCCCATGAAGAGCATCACGGTGGGGTTGGCGAAAGTATACATTATGCTCTTGTAGCTCATCAGCTCGCTTTTCTCATATCCGCTTGTGAGGAACGACAGGCCGCTGTCCGAAACGGTAAGCAGCATTATTACAATTATGAGCAGTGATGTAGTCCATGCCGGAACGGCCTCTACTATCCACATGAAGGCTGCCCACAGGAATATGGCGATGACGCGCTGCTGAATGTCTGTAAGTCCCTCGATTCCGAATATTTCGTTAGGCAACATTGCGACAATCAATGCGAACAGTGAAATCAAACTGACTTTAATGTATCTGTTGTAGCGTCTTAAAAAACGCCATATTTTGCCGAATGCGCTTCTTTGTTCCATAAAGTTTATCCCAAATTAGTAATTGCTGGTGCTAAATTACTTTAAACTATCCAAACAATCAATAAAGCCGTGCAATTTTTGTTCATTTATGAACAATATTGCTACTTCGTTTTTTTCTGTTGTATGATATTAATGACATTTTCGTTATTTTTGCAGCAAACGATTAAAAATATAAAGTTATGGCAATAATACATTTGACTAAAGGAGGTTTCTCAAGAAGAGTCTCAAATATCGAGAACGGCAACAGTGAATTCAAATTTTTGGGCGACAAACCGGCTTTGATAGACTTCTATGCCGATTGGTGCGGTCCTTGCAAGATGCTCTCTCCCGTACTCGAAGAGGTGTCGAACGAATATGCAGGCAAGATCGATGTCTACAAGGTCAATGTCGATGACGAGGAGGAACTCGCATCGCTCTTTGCGATACGTTCCATACCGACATTGATATTCGTTCCCATGAACGGCGCTCTGCAGCGTATGCAAGGCGCTATGGGCAAGGCTCAGCTGAAAGATGCGATAGAGAGCATATTGCTCAAATAGTAGCTGCCGTGCGGCGAAAACGCTGTTTTATGCATATATGTTTGTCGTTTTGTTTTCTTTTTTATTATTTTGCACACGATATGTTGATTTAAGAATTTATAACAAATTACTATGAAAAAGTTTTTTACAAATCTTCTTTTGGTTGCGATGTTCGCTTCAACACCTTTCGTGTTTACTTCATGCGGTGACCTTTTTGGCATGATAGGTGATATCATGCAGGAGATAGAGGATGACGAAAACGGCGAAAACGAGGACAACAACTACGAGGGCGGAAACGATATGCCTGGGGCGACAGAGAATGAAGTTATAGATGTCGAGCCTTATGGAATATATAGACGGAATCTTCTTGAAATGTGTGTAAAACTGACTCATGAATACAAGTACACAATTAACGGGCTCGACGACTGCGACTGGGCTAGAGTGGAGTGGGCGCAAGAGTACGAAGGAAACATGTGGACACCTCTGATTACGGTCGATGAAAATACTACAGGCGAGCCCCGAGAGGAGTCTTTCGCGATATTCCTCGGCGAGAATTACATCTGCAGCCATACGATATTCCAACATCCTTAAAATCTATACATGAAAAAACTATTGCTATTCTTTGCCATTGCGTTTATGAGCATAAACGCAATGGCCCAATATGCTCAAAACGACACCCCCCTGCAAGAGAAACCTATAAACATTGTAGGAAGCAGGGTGTTTATGGATGGCAAGAGGCTTGACAAGCAGGCCGCTGCCAACTGCTTCTCTTCGTTGAACGGCATTGACCGCAGCGTCGATTACCTTAAGTACCGTAAGTATTACAAGACCGGTCTTGGTCTTACATTCGGCGGCCTTTCGTTGGCTGCCGCAGGTTATGTAACTACGGCGGTCGCATTAGTGGTAGCTTTGCCGAAGGCCTTTGCGAAAGAGAATACCATAGCCGAAGACATAGCGATATACACAGGTGTCGGTTCAATGATTGTAGGCGGAGCTTCTTTTCTGGCAGGCGTGCCTTTAGCTTGTGTCTACAGAGTGAGGCTCAATCGCCTCGAAAAGGCTTATAACAGCTCTTTGCAGCTGCAAGCCTCTTCAAATGGTCTAGGGCTTGCTTTCTGTTTCTGATATATAATAATTCGGTAATAATTCGAGGCGCGGAAGAATTCTTCTGCGCCTCGAATTTGTCGTTTATAAAAGAATTTTATATTTTTCTGCTTACAAGTTTGCTGCCCTCAAGCGTTATTCTGTACGATGTACCTTTCTTCGTCTTGAACGAAAGCATCTCATTGCCGTACAGAATATCGCACTTCTCGCCGCTCTTAGATGTTACTACAGCCTCGATAAGCGTGCCTCTTTCCCACTCCATGCTGACTTCAAAGCCGCCTTTAGCGCAAAGGCCTTTAACTGTGCCCTCTTCCCATGCGTCGGGCAGTGCAGGCAACAGATGAATGAATCCCATGTGGCTTTGCATAAGCATTTCGGTAATACCGGCGGTGCCTCCGAAATTGCCGTCAATCTGGAACGGAGCATGAGTGTCCCAAAGATTGTCGAGAGTACCGTTCTTAAGCAGGTTGCCGAACAACGTGTATGCATGGTTACCGTCGTGCAGACGTGCCCACTGGTTTAGTTTCCATCCCATGCTCCAGCCTGTAGCGCCGTCGCCACGGTGTTCTAGGACAACCTTTGACGCATCGGCGAGTACAGGTGTCGTCACCGGCGAGATAGTGCGTCCCGGATGCAAACCGAACAGATGATTTACATGGCGGTGCTGGTCCTCGGGGTCGTCAATGTCACGGCTCCACTCCATAAGCTGTCCGTAGCGTCCGATCCGGTATGGAGCAAGCTTGTCGAGAACATTCTCCCACTCCTTGCAAAGCTGCTCGTCTTGCTTTAATGTCTTGCTCGCGGCGATAGCATCGAGCAGAATCTCTCTTATCACAGCATGAACGAATGTCGCGCCCTGGTCAATAGGTCCATGCTCGGGCGAAGTGGAGGGGGCTGCGGTATAAGTGCCGTCATCTCTCTTCCACAAGTAATCGACAGCGAATATAGCGCTGCTCTTTATGATGTCGTAACCTACCTCTTTCAAGAACTTCTTGTCACGAGTGAAATCGTAGTATTCCCAAACGTGTGTCGCAAGCCACGGACCGGCCATGGGGTTGAAGTTCCACGACATGTCCTGGCTTATCAGCGGCGCTGTAAAGCCGAAGATATTGCCCGAGATGCTCGCAGTCCATCCTCTTGCCCCGAAGTATGATTTTGCTGTTATCTCTCCCGGCTTCATAAGAGTGCGTATGAAGTCAATAAGCGGCATCATGCACTCGTCAAGATTTGTGGCGCATGCAGGCCAATAGTTCATCTGCAGGTTGATGTTGTTGTGGTAGTCTACACGCCAGGGGCCGTCTACATTGTTGTGCCACATGCCTTGCAGGTTGGCCGGCATGTTGCCGGGGCGTGAGCTCGCGATGAGCAGGTAGCGGCCGAACTGGAAGTAGAGCTGTTCGAGCTTGTAGTCGGGTTTGCCCTTTCTGTAGTTCTCGAGTCTCTTCGGTGTAGGAAGGTTTACCGTTCCTGGGAGTTCGTACGTAACAGGCGCATTGGGGTTTATGTTCAGTTCTACTCTGTTGAACAATGCCGAATAGTCCTCATAATGCTCCTTGAAAAGCTTGTCGTATCCCTTTGACTCGGCTTTCTTTATCCAGGCCTCTGTTGTCGCGTCCGGGTCTACTCCTACATAAGTCTTCGGGTCGTTGAAGTCGGGGTTGAAGTTCATCTTGTAGTCTGTGTCCGCCGAAATGTAGAAACATACTTCGTCGGCATCGACGACACGAATCTTCCCGTCTTTGACGCTTCTTTTTCCGCCCTTGCAGTCTACTCTCATTCTTACAGTGTACTGCATGCTGTTGTTGTCGAGTCTCGCTTTCCACACAAGTCCGTTCTTGCCGTCAGCTTCGATAGTTCCTTCCGAAACAGGGTTGGGCTCATAGCTGAATATGAGATTCTGCATTCCGGGCTTGTCGGCGCTGAATTTTACTACAAGCACGTTCGCCGGGTATGACACAAAGTATTTTCTTTGGAAGAAAACGTCGTCCTTGTTGTACTGCACTATCGCAAGGGCTGAGTCGAGCGAGAGAATTCGTTTGTAATCGTTCACGCCAATCATGCTGTGCCCGGTTTCGATATATAGTTCTCCCATTGTAGTGAAGTTGCCGAAACGGAACGGTTTTTCTCCATAATATTCGTACGATGCCGTGCTGTTGAAGTTCTCTCTTGTGAGCTTTGCGGCTTTCTCGTCATCGCCGTCGAGGAAGGCCTGGCGTATCGGGCCCAAGAGATGCGCCGACTGCTTGTTCACGTTCCAGTAGTACTGCGCTCCGCCGGCGGTGTTGGGGCCGCCTCGCCAAAGTGTCTTTTCGTTCAGTGTTATGCGCTCAGCCTCTAACGAACCCATGACATTTGCGCCGATGCTTCCGTTGCCTATAGGCAAAGACTGTGACTCCCACTCCTGATCGGGGTTGTAGTTGCCGTCCCCGGCCCATTCGGGCTTCTTGCCGTTTTTCCAGCGTTCGGGCTCTCCTCCGTACCATATGCTATGTCCTTTCAGCGATGTCGGCTGGTCAAACCATATAGACAAGCCATGAATGTAGTCGGTCTGGGCCTGCATGCCTAATGCGCACATAAGCAGCGCCGCAAGCGTGTTTCTTCTTTTCATATTATAGCAGTTTATTGTTATCTTTTGTATTTATGTGTTGTATGAGCTTTGCGACATGTTGTCTGAAGCTTATATCGTAATCTCTTTCAAAGCCGTTGTCCTCGGCAATTCTTCTTATGGTTCCTTGCACGTCTTCAATGCGTGTCAGCGTTCCGCTGCCGTCCTCCGCTATCCGGTAAATCTCGATCTCCTTGTTGCCGAGTTCAAGAAAATAACATCCAACCGTCGCCGTTCTTTTTACTGTCGCCATTTTATTTAAATAAGAAACATTATCAACAATTGTATAATCACCACTCTCAGGAACATGCATACAGGATACACCGTAGCGTACGCAACCGAAGGGTTGTCGCCCTCTATGCTCTCATTGGCGTATGCCAATGCCATAGGGTTTGCCATAGAGCCGCAGAGCATGCCGGCGGTAGAGCCGAAGTCGAGCTTCGACCTGCGCATTGCAAATATACCGATTAAAACGACAGGAACAAATGTTATCACAACTCCTATTATGAGCCACAGAACTCCTTCGGGGCGAACGATTGTCTCGAAGAAGTGCGTTCCGGCATCAAGTCCGAGGCAAGCGAGGTACAAACTGAGCCCTAACGCGCGCAGCATCATATTGGCGCTCTGTGTGGTATATGTTACCATGTGCATGCGAGGACCGAACGTGCCGATGAGTATTCCCACTATTATGGGACCGCCGGCAAGGCCGAGCTTTACCGGAACAGATATGCCGGGTATCGCAAGCGGTATGCTGCCGACCATAAGGCCAAGTATAATGCCTACGAATATGGATACAAGGTTGGGTTCGTTAAGGTTGCTTACGGCATTTCCGAGGATTTTCTCTACACGCTTTATGTCGGCGGCCTCGCCTACAATAGTAAGCCTGTCGCCCATTTGCAGGACAAGGTCCGGAGTGGCGAGCAGTTGCACGCCTGAACGGTAGACACGGCTAATGTTTATTCCGTAGCTGTTTCTGAGACGCAGCGACGACAGCTTTTTGCCGTTTATTTCGGGGCGTGTCACAAGAATGCGTTGCGACGTCAGCTCGCTATCAATCTTGTTCCAGTCGATGCTGTCCGAATTCCAGTCTTTACTCTCTCTCTCTCCGAACAGAATACACAAATCCTCGCATTCCTCGGGTTTTGTTACCACAAGCAGCACATCATTCTTTTCAAGTATTCTGTTCGACATCGGTATAAGCACGTGTCCGTTGTGCCACATGCGTGAGATGACAAAATGGTTGTGGTGGCTTGCGGCAATCTCGGCTATGCTCTTGCCGAAAATTCCAGGGTTGGTAACCCTGTAACTTGCTATGAACACATTCTTCTGGTGTTTGCTGTCGGGGCCTGGAAGGTCCTCTTTTCTTACGAAGAATTTTCTAAGTATCGCCAAAGCTACTATCACGCCTACAACGCCGAGAGGGTAAGTGAGAGCGCATCCCAATGCGGCGCCGCTGCTTTCAACACCCAACTGCTTAAGGGTCTGCTGTGCGGCGGCAAGTGCCGGAGTGTTGGTGGTAGCGCCGCAGAGAATGCCCGAAATATCCTCTATCGGAACATTGCATGCGTACGCCATGATTATCGCAAGCAGCGTTCCTGTCGCGAGCAATGCGAGCGCGGGCAGAAGAAGCTTTGCTCCGCCGGAACGCATGGAACTGAAGAATCCCGGTCCTACCTGCAGGCCGAGAGCGTACACGAAGAGTACAAGTCCGAACGTCTCGGCGTAAAAGAGCATGCTGCTGTCAATGGTAAGCCCTGAGTGGCCTGCAACGATGCCTATGAAAAATACGAAGGTCACCCCAAGAGAGATACCGAATATACGCACCTTTCCGAGCATTATTCCTAATGCCGAAATCAGCGACAGCGCCACAATAGCCTGCAATGCGGACTGCTCAAAAAACAGCGAGTTCAGGTATTCCATCTTTTTTTCTTAATGCCGGAGGTCATTTTATCCCCATCTCATCGAGAAGGTATCCTGCGCCTCCCAAACGGTCCATTACAAATAATACAAAACGTATATCGACCGAAATGTTGCGGCAGATAGCGGGGTCAAATTCAATGTCGCTCATCGTTGAACGCCATGTGCGGTCGAAGTTTATGCCTACAAGCTCGCCCTTGCTGTTTATTACAGGCGAGCCGGAATTGCCGCCCGACGTGTGGTTGGAAGCGAGGAAGCAGACAGGCACGCTCTTGCCGCCGTTCTTCTCTATGGCCCAACGTCCGTAATCCTTTCTGTCATATATGTCACGCAACTCCTGAGGTATGTTGTAGTCATAAATCTCGGGATTGTCCTTTGCCAGCACGCCATCGAGAGTCGTCAGGTGAGTATGATACTCGCCGTCGGCGTTCTCGTAACCCGTTACGGCGCCGTAAGCTACACGCAGAGTGAAATTAGCGTCGGGGTAGAAAGCGCGTTCCTTGTCCCATTCGCGCAATGCCTGCATGTACGGCTTGTACCATTTCTCGACGTCGGGCACATTGCTGAGATTACGGTATGTGTACTTTTTGTTCTGTATCATGCATGGGGTGAACCACGATGCGAATTGTACGAACGGGTCGGCGTATATCTCCTCCTTGGTAAGAGGGTATTTGTCTATCAGCAGTGTCTTCGCGAACAGCTCGTCGGCAAGAGCCTCGGCGCTGCCGTGTTTCTCAATAGCCGCTGTCAGCTGCTGCGGGACATTCTCCTTAGGCATTCTTTCCACGAACTCCCTTATCATATGGCGAGCTATCGCATGGTCTATCTCACGGTCGTAGTCCTTCAGATAACGCTTGCGTATCTCGGCTTGCTCGTCGGCCGGCAACTTGCTCTGCGAAATAGCCTTGTTGTATAGCTGGTTGGCAAAAGAGAAGAGTTCGATTCCTGCAATCGACTCGTTGAAAAGTTCTCGCATGAAGTAGCCGGGTATCACCCTTTCGTAGCTTGCGTTTATGGAGTCGAGCAGGTGTGCATATTCCGGCTTTCCGGCGGCCCACTCCGCGAATTCCTTTTCATACTCGGTCTTCTTTCCTGCTGTGTTCAGGTTTTTCAGGCCAAGCGACTCGCCTTCCCACTTCTTCCATGAGTTTGCGATGCCGGCATGTTTCGCAGCGTATGCTATGCGTGTGGCCACGCTCTTCGCCTGTGCCTCTCTTATTATGTCAAGGCGGATGGTACGCAAGGCAATCTTCATCGGGTTCGACACCTTTTCGATGTAATCGACCGCTTTTGACGTGATATACTCCTGCGTATTGCCGGGGAATCCGTAAATCATTGTGAAGTCACCCTCGTTCACGCCCTTTGTCGAAATCTTGAAGTGGCGTTTGGGGCGGTAGGGCACATTATCCTTGCTGTAGTCGGCGGGCTCGTTGTCAGCGTCGGCATATACACGGAATACGGAGAAGTCGCCGGTGTGGCGCGGCCATATCCAGTTGTCGGTGTCGCCACCGAACTTTCCGATTGATGAGGGCGGCGCTCCTACAAGGCGTACGTCACGGAACGTGCAGTACACGAAGAGATAATACTGGTTGCCGTAATACATTGACTCGATGCTTGCACGGTAGCCCTTCCCTTTTATCTCCTTATTTATGATGTCGTCCTTGCTCTCACCTGCGGCAAGACGTCCGGTAACATCCTCCATCTTCACCAGCAGGCTTACCTTCAGTCCCGGTACGGGCAGCTCCTCTTCACGCGACATAGCCCAAAAACCGTCGGTCAGGTAGTCATGCTCGACCGAAGAGAGCTTTTGTATTGAGCTGTACCCGCAATGGTGATTGGTGAGCAACAGGCCTTCGGGCGAAACGAACTCGCCGGTACAGCCGCCGCCGAACTGTACTACTGCATCCTTGAGCGAAGCCTTGCTGTCGGAATATATGTCATCGGCCTTCAATTTGAAGCCCTGCTTGCGCATCTCTTTTATGCGCTCCTTGATAAGACTCGGCAACCACATGCCTTCGTCGGCTGCGGCTGTGGTGAAAGAGAGGAATGCGACGGCGCTTATGAAAAGTTTTCTTAGCATAATATGTTCTGTTTTATTATTTTGCCTTTAAGTACAATGTCTTTTATTATCGGTGTCTGGTGGGCGTACGGCATGTATGCCAATGAAGGCAAAGGCTTGGTTATGTAAAAATTAGCCACTTTCCCTCGTGTTATCGAACCGTAGTCCTTGCTCTCGCCCATAGCGCATGCGCTGTTCAGCGTTGCTGCATTGAGAGCCTCTGCTGGTGTCATCTTCATCTTTATCGAGGCGAGCGATGTTACAAACCTCATGTTTCCCGACGGCGCTGTTCCCGGGTTGAAGTCCGAAGCCAAAGCGACTGCCAGCCCCGCATCAATCATCTTTCGTGCAGGGGGGTAGGTTATTCCAAGAAAGAATGCGCAGCCCGGCAACATAGTAGGCATAGTGTCGCTGTTGCGGAGCGCCTCAATCTGTTCGTCGCCCATCGACTCAAGGTGGTCTACCGACAATGCCCCATGCTTCACGCCAACCTCCACGCCGCCCGAAACGGCAAGCTCGTTGGCATGTATCTTTGCTCTTAACCCATATCTGGCGCCCGTCTCAATGATTTCCGCGGTCTCTTCAACCGTGAAGAAGCCTCGGTCGCAGAACACGTCCACAAAGTCGGCAAGCCCCTCTTCGGCAACGGCAGGAATCATCTCTTTGCATACATGCTCTACATATTCTGTCTGCCGTCCTTTGTAGGCACGCCCTACGGCATGAGCGCCGAGGAATGTAGCACGTACCTCAAGCGGAGCGTTCTCTCTTATGCGGCGTATGACACGCAGAATTTTCAGCTCGTCTTCAAGAGTAAGCCCGTATCCCGATTTTATCTCTACAAGTCCTGTGCCCATTGAGACTATCTCGTCGATACGCTTCATAGCCTGTCGGTATAGTTCATCCTCGGATGTTTCGTGCAGCCTGTCAGCGGAATTCAGTATGCCTCCTCCCCGCTTGGCAATCTCTTCGTACGAAAGGCCGTTTATTTTGTCAAGGAACTCTTGCTCACGACTGCCTGCATATACGATATGCGTGTGCGAATCGCAGAACGAGGGGAAAAGCCAGCCTCCGCGAGCATCAATGACAGTATACCCCTCTTCGGCAGGAACATTATCCATGCTGCCGTACTCCTTGATGCGTTCGCCGTCGGCGGCAAGCCATGCGTTTTCGAGCATGGCTGCGTGGCTCATCTCCTTTCCGGATACACGTTCTCGTCCGCTCTCGTCAATGCCGACGATAGCTCCTATGTTCTTAACAAGCAGGTTCATTTTCGTTCAGGAATTTTACTGATGCCGCAATATGCGGGTACATCACTGTGTCGTTGCTTATAAAAGGAACTGCCTTGCGGTATGCCTCGAACAGGGCCTCGACAGCCTTTGAAGAGCGCAGCGGGCGACGGAACTCCAACGCCTGCGCAGCGTTCATAAGCTCTATCGCAAGAACACGCTCGGTGTTCTGCACCACCTTCCATAGCTTTGTGGCTGCGTTTGAACCCATGCTGACATGGTCCTCCTGTCCTTGTGACGACGGTATTGAGTCGCATGAAGCGGGCCAGCAAAGGCCTTTTGACTGGCTTACTATTGACGCGGCCGTATATTGCGGTATCATGAAACCGCTGTTAAGTCCCGGGTTGGCAACGAGGAAGTTCGGCAGGTTGCGCGTGCCGGAAATAATCTTGTATATACGTCGTTCCGAAATGTTTCCAAGTTCGGCAACAGCGATGGCAAGGAAGTCCATTGGCAAAGCTATTGGCTGACCGTGGAAGTTGCCTGCCGAAATGACCTCGTCCGTTTCGGGAAATACGGTCGGGTTGTCGGTAGCGGAATTTATCTCGGTCTCAATTACGCTTGCGACATAAGCGATCGTGTCCTTCGATGCGCCATGCACCTGCGGAATGCAGCGGAACGAGTAGGGGTCCTGAACATGTTTCTTGGGCTGCTTCGCAATTTCGCTGCCTTCGAGCAGTTCTCTGATGTTGCGTGCCGTGCTTATCTGGCCGTCGTGCGGGCGAATGGCGTGAACGTTATGCTCGAACGGCTCCAAACGGCCGTCGTAAGCGTCGAGCGACATTGCGCCGATGTAGTCGGCCCATCGGCTCAGCTTCTGAGCCTTGATAAGTGAATATACGCCGTATGCCGACATGAACTGTGTGCCGTTGAGCAACGCAAGGCCCTCTTTTGAACACAACCTTATAGGTTCCCAGCCCAATTTCTCCATCATTTCGGCACTTTCTACGACTTTGCCGTCAATCTCCACGTGTCCTAAACCTATCAGAGGCAATGACATGTGAGCAAGAGGCGAGAGGTCGCCCGAAGCTCCGAGCGAACCCTGTTCGTACACCACGGGAATGATGTTGTTGTTGAACATCTCTATAAGGCGTTCGACTGTAATCAACTGAACGCCCGAATGGCCGTATGAGAGTGACTGCACCTTCAGCAGAAGCATCAGCTTGACAATCTCCGACGGCACTCGTGCGCCTGTGCCGCATGCGTGCGACATCATAAGGTTCTTCTGCAGCTGCGAAAGATTCTCTTTGTCCACAGAAATGTTGCACAGCGAGCCAAATCCTGTCGTGACGCCGTAAATGGGACGTCCGGCATCCTCCATCTTCTTGTCAAGGTATTCCCGGCACCCCTTTATTCTCTCTTTCGCGTCTTCGCTAAGAGCGAGCTTGCAGCCCTTTTCGAGAATTTCTCCGACACGTGCTATTGTAAGTCTCTCGGCATTTATATAGTGAATCATAGTAGTATGGTTTTTGTTATTTGTTTTCGTTGTAAACTTTCTCGATGAGGCTCATGTCGGCAAGGTTTGGCAGTGTGACCTTGAGGAGCGGCGTGCGTTCCATCTGACGCTTGATAGCGAACATCGCCCCTTCGTTACGCGCCCAGCTGCGGCGCGCGATACCGTTGTTCACGTCCCAGAGAAGCATCTCTTCTATGTGGCGTGCCGAATCGGCAGAACCGTCGATGACCATGCCGAAGCCGCCGTTGATTACTTCGCCCCAGCCAACACCGCCGCCGTTGTGTATCGATACCCATGTGGCGCCTCGGAACGAGTCGCCGATGACATTGTGTACCGCCATGTCGGCGCAGAACTGCGAACCGTCGTAGATGTTCGAAGTCTCGCGGTATGGAGAATCGGTGCCAGACACGTCGTGGTGGTCGCGGCCAAGCACTACGGGGGCCGAAATCTCGCCTCTTCCGATAGCCTCGTTGAAAGCAAGGGCTATGCGTGTGCGGCCCTCGGAGTCGGCATAAAGAATTCGTGCCTGAGAACCTACTACGAGTTTGTTTTCCTTAGCTTCACGTATCCAGTGGAGGTTGTCTGCGAGCTGTCCGCTAATCTCGGCCGGCGCTTCCTTGAGCATATCTTCGAGTACCTTTGCCGCTAAGCGGTCTGTAATCTCGAGATCCTCCTCTTTGCCCGACGTGCATACCCAACGGAACGGGCCGAAGCCATAGTCGAAAAACATCGGTCCCATGATGTCCTGAACGTATGAGGGGTAACGGAACTTGCCCTCGGCTGTCATAATGTCGGCGCCGGCACGTGACGATTCAAGCAGGAAGGCGTTACCGTAGTCAAAGAAGTACATGCCTCGTGCGGTAAGCCTGTTTATTGCTGCCACATGGCGGCGCAAAGACTCCTGAACGCACTTGCGGAAACGCTCAGGCTCTTCGGCCATCATGCGGTTCGACTCCTCGTAAGAGTATCCAACCGGGTAGTAGCCGCCCGCCCAGGGATTATGCAATGATGTCTGGTCCGAGCCGAGGTCTACGTTCATCTCTTCATCGGCAAGGCGTTCCCAAAGGTCCACAACGTTGCCTACGTAAGCGAACGATATTACCTCTTTATTCTTTACGGCGGCCTTTATACGTGGTATAAGCTCGTCGAGAGAGGTGTGCAGTTCATCGACCCATCCCTGGTTGTATCTCTTTTCGGCCGCAGCGATGTTTATTTCCGCAGTGACGCTTACCACACCCGAGATATTTCCGGCCTTAGGCTGTGCGCCCGACATACCGCCGAGTCCTGCTGTCACGAACAGCATGCCTTTAAGGTCTTTCTGCCCGGGCTTCATGCGTTTGCGTGCCGCGTTCATGACTGTAATTGTCGTTCCGTGAACAATGCCTTGCGGCCCAATATACATATATGAACCGGCTGTCATCTGTCCGTACTGTGAAACGCCCATCGCGTTGAAGCGTTCCCAATCGTCCTGTGCCGAATGGTTCGGTATTACCATGCCGTTAGTGACAATCACTCTTGGAGCGTCCCTGTGCGAGGGGAAAAGCCCGAGAGGGTGGCCCGAATACATTACCAGCGTCTGCTCGTCGGTCATTTCGGCGAGGTATTTCATCGCTATACGGTACTGTGCCCAGTTCTGGAACACTGCGCCGTTGCCGCCGTATGTGATAAGCTCGTGCGGGTGCTGAGCGACAGCCTTGTCAAGGTTGTTCTGTATCATGAGCATGATAGCCGCAGCCTGACGTGAGCGTGCGGGGTAGTCGTCAATGGAGCGTGCGAACATTTCGTAGTCGGGACGCAGACGGTACATGTAAATACGTCCGTATCGCTTCAGTTCGTCAAGGAATTCGGGAGCGAGTTCGGCGTGGTGCTTTTCGGGAAAATAACGCAAGGCGTTAGCCAAAGCGAGTTTCTTCTCGCTGTCTGTCAGAATGTCCTTGCGTTTTGGGGCGTGGTTGGCTGTAGTGTCGTAAGCCTTTTTAGCTGGCAGAATATCGGGGATGCCGGCCAGAATATCTTTCTGAAAATCGGTCATATCAGTATTTTGTGTTAATCGTTAATCGTTCATCATTAATCGTTAATCTTGCTCTCTACAATTGCGAGAATCTCTTTTTCGGCCTGTTGCGCAAGAGCCTGAATTCTTTCCGCCTCCTTTACAAGCTCCTCGGCGGTTTTTCGGTCCTTGAGCCCTGCGGCGTTTATCTTAACGTTGAGGCATGCGCCCATAACGGCAGAGCGTGCCGCCAAAGCGCCAACGCCGGCGTCGGAAACTGAATTCGGGTTACCCTCTTCGGCCATAGCGCGCACTACGTCAAAAGCCTTGTATGCGGCTTTCATGGTACGCAGCGGCACCTGTGTGGCGTAGAGTGTCGCAACTTCCATAGCTGCTGAACGTGCGGCTTTCTCTTCATCGTTTCCCTTAGGCATGCCGAACACGTCCATAATCTTATTGAATGCGGCAGTGTCCTCATCGACGAGAGCAAGCAGTTCGTTCATTACGTTCATACCCTTTTCGGCCCAATCGGAGAAGTACTCCCAGCGGTCGTCCCAGCCGGCCTTGTGCGAAGATAGGTTCGCCACCATAGTGCCGAGAGCGGCTGCCAAAGCGCCCATATATGCCGAAATTGAACCTCCGCCGGGGGCTGGCGATTCGCTTGCAGTCTCTTCTGCAAAGCCGGCACAAGTCATATCGACAAGTTTTTTCGCGTTTTTCTGTTCTTCGGCTTCGAGTATATACTCAATAACCTTCTCTTCGGGCTTGAACTCTTTCAGTGTCGATAGTCCCATGCTTTCAACAGCTATGCGGACAAGCTCACGCTCAGGTACGCCTGTAGAGCGTTGCTGCTTACGCAGGAAGTGGCGGCCGGCATCAACGAGGGCTTTCTTTGGTATAAGGCCGACAATCTCTGTGCCTGTGACACGGATTCCTCGTGCGTCGGCTGCACGGCACACCTCGTCGAACGCCACGTGCAGCGGGGTGACGGCAAGGTTTGTCATATTCATAGATACCTGCGCGATGCCGTACTCCTCAATGAACCAGCCGATAGCCTTGCACTCTTTAAGAGTTCCGGGTATCATCACAGGCTCGCCCATTTCGTTCTTTACAATCTTGCCTGTTATTGGGTTGCCCTCGCGCATCGGGCGTCCCTTTTCACGCACGTCGAAAGCAATGGCATTGGCGCGGCGTGTCGATGTTGTGTTCAGGTTGTAGTTTACCGCTACAAGGAAGTCGCGTGCGCCTACTGCGGTGGCTCCGGTGCGTGCTATGCCCTCGTCGTACGGGCGTGCGCCGAAGTCGGGGCGTTTATCCTCGTTAGCCATCTTTTCGGGCAATCCCTCATATTCGCCCTCGCGGCAAACGGCAAGGTTGCGCCTTTCGGGCTTGAACGCCGCCGACTCATAGCAGTATGTAGGAACGCCGAGTTTCTCGGCGATGCGGCTTGCAAGCGAGCGTGCAAGTTCCTTGCACTCCTCCATTGTTATGCCCGACACCGGGATGAGAGGTAACACGTCGCATGCGCCCATGCGTGGATGCGCTCCCTTATGCTGTCGCATGTCAATGAGTTCTGTAGCGCGCTTTACGCCCGCAACTGCCGCTTCGACAACAGCCTCCGGCTCTCCGACGAATGTCACCACAGTGCGGTTGGTGGCCTCGCCCGGGTCCACGTCAAGAAGTTTGACGCCTTTTACCGCCTCAATGGCATCTGTAATCTGTTTGATAGTCTCCATGTTGCGCCCCTCCGAAAAGTTGGGAACGCACTCGATAATTCTCTTTTGCATGGTTTGTATATTTTTTCTCTTTTTGCATCACATTTAGCTCAAAGGTACAAAAACTTTGTATTACGGCAAGTTTATAAAATAATATTTTATCATTAAAGTTTAAAATGGCATTTTGCCGGTTAGAATATAACACGGACTTTATTTCCAGAACATGAAATTTTACCTGTGCCATATCGGGTAAATAGCACACAATCCCTTGCAAGATAATCTTGCAAGGGATTGTTCATGAATACAGTACTCGAAGCGGGACTTGAACCCGCACGGCGTTTAAATGCCAAAGGATTTTAAGTCCTTCGTGTCTACCGATTCCACCATTCGAGCGACCTTATGTCTGTTGTTTGTGCAACAACGTGTGCAAAGATAAGACTTTTTGATAAAATTGCAAAATGCTGTTGCTTAATTTTGTATGAGCACGTCTGTGCCGGTGTCAATGACTCTGTACTGCCATAGGGGGCGTGATTTGCCCTCGATGGCTATTCCGCCGCTGTTGAGGTCGAACTTGGTAGCGCACTTGGGGCATATGGCATGTCCGATGGTGTGGTCAATCTCCACCCGATAGCGCTGGCTGTCGCATGTGGGGCATGACCAGTCGTACGCCCAGATGTTGCCGTCGCAGTTCATTGGGGTGCCGATGATTAGTCCGCCGAGCCCGTAATGGAACGGATTCATCTGCATCTGCATCTCGGGTATGTTATATGTTTTTGTTTCGCCTTGAGCGTCGGTCAGCTTGTACTGTCCGGCGTTCGCCCCTCGTTTGACGCACAGGAACTGTCCGTAGCTGTTCACCTGTATGTACGGGTGTATGCTCTTGTCGAAAATGAAGTTCACTCTGTATATCGAGAAGCGGCTCTCGTCGTCGCAGCCTGCAAGGAGCGCCGTCGCCGCCAACATTAAAACACTGACAATCTTTTTCATGACATTATAACGTCTTCTTTTTCCGTTTATTGCTGCTATGCAAAGAAGAGCGCATAAAATTAACTTTTACACACTCTTCTTTTGTTCATGCGTCTGCCGTTGGCTCAGTACTGTATCATAGAAAGCGCCTCGGCAATCTTCTCAAGCCCCTCTTTTAACGGTTTCTCGACCATTGAACGCAACATGATGTTTATGTCGGCCTTTGCCACTACACGCATCTTCGCCGCCTCTTCGCCGTCGGGTATTATCTGTATCCATACGTTAAAAGGTATGGGCGACCCTGCAGCCTCTAACTTGATACATTTGGGCGCTTCGCGGTCTACGATACGCAACGTGACGTTGCCGATAGGCGGAACGTTCACGCTTGCCTCGTCACGGTTGTATGCAAGGTCTTTTATCTTGTCTTGAGGCAGCCTGTCTTTCAGTCCTTCGAGGTTGTTCAGGTCCTCTAATTTCGCATAGACTCTCTCTTGCGGGTATGGTATGCGCTTTACGCTGCTTTCGTATTGGCTCATGGCGTTACTTCAGGTCGTTTCTCCACTCCGACGGGTTAGCGCGCCACTCCTTAAGGGTTGGCATAACCTCTTCTGTTATGTAACCAGTCTCCTTTGCCGCCTCAAGAACAGCCTCGTAGTCGGTAAGCGTGATGAGTTTCACGCCTGCCTTTTCGAAAGCCTCTGTAGCCACGTTGAAGCCGTAGGTGAACGATGCAACCATGCCCACTACCTCGACGCCTGCCGCACGCAAAGCGTCGACGGCGCGTAGGCTGCTGAGTCCTGTAGATACAAGGTCTTCAACCACGACTACCTTAGCGCCCGGCTTAACGTCGCCTTCTATCTGGTTGCCGAGTCCGTGGTCCTTTGCTTTAGGGCGTACATACACGAACGGCTTGCCGAGCTCTTCGGCTACGAGCGCTCCCTGCGCTATAGCTCCTGTAGCGACGCCCGCTACCGTGTCGGCCTCAGGGAACTCTTCAAGGATAAGGTTGGCGAGCCCGAGCTTCACTCGTGTACGCAAAGCGGGGAACGATAATGTTTTACGGTTGTCGCAGTAGAATGGCGATTTCCATCCCGAAGCCCATGTGAAAGGCTGTTCGGGCTGTAACTTGACTGCCTTGATGTTAAGCAGCTCGGCTGCGAGCAGCAGTTTTGATTTGTTTGTCATAATATTTGTTTTTTAGGTTGTTTCAATGTTGCGAAGATATGAAAATGATTTCAAAAAAACTTCTCATGCGTTATTTTGTTTGCGTGTAACCCTCTTTTTTCAGCAGTTCTATCACTTTCTCTTTAAAGTCGCCCTGCACGAGTATCTCGCCGTCCTTTACACTGCCGCCTGTTCCGCATTTTGTTTTCAGCAGCTTGCCTAACTCTTTAATGTCGGCCTCTGTGCCGACGAAATTTTTGACAACGGTTACCGTCTTACCGCCTCTGTGGTTCTTCTCAATGCTTACTCTTAGTCTCTGCTGCTGTTTCGGCAGAGTCTCGTTTTCCTCCTTTTCATCGAGAGAATACGCAAAGTCAGGGTTAGTGGAATATACTATGTTCAACCTATCTTTCCAATCGTTCTTTTTCATTGTTTGTAGTCTGTTTCTCTTTTTGTTGAGTGCTAATATACAATATTTCGGTCACAAATTTCAGCACTTCGCAAAATAACTTTAATTTTGTTACGTTATTATAAAACTTACGCGCGACAAGAATTATGATAAACGCCTCGAAAATAGAAAAAGTTCCGGAGCCTACGCTGCGCCGTCTGCCCTGGTATCTGTCGGTCTGCCGTCTGCTGAAGCAACGCGGCGAGCAGTATGTCTCATCAACAGGCCTCTCCAAAGAGACCAATATTGTGGCGTCGCAGATAGCCAAGGATCTCTCGTGCGTGAATATCGTGGGCCGCACAAGGGTCGGGTATGAAATTGACAACCTGCTCGATGTGCTTGAGGATTTTTTGGGCTTTACCCGCATGCACAAGGCTTTCCTCTTCGGAGCGGGCCGTCTGGGCGGCGCTCTTCTCAACGACACCGGTCTGAAGCAGTTCGGCCTTGAAGTGGTGGCTGCTTTCGATACGAGCCCGAAGGTTGTGGGGCATAGCGTGGCGGGGATACCGGTGTACCACATCAACGAGCTTGAGGCGAAGATGCGTCGTTACAACGTGAAGATTGGCGTGCTTACCGTCCCTATAGACCGCGCTCAGGAGGTGGCCGACAAAATGGTCGTGTGGGGAATAAAGGCTATCTGGAATTTCACGCCGTTGCGTATCAGGGTGCCCGAAAACATTGTCGTGCAGAATACGTCGCTCTATGCGCACTTGTCGTTAATGTTCAACCGTCTTGAAGGCTTGGAGTGCGAGCCCGAAAGCAAATGATAATGAGATGAAGATAATAGCTGTTGGAAAAAACTATGCGGACCACGCTTTTGAGTTTGACGGAACGGTGAATAAGCCTGCAGTCCCGATGATTTTCATGAAGCCCGACTCTGCTATCATAAAGAACGGGAAACACTTTTATGTGCCCGATTTCCTCGGCCGTGTCGATTACGAAGCCGAGATTGTAGTGCGTATAAACAAGTTGGGCAAGAGCATTCCTGCCCGCTTCGCCCACCGTTACTACGATGCCGTTACCGTGGGGATAGACTTCACGGCACGTGACATGCAGCGAGGCTTCATCGAAAGGGGCGAGCCTTGGGAACTCAGCAAGGGTTTTGACGGTTCTGCCGTTCTCGGCGAATTCCGTCCTGTCGAAAGCCTCGACGTGAACAACATCGCTTTTTCGCTCGACATCGACGGCCAAACGGTGCAGCGGGGCAACACCTCACAGATGCTTTTCTCTGTCGATGAGATAATCGCATATATAAGCCGTTTCTGCACTTTGAAGACCGGCGACTTGATATTTACAGGCACTCCCGCAGGCGCAGGTCCTGTTTCAATCGGTACTCATCTGAAGGGTTTTATCGGCGACGACAAAGTCCTTGATTTCCATGTAAGATAAAGTTATGAATATAAGACATACCATAATAGCGTTGTCGCTCTTCTGCTCATTGCCGGCAGCCGCCCAGTTCATCTCGGTCGATTGGGACGCGCATTCTGGCGACTCGCTTCTGCCGGTCAGCGCGTCGGTCGTGGAACTGCCGGCCGACTACAAGAACTACAATTATTCGGCCTGCGTCGAATATCCCGAATATGAGAAGATGACAGCCGAGGATGTCAGGCGTTACTCTCTTGCCGCGAAGTACGGCGAACTGCCGGAACATCCGCAGGCAGAATGCTTTGTCGGCGTTCAGGCAAAAAGCCCTCAGCTCGACGTTGCGGTTCTTCCTGTCGTGAAACGTGGCGGCAACTACTATAAGCTGAACTCGTACAAGCTTGTTGTGAACCGTACGGCAGTCCCTAAGCAGAATAGAACGTCGGCTCTCTCCGAGCAGGAGCGTTATGCCGCCTCGTCGGTGCTTGCGAAAGGGCGTTGGGTGCGGATATCGGTGAAAGAGAACGGAGTTCATAAGATAACAGCCGCCGAACTCAAAAGCATGGGCTTCAGCGACCCCGATTCGGTACGTCTTTTCGGATACGGCGGTCATATGCTGCCAGAAAAGGGTATAGAAAATCTTCCCGACGACCTTCAGGAGGTGCCTTTGTGGCGAGAAAAAGATTATGTGCTGTTCTATGCTAACGGCGTCCTCAGCTGGAACTTTGAGAAAGACCGTTTTATTCATACAAAGAATGTCTATTCGGAATATGGCTGTTACTTCCTGACCGAAGGCGGAACGCCTGCGGTTTTTGAATCGAGAGCCGTTGAAGAAGAGCCGGCAATGACGCTTACGGTCTACCCCGACTATTATGTCATCGATACTGACAAAAAGAGCCATTGTCAGTATGGCCGTGTGCTTGTCGATGATTATGACTACTCCAAAGGCCGTACTGTTAAATACAAATTCCCGATAACAGGCGTCGCAAGCAATGAGGCGTCGCTCAATATCTCTTTTGCCACGAACGGCGTGGCCTCGAGCCGTGTGGCAATATCCGATGACGTTGCCTCAGTTGGAACGCTGACTATCTCCCAATGTTCTTCGGGAGAGGTGGGCAAGCTGGTCGCCGGCAAGTTCTCTGTAAAGAACGCCGCCGACAATATGACTCTTAAGTTAGTGCAGAACACCTCTTCTGCGGCGGTGACAGGCCATCTCGACTATCTTGCGTTGAACTATACAAGAACCCTTGCCTTGCGAGGCTCGCAGACCTCTTTCCGCGGCAATGAACTCGACGGATACGCTACATTCGAGATTGACGGCTGCAACCCTAATGTGCGTGTGTGGGATATCTCTTCCAACGTTCCGGTCGAGTTGAAAGGCACTCTTGCCGGCAGCCGCTATTCTGTCGTGGCCCCTGCGACTTATGAGCATGAATTCGTAGCGGTCGATCTCAAAGGCACGTTCCCGTCGGTCAATGTTTGCGGTGATGTGCCGAACCAGAACCTGCATGCCGTTAAACATGCCGACATGGTAATCATTATACCTTCCAACGGACTTTTCAAGAACGTTGCGGAACGTCTTGCCGACGCTCACCGTCAAATGGACGGTCTTGCGGTGGAGATTGTTACCGCTCAGCAGGTCTATAATGAATTTTCGTCAGGAACTCCCGATGTGACGGCGTACCGCCGTTTCATGAAAATGCTCTACGACCGGGCTGCTACAGCCGCTGAGGCTCCCAAGTATCTGCTTATGATGGGCGACTCGTGGTACGACAACCGTCTTATAACCATTCCTAACGCCAATCAGGACGATTATCTTCTCTGCTTTGAGTCGTTGAATTCCGTCAATGCGGTACGTTCGTACGTCCTCGAAGACTATATGGGCTTCCTCGATGACGGCGAGGGCAATAATTACCTTCGTGAAAAGGTCGATATCGGTGTTGGACGTATACCGACCACATCGCCCGCCATTGCCGGCGATGTGGTGAACAAGATTATCGCATACATGCAGAACAAAGAGACCGGAGCGTGGCAGAACGTAGTGGCGCTGCTTGCCGACGACGGCGACCAGCTCATTCCCAACCAGCACATGATTGACGCAGAACGTATCGCTTCGGTCCTGACCACGACCTATCCTTCATATATAATCGACCGTATATATTGGGACGACTATCCTGCCGAAAAATCCGCTACCGGCGTGAGGTATCCCGAGGTTACTAAGGCTATTAGGGAACGTTTGAAGAAAGGAGCGCTTGTCGTGAACTATTCGGGACACGGAAACTCTACCACGTTTGCCCACGAATTGACATGGAAGGCTTCGGACATGGCGGAACTTACCGCTCCCCGCTGGCCCTTTTGGGTGACAGCCTCGTGCGATATCGGTCCTTTCGACAAGGGCGAGAACTCTTCTGCCGAAACGGCTCTGATAAATCCGAAAGGAGGCGCAATCGGCATTCTTGCGACTACCAGAACTGTTCTGCAGAGCTATAACTCGATATTGAACGTGGAGTTCACGAAACAGCTCTTTTCGCCTGTGAACAGCGGCGAGATGCTTGCTCTTGGCGACGTGCTGCGCAGAACAAAAGGCAATCTTGTGGAATATGGCCGTGACATGAGCGAGAACAAACTCCAGTATGTCCTGTTGGGCGACCCTGCGCTTAAACTGAAATATCCTGAATTCCGTGTACGTGTAGACAAACTCAACGGTGCAGATACATCTCAAAAGGTACGGGTCTCCGCAGGCGGTATATTGACCGTTGAAGGAAGCGTTATCAACAGAGACAGCACATTGGTGAATGACTTTACAGGCGTGCTGCATGCGAGCCTTTTCGACTGTGTACGGGAGATTAGCACGCGTGACAATACGGGGCTTGGAGTTTTCAAATATACTGCACACGACAAGACGCTCTTTTCGGGCAGCGACTCAATAAAGAACGGCCGTTTCAGCATCAAGATGCCGGTGCCTATGGATATCCTCTACGGCGATACGATAGGTCTGCTCAACTTCTTTGCTGTCGATACTGCCTCAGTGCGTATGGCTCAAGGGCACTTCAACGGATTTACGATTGGCGGCACGGCTCCCGGCATGGAAAATGACGGCGTGGGTCCCGAAATAACATTGTACCTTAATACTGACGATTTCAAGAGCGGCGACAAGGTCAATTCAACGCCGTGCCTTTGGGTGGAATTGTTCGATGAAAACGGAATAAATACATTGGGAACGGGTGTTGGTCACGACATCGTTGCGATAATAGACAACGATCCTGCGTTTACCTACAACCTCAATAGTCTTTTCACGCCGCGCAACGGCAGTTATAAATTTGGAACGGTAATGTTGCCGCTTGACAAGCTCGGCGAGGGCAAGCATACGCTTATGCTGCGTGCATGGGACCTGCTCAACAACTCTTCGACAGTGGAGGTGGATTTCGAGGTTGAACCGTCGCTCCTGCCCGAAGTGTTGAGCCTGAAGGCCTCTTCATTGCCTTTTGTCTGCGGCGAGTCTGCTGAATTCGTTATTATGCACAACCGTCCGCAAAGCGAAATAGAGGTTACGATAGAACTCTTCAGCGTTCAGGGGCACATGCTATGGAAGAATAGCGAGCGTGTCGTTTGCGACGGCATGGAGTACCGCTATTCATGGAACGGCGCAATCAGCGGCGGCAGGCCGTTGCCCACAGGGGTGTTCGTCGCAAGGGCTTACATCACCTCCGATAACGGAGTCTCCGAACCTAAGAATTTAAAAATACTGGTAGTAAACAATAAATAAGGCAAAAAATAGTTATATATAGGAGTCTCTTTATAAAACTCCTTAAAACAGAAACAACCCGATATGGCAAATAACAAGATATTATTGACTCTTCTTGTGGTCTTTACGGCTCTTCCTCTTTGGGCGCAAAAAGACCAGTTCAATCCCGTATATACAGGCGTGACTTCGCTGACTATCGCTCCTGACGCCCGTGCCGGCGCTCTTGGCGATGTCGGCGTGGCAACCGAGCCCGACGCGAATTCGCAGTATTGGAACCCGGCGAAGTATCCTTTTAACATCGCCCGTGCGGGCGTATCGATGTCATACACGCCGTGGCTGCGTCAGATAGTAAGCGATATCGACCTTGTAAACCTTGCCGGCTTCTACCGCATCGGCAACTATTCGGCGGTGAGCGCCTCTTTGACATACTTTTCTTTGGGAGAAGTGTTCGTGGAGAACGAGATGACAATTAAGCCGTACGAAATGGCTTTTGACGTAGCGTATTCGCGTATGCTCTCCGAAACGTTCTCCGCAGCTATCGCCATGCGTTATATACGCAGTGACCTGCAGTACAACTACCAAGATGACATGTCGGCAGGAAACGCTTTTGCGGCCGATATTGCGCTCTATTACAACAAGTATCTTCTTGCCGGCAACAGAGAGTGTCTGTTGGGCCTTGGTCTTAATATATCTAATATCGGTACGAAAATATCATACGACGGCGGCTCTACTCAGAATTTCATTCCCACGAACTTGCGTCTGGGAGCGTCGTTCCTCATGCCGATAGACGATTACAACACACTCTCTTTCAGCCTTGACCTGAACAAGCTTTTGGTGCCTACGCGCCCGTCTTACAGCCAATATATCAAGGAGATGGAGAAAAATCCGGAATATATCCCTGTAGACGGTACCGACTTTACTGGCTACCAGTCTTGGCTCGACGAGACGGGCTATAACGACGTTTCGTCAATTTCCGGTATCTTCAAGTCTTTTGCCGACGCTCCGGGCGGCGCTGTCGAGGAACTTAGAGAGATATACGGCGGTATCGGTATCGAGTATTGCTACAACCAACAATTCTCGGTGCGTGCCGGTTATCATTACGAGGACAAGTACAAGGGCAACCGCAGTTATGCCACTTTGGGTGCGGGTTTCCGCATGAGCGTGTTTTCTCTCGACGCCGCTTATCTTATATCAACAGCGCAGAGCAACCCGCTTGACCAGACATTGCGTTTCTCTCTGTCGTTCGACCTCGACGGTCTTAAGGACCTCTTCAGACGTTAATTCTTTTTGCTTATGATAAGAGTCGGCTTCGGTATCGATGTGCATAAATTCGCCGAAAATCGTGATTTATGGATAGGCGGCGTGAAAATTCCTTACGAGTACGGGCTGTTGGGTCATTCCGACGCCGATGTGCTTATACATGCTATATGCGACGCATTGCTTGGCGCCGCTAACCTGCGTGACATCGGCTATCAGTTTCCCGACACCTCTGACGAATTCCTGAATATCGACAGCAAGATACTTCTGCGCCGTACGGCAGAACTTATAAAGGAAAAGGGTTATGCTATAGGAAACATCGATGCGACTGTCGCTGCCCAAGCGCCTAAGCTCAACCCTTACATACCTTCAATGCAGCAGGTCATGGCGTCAATCCTCGAAATTGACCCCGACTGCCTGTCAATAAAGGCTACAACTACCGAAAAACTCGGTTTCGAGGGGCGCAAAGAGGGTATTACCGCATACGCTACGGTTTTGATAAACAAGGAATAACATTTTGCCATGAAAGGGCTTCTAAAGTCGTTTGCGGGTATTGCTCTTCTTTTTGCCGCAATGTCGCTCTCTTCTTGCGCATCGTTGTCGCCGAACGGCGTGGGCCGCGTGAAGAATTATTCCGTAGACAATGAGTCGTTGCCTCTTCGTTTCGACGGCTACAAGGTGGCTTTCATCTCAGACATACACTATCCGAGCCTGTTTAACCGCAAAAGGCTCGCCAAACTCGTTGGTCGTTTGCGTAAAGAGTCCCCCGACGTGCTTCTGCTTGGCGGCGACTACGTTACGGACAACCGTTATATTCCAGAACTCTTCGACTCGCTTTCGGCCGTAGCTCCTGCTGACGGCATTTATGCTGTACTCGGCAACCACGAACGGCGTAACGAACTGCATATAACCGATGCGATGCGCTCTTTCGGCATTCAGTTGCTTGCCGACAGCGTGGCTGCTGTCAGCCGTGGCGGCGATACAATATACATTGCCGGCATATACGACAGCTTCGTGTACGATTCGCTTGCGGTGCAGCCGTCGGAAAGTGTTGCCGAAGAGGCTTATACAATTCTATTGTGTCACACGCCCGACTATGCCGAAATCTCTTCTACGACAGCCGATATTGTCTTTTCAGGGCATACCCACGGCGGTCAGGTTAGCATTCTGGGAATATATACTCCGGTCAAGAACAGCCGTTACGGCAATCGTTTCCTGCGTGGCAGGAATGTCACCACGTCGGGTTCCGAGATAATTACTACCAACGGCGTAGGAACGTCAAGACGAAAGGTGCGTTTCTGCGTGCCGAGCGAAATAGTAATCGTTAGGCTCGGGCATGGCAATAACTGTAAATAGCTTTTCCGTTTTGAATAGTTTTCTCTTTTTTGTATCTTCGTGCGAACGGAACGCAAAATGCCGGTTGTTTTTAGTAAAAACTATTTACAATGACCTCTATTGACGAAATCTTTATGAGCCGCTGTATTCAGCTTGCGCAGTGTGCAATGGGCGGCACGTCGCCCAACCCTGCCGTGGGCGCTGTCATTGTCTGTGACGGCCGCATAATAGGCGAGGGGTATCACATAAAGGCGGGTGAGCCGCATGCCGAGGTCAATGCCGTAAGGTCTGTGAAGGAGGCGGACAGGCATCTGTTGCCTCAATCGACAATATATGTCACACTTGAACCTTGCTCGCATTACGGCAAGACGCCTCCGTGCTGCGACCTCATCATCGAGTGCGGCATACGCCGTGTCGTGATAGGCGTTACGGACAGCAACAAATGCGTGAACGGCAATGGAATATCACGAATGAGGGATGCCGGGATAGAGGTTGTTGTGGGAGTGCTTCAAGAACGATCTCTTCGTCTGAACCGTCCTTTTTTCACATATCACGAACGGCAACGTCCTTTTGTTACGTTGAAATGGGCCGAAACTGCAGACGGCTTCATCGGTACGGGCGTCGAGGGCGCTCCCTTGAAAATATCAACCCCGGTGTCTCAGGTGGCGGTGCATAAGCTGCGTGCGATGCATGACGCCATTCTTGTAGGTACACGCACGGCTCTGCTCGACAATCCTTCGTTAAACGTGCGGCTATGGGCGGGCCGTTCTCCTTTGCGTCTTGTCATAGACCGCTGCGGCACATTGCCCGCAGGTCTCAACCTGTTCGACGGCACGGCTCCTGCAATAGTGTATACGCTCAACGCCGTAAATGGTAAGTTTGGTAAAAATGTTCAACAAGTAGAACTCGACTTTTCTGAGAATGTAATTCCGCAGATACTCTCTCACCTTTATTCGCTCAAGGTGAACAGCGTGCTTGTCGAGGGCGGCGCTTCTCTTTTGTGTTCTTTTGTCGAATCAGCTCTTTGGGATCAGGCCCGCATAGAGAGAAACCCATCTATGTTTGCCGGCAGCGGCGTGGCGGCTCCTGTTATCCCCGATTCCCTACTTTCGGAAAGAACATTCTGTGACGGCAACGAGATTGCCCTCTACGCAAAGTGAAAAAGCCCATAAATAGTTTTAAAATATTATAATTTACGCGCGAAATGGTGCGTAAACCGAAAATTGTTGCTAATTTTGCTATTTGAATATAAGTTGCAAAAGAATGAAAAACAGTTTCGCAATATTTTTGGCGGTTTTATCCATTGTTTCGGTTTTCTCGTCATGCTCCAATGATGACGAATCTGCCAATAATCCGTATGCTTACATAAAGTCTTTCGGCGTCGATGATATAAAATCAAAATATCCGGCCTTCAATTCCGAAGGCAAGGATACGACTGTCATCAAGACCATAAGCATGAAGGGCTATCCGTTTACGATAAACCAGGCTACAGGCGAAATATACAATGCCGATTCATTGCCCTATGCCACTGATCTCACGAAAATTGTGATGAACATGTCGGTAGAGGGTGTCGCGAGAATGTACGACGACGCTCTCGGCACGTACGAATATTTCAAGGCTACCGATTCGATAGACTTCACCTCTCCCCGCAAGTTCCAGATAACCTCGTTGGACGGTAACTATTCGAAATACTATACAGTGTCGATTAACGCCCATAAAGTTGAACCGGAACTGATGGTGTGGAACAATGTCGAGAGACTTGCGGACGTAACGGCTCTCAAGGCTATCGAGTTCAAAGGCTGCATGCGTCTCTTCGGAATTGCGGAGGGCAAGCTCATTGTCGCCGTCGCTCCTGTTACGGGTGATGTGGTTTGGGAAAAATACGATGTCGCGGGGTTGCCGCTTACAGCGAATTTCTCGGCGATAACGGAGTTCGGCGGCGAACTTTACGCTGTGGCCGACGGCAATCTTTACAAATCTTCAGACGCTATGACTTGGAGCGTTGCCGCAAGCGGCAGCAACTTCGTTGCTGTCGTCGGCGCTTCTGACGGCTGCATGTGGCTTGCCGGCAGCGACGCTCTTTATACCACAGCCGACGGCTTTTCGCTTGAGCCGGCAGGTGCTTTGCCCGAACACTTCCCTCTTTACGGAATATCTACGGCTTCATATCCGCTGAGCCATAACAAGGACATTGTACGTTATATGCTTGTCGGTTACGATACTCCGGCGATGGACGGCAATCCCTATGTCTGGAGCAAACTTTCTACCGAAAACGGCTGGGCAAAATATGACAACGTGGAAAATCCTTATCCCTGTCCCGCTCTTAAGGGTCTTGCCGTGATGCGTTACGGCGGCTTCCTTTATGCGATAGGCGGCAGCGGAAAGGTGAACGGCGCCGATGTCGAGGCGTTCAGCTCGTTCTACATCTCAAAGGACAACGGCATCGTGTGGAAAGCCTATGAGGGCTTTTATCAGTTGCTGTCCGAAAGCCTTAAGGGCTATGACGGCAAGTTCGCGGCGGCGGTCGATTCAAGGAATTTCATGTGGATAGTGACCTCAGGCGAAAATGCGGTCGCGTTGAAGGGGATTATTAACCGTTTGGGCTTTAACAAGTAATTATGGCAAAGAGCTGTCGGGTACGTGGTCTGTTTTTTGGCGCAGTAATGCTGTGCCTTGCAAGCGCTGTGCGCGCCGACGGCCTTGAATACCGCTATGAGCTTGGCGGCATGGCTGGTTGCAGCAGCTATTACGGCGACGCAAACTACCATATCCCGATGAAGAACATAAACGCTATGGGCGGTCTGCTGTGGCGTTACAACATTAACCCCCGCATGGCTGTCAAGACCAATTTTGCGGTAGCGGGCATTTCGGGCTCTACCGCCGACTTTGACAACCGTTACCCCGGCGGCGACGTCTCGTTCAAGCGTGTGCTGTACGAGCTTGGAGCCCAGTTTGAATACAACTTTCTTGCCTATGGCGACGGAAAAGGCTACAAAAGCACTCATAGGGTGGTGCCGTACATCTTCGCCGGTTTGGGAGTTACCTATGCGCCTAAGCCCGCCCGGCATGTGGTTTCGGGCAATTTGCCTGTAGGCTTGGGCGTGAAATACAAAGTGATACCGAGACTGAATATAGGCTGCGAGCTTTCGTTCCGTTTCACGCATACCGACAATCTCGACGTTACTGACAAGACGGCGCCTGTCCTTAACGACCCTTACGGCATAAAGAGCGGGTGGTTGAAGAACAAGGACAGCTATTCGTTCCTGTCGATATTCGTGACATACGACCTGTCGCCTAAATACAGAAAATGCAACAATTAGAAAACATTAGAAAACGAATATATGAGCTACATTGAACAGATAGACAAAAATAACATTCCGCAGCACATTGCAATAATCATGGACGGCAATGGCCGTTGGGCAAAACAGCGCGGTTTGGATCGTTCTCAGGGTCATCAGGCAGGTGCGGCAACAGTCCGCAAGCTTGTGGAGCATGCCCTTAAGCTGGGTGTCAGGTATCTGACCCTCTACACCTTCTCAACCGAGAACTGGAACCGTCCGATAGCCGAAGTCGCCGCTCTCATGACATTGCTGTTCGAGTCGGTCGAGGAGGAGATTTTTGTAAAGAACAATGTCAGCTTCAAGATAATCGGCGATATGAGCAAACTGCCCGACAACGTGCGTGACCGCCTCAATGCATGCGTGGAGCGTACGGCAGGCAACGACAGCATGTCGCTTGTGCTTGCGCTCAGCTACTCTGCAAAGTGGGAAATCACCGAGGCTGTACGCAAAATAGCGGCAAAGGCCAAGAACGGCGAGGTCGCTCTTGGCGATATCGACGAGAAGATGATTTCAAATGAACTTACAACATGCTTCATGCCCGATCCCGACCTGCTTATCCGTACAGGGAAAGAGCAGCGTCTGAGCAACTTCCTGCTATGGCAGGCAGCCTATTCCGAATTTTACTTTACCGAAGTCCTTTGGCCCGACTTCGACAAGGAGGAACTTTATAAGGCTGTATATGAATACCAGAAGCGTCAGCGCAGGTATGGCTTGACGGGCGAGCAGGTAACCAAAGACGAAAAAACAGAATAAAATGAGATATATTTCATTTCTAAGAATACCGGCTGTTCTTCTGCTCCTGCTGTGCGTGGCGAAAACGACAGCGCAGGAGACAATCGTAAAACCGACAATCTTATACACGAACACGGCGCACAAGTATGAGATTGGCGGAATAAACCTTTATGGGGTGGACAATCTTGAGCCGGCAATCGTGATAGGCTTGTCGGGACTCTCTGTCGGCGACATAATTTCGGTGCCGGGTGACGAGGTTACAGCTGCCGTGAAGCGTTTCTGGAAACACGGCCTTTTCGAGGACGTGAGCATTACCGCCGACAGCATCGTGGGAAACAAGATATACATCGGCATATCGTTGAAGCAGAGACCCCGTGTGTCAAAGCTGAATTTCAACGGCATACGTAAGTCGGAGCGTGAGGACCTCGAACTTAAGATTGGCATCATTAAGGGCAATCAGATAACTCCTGACATAGTGGCCCGTGCGACGAAGATAATCAAGGACTACTTCAATGACAAAGGCTACAAGAATGCCGAAATCAAGGTCGAGCAGCGTCCCGACGTGACGGCCGACGGCAAGGTAATCGTCGATGTCAATGTAGACAAGAAAGAGAAGGTCAAAATAAACCGCATATACATCCAGGGAGCCTCGCAGTTGCCTGCGAAAAAGGTGAAATATGCGATGAAGACCCGTGAGAAGACCCGCTTCGATAACCTCTTCTATACCATTTTCCGCCCTAAGAAGTTCACGTTGGAGCGTTACGGCGAAGACAAGGACAAAATCATTTCGCTCTACAACGAGCATGGCTATCGTGATGCCCGCATCGTCAAAGACAGCGTAGTGCCGTTCAACGACAAGAGCGTCGATATATACATAACGGTGGACGAGGGCGCCAAGTATCACATAAGAAGCATTAAATGGGTGGGCAACAGCGTCTTCTCTACATCGTGGCTCGACTACGTGCTGAGAATGAAGGCCGGCGACGTATACAACCAGAACGAACTCGAAAAACGTCTTTTCCTTGACGAGGACGCGGTGAAGAACCTCTATTACAACGAGGGCTACGTCTTCTTCAACGTTATACCTACAGAGGCGCGTATAGACAACGACTCGGTAGACCTTGAGCTTCGCATGGTAGAGGGCGTTCAGGCTACCATCGGCCGTGTGAACATCAGCGGTAACGACCGTCTCTACGAAGAGGTCGTTCGCCGCGAGCTTTACACCCTGCCCGGCAGCCTCTTCTCAATGGACGCTCTTGAGCGTTCGTACCGTGCCATCGCGAACATGGGCCACTTCGACCCCGAAAAGATTGACCCGGGAGTAACGCCTAACCCCGAAAACGGAACTGTGGACATGAACTGGAAGCTTGAAACGAAGAGCAGCGACCAGATAGAACTCTCCGCAGGTTGGGGACAGACCGGCGTCATCGGTAAGCTGTCGTTGAAGTTTACCAACTTCTCTATGCGTAATATATTCCGAAAGAGTGCCCTTCGTCGCGGTATCATACCTCAGGGCGACGGACAGACGCTTTCTATCAGCGCGCAGACGAACGGCCGCTACTATCAGTCGTACAACATCTCGTTCTTCGACCCCTGGCTCGGCCGCAAACGCCCGAATTCATTCTCGGTATCGGCGTTCTTCTCAATGCAGACCGACGTTGCCGACAGCTACTACAATTCGGCATACTACAACAACTATGCAAACTACCTTTACGGCTACGGAAACTACAACGGATACGGTTACGGTTACAATAATGTCTCTTCTTACTACGACCCCGACAAGCATATAAAGATGTACGGCGTGTCAATAGGTTGGGGACGCCGTCTGCGTTGGCCCGACGATAACTTCACGCTCTCCGCCGAGCTGAACTATCAGATGTACTCGCTCAAGGATTGGCAGTACTTCATCATTGCCAACGGTAACTGCAACAACATCAACTTCACGTTGTCGTTGGGACGTAATACGGTAGATCATCCGTTCTTCCCGCGTTCAGGTTCCGACTTCTCGTTGGTGACCTCAATAACGCCGCCTTATTCGGCATGGGACGGAAAGGATTATAAGAGCATGGCTAACAACCCGAACAGTCCCGCATATACCCGCGAACTGCGTGAGAAGCATAAATGGATAGAGTACTACAAGATAAAGTTCCGCAGCAGGACATATACCTCGCTTACTCCGGGCAAGTACAATCTTGTGCTTATGACACGTGCCGACTTCGGTATTCTCGGAAGTTACAACAAATACAAGAAATCGCCTTTCGAGACATTCTATGTAGGCGGTGACGGCATGAGCGGCTACTCATACAACTACGCTACCGACATGATAGCCCTGCGAGGCTACGAGAACGGAAGTTTGACACCGTACGGCTACGAAGGATACGCATACGCCCGTCTTGGCCTTGAGTTGCGTTTCCCCTTCCTTATGCAAAGCTCTACGACCATTTATGGCCTTGCTTTCATCGAGGGCGGTAATGCATGGACCGACGCTACCAAGTTCAATCTGTTCGACCTTAAGCGAAGCGCCGGCGTGGGCGTGCGTGTCTTCTTGCAGATGATAGGTCTCATAGGTATCGACTGGGCATACGGTTTCGACAACGTGTTCGGCTCTTCTCAGTACGGAGGAAGCCACTTCCACTTTATACTCGGACAAGAATTCTAATAAGAGAAGATATGAAAAAGATACTTTTGATTATAGTGTTGGCTTGTTTCGGTACAGGCCTTTACGCACAGAAATATGTGACAGTGGACATGGAGTATATCCTTAAGAACATACCCGCTTACGAGCGCGCCAACGAACAGCTCAACCAGCAGTCAAAGCGTTGGCAGGGCGAAATCGAGGAGCTTGTCCAAAAGGCTGAGAACCTCTACAAGCAGTATCAGAGCGAGTCGGCGTTTCTCTCCGACGAGCAGCGTGCCGAGCGTGAAGAGGCTATCCTTGCGGCCGAAAAGGAGGCGAGCGAGCTGAAGCGTACCTACTTTGGCCCTACAGGCGAGCTGTATAAAAAGCGTGAGAGTCTTATGGCGCCTATCCAGGAAGAGATATACAATGCCGTCAAGGAGATATGCGAACTGAAGAAATACACGATGGTGATTGACCGCTCTTCGGCCGGCAGCATCATATACTCGGCTCCGTCGATAGACATAAGCAGCGACGTGCTGACGAAGCTTGGTTACAATTGATAATTATGTTTAATATTAAATAATGTTCAAGATGAAAAAATTTTTAGTTTTACTAATGCTTGCCATACCTGCAGGCATGTTCGCTCAGCAGAAGTTCGGTTATGTAAACTCAGCCGAAATCATTCAGGTAATGCCTGAATTCGAGAAGGCTCAGAAGGAACTTCAGGACCTTGAGAAGATGTATACCGACGAGTTCAACAGCATGCGTACCGAACTTGAGAAGAAGGGTACGGAGTTTGAAAAATTGCAGCAGGACTCAGCTCCTGAGAATATCCTCAAACGCCGTTATGAGGAACTTATGCAGCTCGACGAGCGTCTTCGCCAGTACAGCCAGGAGGTTACGGCAAACCTGCAGCAAGCTGAACAGGAGAAGATGATTACCATTCAGAAGGCTCTGCGTGACGCTCTCGACGTTGTAGGAGCCGAAGGCGGCTTCGTATGTGTCTTCGACCTTTCGGGAGGCATTCCTTTCATCAACAAGAACCTCTGTGAGGATGTTACGATGAAGGTAAGAGCCAAGCTCGGTATTCCGGCCAACGCTGTGCCTGCATTGCCTCAGCCGCAGAGCAAGTAATTATACATTGATACTTGGGCGGGGGATGAATGTGTCCCCCTCTCTTTATATAATATAAGGTATATTATGCGTAAAATCCTGTTTCTGCTTCTAATGTCGCCTCTTGCGTTAATGGCGCAGAGCAAATTCGGCTATTTCAGTTGTTCCGAAGTTCTTGACTCCTTGCCGCAGTACAAAGAGGCAATAGCGAATTACACTCAGCTGAGGCAGCGTTGCGTCAAGGAAATCGAACGCAATGAGCTTGAACTGACGCGCTTTTATGTGGCGTTCCTTGACGGGCATAGGGATTTCCCTGAGCCAATCTTGCGCAAACGTCAGAAAGAGCTTCAGATGATGATAGACAACAGTGTTGTCTTCCGTGACCAACTCAAGCAATGGTTAAGGCATGCGAAAGATTCTCTTTGCGGGCCAAGCTACGAGGCTGTCGATTCAGCATTGGGTAGGATTTGCCGCGAATACTCCCTGACGCATGCTATAGATGTCGATGAAAAGGTTTATAAATATATAAACCCGGAATTCGGGCAGGATATAACAGCCGACATTATCTCGGCCATACTTTTCCCCGAGCTTCCTTTGATTAACTTGCCTGAGCGTGCCGAAGATACAGCCGTCGATGCCGGGCTGTCTGACGTTCAGACCGAAACGTTTATCGCCACCGACACAACAACGTATAAAGCTGTCAAAGAGGCGGTGCCTGCCGACACTCTTCCCGTTGCCGGCTATGGCAAAGACGAGAACGGAAACCTCAGTATCATAAAGGAGAAGTGACAATGCGGGAAACTATAAAACTCTCTAAGGAGGCGGGGCCGATAGGAATCTTTGACTCGGGTTATGGCGGCCTTACAATATATGACGAGATAAAGAGACTGTTGCCGCAGTACGACTATCTTTATCTTGGCGACAATGCCCGTACCCCATACGGAACACGTTCGTTCGACGTCGTGTACGAGTTCACCCGTGAAGCGGTGCGTTACCTCTTCGCTCAGGGGTGCCAGCTCGTTATTCTCGCGTGCAATACCGCATCGGCGAAAGCCTTGCGCTCCATTCAGCAGCTCGACCTTCCCTTGCTCGACCCAAAGCGCCGCGTGCTTGGAATAATCCGCCCCACAGTCGAGAATATCGGCGCGAAGACAAAAAGCCGTCATGTAGGCGTGCTTGCGACCGAGGGAACTATAAAGTCATTGTCCTATCCTCTTGAGATACGCAAGCTCTTCCCCGATATAGTAGTGACAGGCGAGGCTTGCCCTATATGGGTGCCGCTGGTCGAAACGAACGAGTTCGCGAGCGACGGGGCCGACTACTTCGTGAAGCGTCATATCGACAATCTGCTTGCCCGTGACAAAGAGATAGACACAATCATTCTCGGCTGTACCCACTATCCGATACTTATCGACAAAATAAAGAAATATGTCCCCGCAGGGGTCAGCGTGCTTACGCAAGGCGCAGCGGTAGCCTCTTCGCTCGAAGATTATCTTCGCCGTCATCCCGAAATGGACGCCCTCTGTACCAAAGGAGGCACTACACGTTTCTGTACCACCGAGGCCGACGGCAAGTTCGGCAACCAGGCATCGCTGTTCCTGAACAGGCATATCGATGTCGAAACGGTAACGCTTCTTTAAAAGCATATTATACAATTATGGCAATAGACCTGCAAGTAGAGAACATCTCTAAATCGTTCGGCGACCTTGAACTTTTCAGCGATATCTCCTTCACTGTCGAGGAGCGGCAGCGCATAGGACTCGTGGCATGCAACGGAAAGGGCAAGAGTACCATGCTCAAGATGATTGCAGGCAAAGAGAGCCTCGACAGCGGCAAGGTCACTTTGCGCGGAGGCGTGCGTATGGGCTATCTTGAGCAGGAACCCGAATTCGAGGCGGCGCTGACAGTCATCGAGGCGTGTCTGCAACGCAACAGCGCAATGGCCGGCGTCATAGCCCGCTACGAGAAGGCGCTCGATAGCGGCTCTGCCGAACTGCAGCGCATTATGGAAGAGATGGACCGATTGGAAGCATGGGACTATGAGACCCGTGCGAAGCAGGTGCTGACGAAACTGAAGCTCAACAATTTCGCCCAGCCTGTCAAAGAGCTGTCGGGCGGGCAGAAGAAACGTCTTGCTCTGGCGTCGGTGCTTGTCGAGCAACCCGACTTAATCATTCTTGACGAGCCCACCAATCACCTCGACATTGAAATGGTAGAGTGGCTCGAAGAGTATCTGTCGAGGATAAGCGGCAGTCTGCTCATGGTGACGCACGACCGCTACTTCCTCGATAATGTCTGCAACGAGATAATAGAGATAGACGACAAGAAGGTCTATCGCTACAAAGGCAATTACAGCTATTTCCTGCAGAAACGTGAGGAGCGTCTGCAGAACTTCGCTGCCGAGACGGCAAGAGCCCGCAACCTGTTGCGTACCGAACTCGAATGGATGCGCCGTCAGCCGCAGGCACGTGCCCACAAGGCCCGATACCGCATCGACGCATTCTACAAACTCGAAGAGAAGGCGGCTGCCATGCGTGACGACAGCAAGATATCGCTTGAGATAAAGTCGCAGTACATCGGAAATAAAATCTTTGTTATGAAGGCCCTGTCAAAAGCCTTCGGTGGCAAAGTAATAACAAAAGACTTTTACTATACATTCTCCCGTTACGAGAAGCTCGGAATAGTAGGCAACAACGGAACAGGCAAGTCCACGTTCATAAAAATGCTGCTCGGGAAGGTCGCTCCCGACAGCGGCGCGATAGAGGTGGGCGAAACGGTCAAATGGGGTTACTACAGTCAGGACGGTCTTTCGTTCAACGAACAGATGAAGGTCATCGACGTAGTGAAGGCCATAGCCGAGGTGATACCGGTCGCCGGCAAGACGCTGACAGCGTCACAGTTCCTGCAGCACTTCCTTTTCACTCCCGAAAAGCAGTACAACTACGTGTATAAGTTGAGCGGCGGCGAGAAACGCCGTCTTTATCTTTGCACGGTGCTTATGTCCAACCCCAACTTCCTTGTTCTTGACGAGCCAACCAACGACCTCGACATCGAGACGCTGCAGATACTCGAAGAGTATTTGCGTGACTTCAAGGGATGCGTTATCGTCGTGAGCCACGACCGTTATTTCATGGACAAGGTGGTGGACCACGTCTTTGTATTTAACGGCGACGGTGATATAAAGGATTTCCCGGGCAACTATACCGATTACCGCGACTGGCGTGAAGAAGAAAAGGCGGCAGCCAGGCAGGCGGCGGAAAAACAGCAACAGCCCGTCAAGCAGAGCTACCGCATGGAAACAAAACGCAAGCTCACATTCAAGGAACGTAAAGAGTTTGAGAGCCTTGAGCCTGAAATAATGGCGTTGGAAGAGGAAAAGGCTCTGCTTGAGCAGGAGATGAGCAGCGGAACGCTCGACAACGGCGCCTTGCTGGCGAAGTCGCGGCGTATACAGGAGGTGATGCGGCTCATCGACGAAAAGACCGACCGCTGGGTCGAACTAAGCGAATTCGCATGAAAGGATTTGTTGCGGAATATCTCTATTAAAATTCTAAAACGATATGAAAATTAATCCTAACATAGACCGTTTCCCTTTTTATGCCGAAACGTTCCTTGCCGACAGCAAAGGGCGCATGCGTCCCTCCAACATCTGCAGCAGCATGATGAATTTCGCCTACCGTCATGCCGCTACCCGAGGCTTCGGTGCCACGTCATCGCTCGGCTGGGTCATAGCGCGCATGGGGCTGCACATAGAGCGTGTGCCTCACGAAGGAGAGAAACTTTACATCGATACTTGGATAAGAAACCTCTATCATGGCTTTACCGACCGCTGTGTGCGTATGGTCGATGAAAATGGCGTCGAAGTGGTATCCATGATAGCCACCTTCGCTATGATAGACCTCAAGACACGCTCTGCGGTGGACCTAAACGGAGACATCGGCGTTGCCATGAGCGGCTGCCTGCTGCCCGACGAACCTCTTGCTCTGCGCCGCATACCGGCGATAAACCGTACGCCGGTCGAGGATGTGACCTTCCGGCGGCGTCCGCGCTATAGCGACATCGACGTGAACGGACACATGAACAGCGTACGTTACATCGACCATATACTCGACGCTCTGCCGATAGAGTACATGAACACGCACGACGTTACCGATATCACAGTCGCCTACATGCAGGAGGGCAGCGCTACGGAGGAGTTGTCGTACGGAGTAAAGGAACTTGCCCCCGACCATTACATAGCGCAGGTGACAAAAGAGAACGGCGTTGTCTCGTCAAGGTTTGAATTTAAGTTCAAATAACGGGAACGATTGCCGGAACAGCTTCCGCTCTCAGCAAAAAATGAATAAAATCCGTTTTTGCTCGCTTACTTGCTTAAGTAAAAAATATTGCATCTCTTGCGAAGAGATGCAATATTTCATTTGCAAATTTAGGTATTATTAATCAAATATTTAGGTTTTACGTTAAGTTTTTTCACTTTTATTGAAAAAATCAGCTGTTTTGTATGAAAACAGATGATTTTAAAAGGCTTGGTATGTAAAAAATATTGCATCTCTTCGCAAGAGACGTAAAAAAGCATAACCAAAATTAAAAAATAAAAGCTATGAAAAAATTTACTTTATTTCTAATGCTGTTAGTAGCGGCGGTTACTACGGCTATGGCACAGAGTTTTTCTGAGGCTAATTTGAAAACTTTGACAGTGCCGGGAAATTATTACGTTTATCATACCGATGCAAATGGTGTGAAACATTACTTGCAGATTGCCGGAGCAAATAGTGTTACAACAGTGACAGAAAACCCGGAAGCTTTTGAGGTAGCAGAGGGCATAAGAGAAGATCAACATGCGGGAGACCCATTGTTCTCTAAGTCGTATTTGATGAAAATGAAAGGTACATATATATCAAATACAGACCAAAACGCTACAAATATCAAAACGGATACAGAGGCTAAAAAATGGACATCACAGGTGGCTTTTGTCGGCGATAATGGCAAATGCGCTATCCGTCTGACTAACTCAAGTGTTCAAGACGGTTGGCATGGGCATTATTTTATAGATTTGAACGAAAACTATCAGCCAATCGGCGCTGACCCTTCTCTTGCCGAAGCTCTTTATCTTTGGGAATTTGAAGAGGTAGTAGCTCCACCTTTTGAAGTCGGTGTAGAATATCGCATCCAATGCGCTACTGAACCTGACTATTATTTGCAGTTTGTTGATTACAACAAAATTTTAGGTGATGGTGGTAATAGTGAAGGTGCAATGCAGTTTAAACCATTTTCTAATGATGAATCTCAGATTTTTGTGCTTGAGATTGCGGATGAAGCGGCAAGTAAGTACTATATAAAGAATGTAAAGAATGGTACAACCTATTATTTCCACTCAAATCAATGGAACTGCTTCGCACAGACAGAAAACAAGACTGCTGTAAAGATTGAACTAACAAATAAGGAACAAGGTATTTATACAATGCATCAGACAGAAGGTGATGCGAATATGCACGGATATATTGGTAATTCCGGTTTAGTTAATAATTCTCAGGTGTCAATGAGTAATGGCTTGTATGTATACAGCAACCAGGGATTAAAACAGACAAACTCTACTACCGATTCAAAATTTATCACATGGAAGTTTGTTGAGGTTGGATCTGAACAAGAGATGACTGCAGAAGAAAAAGAAGCTAAGAAGGCTGAGGTTGATGAAATGCCGGTAGGTGTCGGCTATCTTACATCCGCTGCTCGCGAGGCTCTGAAGACAGCTATTGACGGCGTTACATATGCTTCTGAGATTCCTGCGATAGAGGCAACTATTAAAACTGATATTGCAAATATAGAGATGCCAGTAGCCGGCAAGTACTATGCGCTTGACTCTTATATGAGTTTCCTTAGCGACCCGGCAGATGCAGCTGCAAACTTGAAAACAAATGTGACCTCTAAATATACAAAGAGCGCTCTTTGGCTGTTCGAGGAGCAGGATAACGGAGCTTACCACATCAAGAACGCTTTAACAGGCAAGTATATCGGCAATTCTGCGAAGATGAGCGATACGGCAAAAGAGTTTGTGCTTGTAACTACAAATACGGAAGAAACAAACAGTGTGATAGAAACTAAAACCGTTGAGTTCGGTAAATTGTATATCAAGGAGAATATTGCAACAAGCAGTTTGTGTTTGCATTCAATTGAAGAAAATGCTAAAATGCACCAAGGTGGTGGTCTCGGTAACCAGTACTCTTTCATAGAGGTTCCTGCTCTTAGTGTTGGCGATGCAGGTTGGGCAACGCTTTTCCTCGGTGTCAATACGACAATTCCGGCAGATGTCGATGTTTATGCGGTGACAGGCGTTAAAGATGGCAATTGGCTTAACATGACAGAGGTTACAGGCGTTCTTCCCGCTAACGAGGGCGTTTTGGTAAATGCGGCAGCTGGTTTATATGTATTTGAGGAGACATCGACTGAAGCGACTATCGACGGCAATCTTCTTGTAGGAACAACAATTCAGGAAACAGCTAACGCAACCGATGTAATTTATGTTCTTGCAAAAGTAAATGACAACGTCGGGCTTTACAAAGCAAATACAGAAAGCGGCGATTTTACAATAAAGGCTAACAGAGCATATCTGCCTGCAAGCGCATTGACAGCAGAACAGCAGAACAGCGTAGGCTTCCGCTTTGATTTTGCTACCACAGCTGTGGAGAAAGTAGAAATGAGAAACGAGAAAGAAGAGATCTACGACCTTCAGGGCCGCCGCATCAACAAGATTACCGAGCCGGGCATCTACATTGTAAACGGCGTCAAAGTGCTGGTTAAGTGAGTGAAACACTAAGCTTGCTTAAGTGTTTCCCAACGAACGCAAAGCAGTTCGCACGAAGTGCAAAGAAGTCGGAGGCCAAGCGGTCTTAGGAAGACAAAATTTGTATTCAACTCCTTGGCTCACAGAACGACATGGCTACGATCCGACTTTAACCAGCACTTTGCACTTCGTGCGAACTGCTTTGCGTTCGTTGGAAAACACTTAAGCAAGCTTAGTGTTTCACTCACTTAACCAGCACTTTAACGCAAGTCGGAGGCCAAGCGGTCTTAGGAAGACAAAATTTGTATTCAACTCTTTGG
>JAZNPP010000038.1:0-2240 GCA_045589695.1 Bacteroidaceae bacterium
ATACGTACCAGCCACTACCCCAACGCGGCAAGAATGTACGCCATGTTCGACCACTACGGTCTCTACTGCTGCGACGAGGCAGACCTTGAGGACCATGCAAACCAGACTATCTCGGACCGCGAGTCATGGATTCCTTCATTCGTTGACCGCATCAACCGCATGGTATTGCGCGACCGCAACCATGCGAGCGTGGTAATGTGGAGCTTGGGTAATGAGGCCGGTAACGGTAACAACTTCGGTCCTTGCTACGACGAGGCTAAGCGTCTTGACTCACGCCCGGTACACTATGAGGGTACACGTTCAAACGGCAACTACGGCGGCGGACGTTTCAGTGACTTCTATTCAAAGATGTATCCGGGCCAGGCATGGATGAACGAGAATACCAATGATCTCGATAAGCCTATGTTCATATGCGAGTACGCTCACGCTATGGGCAACGCAATAGGTAATCTCAAAGAGTATTGGCAGAAGATAGAAGCCTCTAACTCATGCATCGGCGGGTGTATCTGGGATTGGGTAGATCAGGCTATCTATGACCCGCAGGAGATGAAGGAGGGCGTTTACCGCATTCACACAGGCTACGATTATCCGGGTCCTCACCAGGGCAACTTCTGCTCTAACGGTGTTGTTTCTCCTCTTCGTCAGGAGGGCGGCAAACTCAAGGAGGTAAAGGCCGCTCACCAGTTCGTTGAGATATCTATGCCGGAACTCAATACTGAATACGGAATAGCTACTATCGCAATAAAGAACAAGTACAACTTTACGAACCTTAACGAGTTTGACATAGTTCACGAGGTCGTGAAGAACGGTAAGGTGGTGTACACCGGCCGCACACAGGCTCCTTCGGCCGAAAGCGGAGAAACTGTTAAGACATGGCTTACAGCACGCAAGGTGAATGTGGAGAGAGCTGCCAAGAGAGGCGACGAAATTCTGATGACTGTACGTCTTGTGCATCGTGAAGCACAGGTGTTCGCTCCCGCAGGTCACGAAGTGGCCGTTCAGCAGTTCACGCTGGTTGAGCGTGCGGCCTTGCCCGAAATCAAGTCAAAGGGCGCTCCTCTCGCAAGCACCTCTTCTTTGCACGAAATCGCTGTAGGCAACGACAAGGTACAGGTGAAGTTCGACGCTGAGACTGCGCAAATGACAGCTCTTGCTTTCAACGGTAAGAATGTGATTGCAGACGGTCAGGGCTTCATATATGACAACCACCGCTGGATAGAGAACGACAAGTACGGCTACACCGGCAACGGTCTTGAGGCTAAGGGCGAGGTGAAAGTAGTTGAGGAGAACGGCAACACCGTAGTGAAGACTGTACGACGTGGTTCGCTTTGCGACACTGAAATAGACTTCATCGTTTATGCCCAGGGCATTGTTGATGTCGTGGCTAAGTTTATTCCTAAGAACGGCGACCTGCGTCGTGCCGGTCTCGTGTGCGCTGTCGATTCGTCATTGAGCAATGTCGATTATTATGCTTGCGGCCCGTGGGAGAATACTGTAGACCGTAAGGACGGTACAGTAGTAGGACGTTATACCGGCAAGGCCGACGGCAGCATGGCCGACAACTATGTTAAGCCTCAGAGCAGCGGAAGCCGTGAGGGGTTGCGTGAGCTGTCGCTGACCAATGCGCTCGGCGAGGGTATCAAGATTGAAACAGAAGGCAGCGTAAGCTTTTCGGCTCTTCCTTATGCCGACGCCGACCTTATGAATGCGCAGCACTACTGGGAAATGACCAAGCGTCCTTATACCGTTCTGCACCTCGATGCATGGTTGCGCGGTATCGGCAACGCTTCTTGCGGTCACGATGTTGGTACAATGCCTGAGTATTGCGTTCCTAATAAGGAGATGATATATAAGTTGAGGATTTCTCCGGTTAAGAAGTAATAGGAAAATTCACACAAAAATGCGGGACGATCCGAAAAAGTCGTCCCGCATTTTTGTGTGAAATAGGCTTTACAAAGCGTATAATATGTGAAAAAAAAGGAATTTGTGGCAGAATAGCTTGTTTCTGTCGAAAATGCTTATTATGTTTGTGTACGGTTTTGCTGTATCGATTGACTGGGAAACTCATCAATTTTAATCGAAAACCGAGTCAGCTTCACATTGTCCAATGGCGGGCCACGCCTTCGGGTAGCTTTAGAGAGCCGGTGGATTACAAAGGACAGGAGCCCTCAAATCTTGTATTCTCGGAGTTTCGTCGTTCTATTCTGTACAGCAAAACTTTTTTATTCTCTCTCTATTAT
>JAZNPP010000039.1:0-3190 GCA_045589695.1 Bacteroidaceae bacterium
AGCTCTAATAATCCTCCTGTGCTCGTTCATGCGGACAAGACTCCTCTGACCGACGAGCGCGAGCTTTATTCCGGCTGCTACGGCCGCGCGATTATCAATTTCTACGTCTACGATACTCAGGGCAATAAGGGTATCTCTGCCGGCCTTAACGGTATTATGAAGCTTTACGACGGCGAGCCTCTTGGCGGTGGCGTTGTAACTGACTCCGACTGGGACGACGGCTGGGAGGACGATGATGACGACTTCAGCGGCGACGATGACCTCCTCGGTTAAGCGCCATGAGGACGTTAAGCATTGACATTGAAACATACAGCCCGTTAGACCTTCGTCAGCATGGAGTCTATGCTTACGCTGCGCACCCTGAATTTGAAATACTTTTATTCGGTTATGCTTTTGACGACGACCCCGTGCAAGTGATTGACCTTGCCCAAGGTGAAAAGCTGCCTCAGGAGCTCCAGAACGCGTTATATGACCCCGAAATACTTAAGACAGCATTCAATGCGTCTTTTGAAAGAACTTGTCTGAGCGCGTTTCTGGGCTCCGTGACACCGCCTGAGCAATGGAGCTGTACAGCAGTTTGGGCCAGAGAGCTTGGACTTCCTGCGACTCTGGAATCCGTCGGCATTGTTCTCGGTTTGCCTGAGGACAAGCAGAAGCTCAAAACCGGTAAAGCCCTTATAAGATACTTCTCTATACCTTGCAAGCCTACAAAGACAAACGGTATGAGGACCAGAAATCTGCCACAGCATGACCCTGAACGTTGGCAACTCTATAAAGAGTACAACGTAGGCGACGTTGTGGCAGAGCGTGCAATCAGGAAAAAGCTTGCTAACTACCCTATTTTACCGAGTGAGCAGATTCTTTGGGAGCACGACCAGCGAATCAATGACCGCGGCGTCGGCGTTGACCTCGTTTTTGCGGAGCAAGCGATTCGTATGGACGAAGTTATCAAAGCTCGGCTGCTTGACAGCGCAAGAGAACTTACTGGTCTCGATAACCCGAAAAGCACGGCGCAGCTTAAAGGCTGGATTGAGGACACCGCAGGCATAACGGTTGAAAGTCTTAATAAGAAGTCTATCGCCGGCGTAAGAGCTGACGCAGACCACGAGGACGTTGACCGTATGCTCGATATTAGAGCAGGCCTTGCAAAGACCTCTACGGAGAAATACAAAGCCATGCAGCGTACAGCTTGCGAGGACCATAGAATCCGAGGCTTGACTCAGTTTTACGGAGCCAGCCGCACGGGACGCTGGGCTGGCCGCTTAGTGCAAATGCAGAATTTGCCGCAAAATAAAATGCCTGACCGTGACCTTGATATTGCTCGTCAGCTTGTTCGCGCCGGAGACCTAACAACTATGGAGCTGCTTTTTGACGACATTTCAGGAACACTCTCGCAGCTAATCAGGACGGCCTTTATACCACGCAAAGGGCACCGCTTTATTGTGGCTGACTTTTCCGCGATTGAGGCCCGTGTGATTGCTTGGCTCTCTGGTGAGCAATGGCGCATGGACGTATTTAATACGCACGGCAAAATTTATGAGGCCTCTGCTGAGCAGATGTTCCACCTGCCGGCCGGCAGCGTTAAGAAGGGCGACCCCATGAGACAAAAAGGTAAAATCGCTGAGCTTGCTCTCGGATATGGCGGCTCGGTCGGTGCCTTGAAGTCTATGGGAGCTCTTGAAATGGGACTCATTGAGGACGAGCTCAAGCCTCTGGTTAACAGCTGGCGTGCTGCAAATCCTGCCATAACAAAATTCTGGTGGGACACGGATGCGGCTGCCCGCAGAACTATCCAGACAAAAGCGCCGACGACTTTACCGTTTGATATGGGCTTTTTCAAAAAGGGACCGTTGCTCAAGCTGAGACTTCCGAACGGTCGCGAGCTGAGTTATGTTAAGCCGGCAATCGTTGACGACAGTATCACCTACGAGGGTAATATTCAAAGCTCGGGCGCTTGGGGCCGCATAGAATCCTATGGCCCGAAGCTCGTCGAGAATATTGTTCAGGCTGTTGCGCGTGACTGTTTAGCTGAGGCTATATGCAGACTTGAAAATAACGGTTTTCCTGTTGTGTTTCATGTCCACGACGAAGTTATTTGCGAAGTACCCGAAGGCGTAAGCTCCGCTAAAGAGCTTAGCGCCATAATGTCAGAGCCTATCGCATGGGCCGACGGCTTACCGCTTAGAGCGGACGCTTACGAATGCGAATACTATAGAAAGGACTAAACGCTATGAAAATCGACGTTTTTAATAAAGTTGTTAAAGAGCAGCTTTTGACCTGTGAGAGCTTGCTTATCGGTAAGGGTGAGGAATACGCGCCCGACGCCGTAAAAGAAAGCACGGTTGACAGACTGGCCCACTTTAAGAAGGCCGCGGCAATCATGAACAGTACGCCGAAAGCAGCGCTGCTCGGAATGCTGACAAAGCACCTTGTCTCTGTCTCCGATATGTGTACTGACGGAAAACAGTACACAAGCGAGCGCTGGACCGAGAAAATCACGGACAGCATAAACTACTTGCTTTTGTTGAAAGCATTGGTTGAGGAGGAGCAGCATGGACAGAATTGAAATCAAGGTATTAAATCCTGAGGTTATCGCGGACGCTGAAAAGATGATGGTCTGTGCTGCGCGTCTTACGCAGCGCGGGCACTCAATCAAGAGCATGTCTGATTTTACGGCTTTATATGAAAAGGACTACAAGCCTGAAACCGTTGAAGCTATGACAAAGCTGCCTCACCCGGCTATACAGAAATTTGGGGCAATCAATGTCGTTATCGTTGGCGCTTCTCGCAGATTCCTTGCGCAGATTACGCGCCATCAGAACGAGGTCAAGTTTATGTCGGCCTCGCTCCAGTATAGCGACTACTCGAACAACGCGGAAGCAGCAGACTTTGTTGTACCGTATAACCTTTTGAACGAGCCCACTCAGGCCGCGTATCTTTCTCAGTGTAAGGCGTCAATGCAGAAGTACAAGCTCCTCATTGAGTACGGTTTGGACAATGACTCTGCCGGCTATTTGGCGCCGCAGAGCTTAAGAAATATCCTTATTATCAGCGCTACTCCGTATCAGTGGAAACACATGATTAGTCAAAGAGTATGCCGCCGCAATACGCTTGAGACACGCTACGTTATGCTGAAAATCTGGGAGGCGCTTTATGAGCTCTCTCCTGCGATGTTCTCTTGCGGTCCGTT
>JAZNPP010000040.1:0-9329 GCA_045589695.1 Bacteroidaceae bacterium
TTGCGCCGCCAAGCGAGTTCCGGACACCCCAAAAATGTCAACTATGTTTTGCGTTAAGAAAACGACCATGTGCAGAGGTCTTTGGTACTTTCTGTCGGCACAGAAAGTACAAGAAAACAACGACTACAAGAAGAATAAAAAACAACAGGTCAAGGGTAAATCGCAACAAGAATAAAACGGCTCACCTGCAAACTTTCGGGAGGGGCTAAACGACTTTTTGTTTTAAACTCACCTACCCTCAACTCTAAACTCTAAACTCTCACCTCTAAACTCAATCTCTTACCGTTAATCGTTATTTCCAATGACGAGGCGTGCAGCATAAGCCTTTCGGCAGGCATACCGTACAAGGCGTCGCCCACTATAGGAGTATTCAACCCGTATTCGCTTGCGGCATGCACCCTGAGCTGATGCGTACGGCCGGTGACGGGCTCAAAACGTACCAACGCACACTCTTTGCCTCCGTACTGCAATGTTCTTACAACAGAATAGCGTGTCACTGCAGGCTTGCCATGCTCAAAATCGACCTTTTGGCGAGGGCGGTTATCATAGTCCGGAGACAAAGGAAGCTCAATAGTGCCCTCTTTAACGGCAGGTACTCCGTCGAGCAGCGCCATGTAAACTTTTTTTACCTCGCGACGAGCGAATTTCCCTTGCAGCTCCTTATATACTTCCATTGACTTAGCCACAAGCAGCAGTCCCGAGGTAGCCATGTCGAGACGATGCACCACAAAGACGTCGTTGCCGTGCATGCAACGTTCGCGTACCCACTCCTGCACCGACATACCGCCCACGACGCCCGGTACCGACAGTACACCTGACGGTTTGTTCACCGCAAGCAGCCGTTCGTCCTCATACACCACCTCAATGCCGTTTACGTCACCGCCTTTTTCGAGCGGCGACTCCTCGACATCAAGTCCTTGCAGCATATACCCGAGAATAGGCTCGCACTTGCTCTTGCACGAGCCGTAGAAACAGCCGTCGCGGCGTACTTCGCCTGCCGGCGACCGGCCCACCCAGAATTCGGCCATAGCGAGCGGCTTGAGCGAGTTTTTATAGGCATACTGCAACAGCTTAGGCGCAGCGCACTCTCCTGCCCCCGCCGGCGGCAACGCGCCGAGCCTCTCTTCGAATATGGCATGCAGGCTCTTGCTTTCCCCTTTGGCGTTAAGCACCCGGAACTGTTCGAACAGCCAACGCTGCAGAGCCACGGAGCGGTTCTTACGCTCCTGTAAAAGTAAAGAAATTTTATCTTCGATAGCGGAACACGCCGCCTCTTTTTCGGCTATTTTTTCCTGCCATGCCTTACGGCGGCGTTTAAGCTCCGCCTTTTCGAACTGGCTCTGCTTTGTCATGGCAAGCTCCTCTTCGGCCGACAGCCGCCCCGATGCACGTCTTTGCCAGCGGCTCGCCTTATTTGCGGCAAATGCCGCCGAAAGCGCTTCAAGAGCGGCGGCGGCCTCATTATTCACACTTAGCAGCTCAGCCGCAGCCTTGCGGCGTTCCTCGCTGCCGCTTATAGCGTCTATAGCCTTGTTTATCGCCGAGATACGTGCTTCTTCCTGCTTGAAATATCCGTCGGGAGACTGCATGTCGTAAACAGGGGGCACGAATCCCTCGCAGCTGTTCTTTCCGAAGAGAAGCCCCGAAAATGCCGCAAGATACCCTATGTTCCCGGCATTGTCCTGCACCGCAAGCACTCCGAACATTTTGCCTTTCCCGGCCTCGGCAAGCAACAGGCTGTCGGCAGACAATAAACGCCGCACCTCACCCGCCGCCAAAAGGCAAAGCTTGTGAGGGCTGTAGCAGAAAGGGTTATTAAAACGCTGCGGAATTTCAACGCCCGTTATGTCGCCTGAATAATTGCGGAACATCACTCCTTAGTTGCGTGACATGACATCTTTTTCATAATCAAAGCCGCTGTCGAACTCATTGTCCTCTATTGTCACGTTCGTCACCCTGTCGAACAGAAAGCGGTGCCTGTTCCAATGGAAAGGCTTGAAGTCATTGTTCTGAACAACCCTGTTGCCACGGAACACAAGGCCGTTGAGCGACTTCGCATAGACCAGCGGAGCGTCGAACGTCTCGAAAACATTGTTCTCTATTACGACACCCTTACCGTCGCCGCCGTGAAAATACTTCCGCTGCGATGCGAGGTCAGGAATTTCGGGGTATATCGAGATTATTCCGTTTGTAAACTGGAACATATTAGTAAGAGCGTTCACGAAACGGTTGCCGCGAATAATGACATTGCGGCAGGCTCCTGTCTCGAACCATCCGTTGCAGTCGCCGCAGAGCAGAATAGCAGTGCCCGACGTATGATCGAAGAGGTTATTCTCGACAAGCGTCCGCTTAGGCGTGCTGAAGAGAGCGCCGCGGGCACGGTTATTGCGTATTACGTTATCGCTGAATACCACTTCGGGAGTCCATTCAAGGTTCTCTATGCCGTAGTTGCCGTCGGCGATATCCTGTGGCAGCGGCTCGCTGAACGTTATCTTGAACTCTTTGCAACCGGCAATAGTCTCTTTGTCATAAGGGACAATCTCCACCACCTTGTTTGCGCCCGCAATCTCCATCACATCGGAACGCACGAACTGCACGCTGTCGCCCGCTCCGCCCCAATAGAAGCCGTAGGCCTGGCCGTGCATATACCTGCCGACAAGAGTGCGGTCGTCGAGACGCTCAACGACACGCAGATAGGTACCGTGAACGTTTATAGCGTCGTCCATCATACCCTCATAAAGACCGCCGGTCGAGATAATCTTGCCCTTGCAGCCCGAAAAATGGGTCGCATCGGCCTGCGTGGTGAAATAACGCTCATCGCCGCGGCACGCCACATTGAAGCCTTCGAGAGTGATGTTCTCGGTGATCTGCGCAAGCAGACCCATGCCTTCGGCATAATATACCGTAACATTCTCAAATGCGATATCCTTACATTCCGACACGAATATGCCCGGCGTGGGACGTGCGTAGGAACGCAATGCTATTACCGTCCCCGGCACAAGACGAGCGTCGCGCCACGGGGCACGCACGAGCCCGGGCTCTACCTCGGTCACGCCATTTACGCCTACCCATATATCGCTTGTCTGATATACCAAATGCCTTGTCTCGCCGTCGAAAGCTATTCCCGCCTGCGGCGTAAACTCCCAATTGCAGCCGTACGCCACCAAGCGCCCGTCTACGACTTTATAGCTTGCGTAAGGGGCTATGCGGTATGTTATGAAGCCGGCCTCGGCGTCGTTCTCTACAACCTCGACCTGCGTAATCTGGGGAGAACGGGTATCGATGCCTATGAATTCCAATTTGCAGTTCTCGCAGCCTACCATAGCTACAGGCAACATACGGCCGTTCATATAAAAACACGCGCGACGTGAGTCAGCACCATTATTCTTAGCGGAAATCGTAAGGTTCTTCACGCCTTCAAGCACTATCGCCACACGCTTAGGGTTGTCCTGGTCGTGATTAGAGATGTAATATTCGCGAACGTTGGCGCTGTCGGGGAAGAAGTCGTACTCGCCGCCTTCAAGCAACAGCACAGCCGGCCTGCCGCTGCGTTCGGCCTTTATGGTTTCAACTGCTTTCACGAACTCGGCTGTCATATCCTCGCCGGTACCGGGCACTATGCCGAAGTCGGCCGCATGATAGACCTTTTCGAGGTTTCCGCACGAAGCGGCGACAATCGACAGCAGCAGACAAGCCGCAAAGTGTATATTTTTCATTGTCATATATTTTTTTGCGAAGATAAACAAAAAAGGATTAAGGCATGACACAATGGCAGAAAAAAATTATGGCACGTTTTTTGTCCGAATTCAGTCGCAAAAGAGCAATTTATTGCAAGAAACATAACTATGTTATGCTTTTTTATTATTAAATTTGCAAATTGGTTGCGATTACCGATTAACGGCCGACGATTGATGTCGATAATTCAGAGTTTATCGGGGGAAATGGTTTGTCCATTCGTCGCAATAATTTAAATTGAATAAAAATTAATACATTAAATATGGGTTTTAACGAATTTATAAGTAAACTGTTCGGCAACAAAGCAAGCCGAGACATGCGAGAGATACAGCCCTGGGTGGAAAAAATCAAGGCTGCATATCCTGCGATTTCAGCGCTCAGTAACGACGGACTGCGCGCAGCGTCACAGGCTCTCAAAGAGAAGATACAGAACACGGTAACTGCAGAACGTGCAAAAATCGCAGAGCTTAAAGCAAGCATAGAGGATACGGAACTCGAAAAGAGAGAGGCCGTGTTCAGCCAAATCGACAAGCTCGAAAAAGAGGTTCTCGAAAAGCTCGACAAGGCTCTTGACGAAGCTCTCCCCGAGGCTTTCGCCATCGTAAAGGACAGCGCACGCCGTTTTGCCGAGAACGAAGAGGTGATAGTTACGGCTACCGACGCCGACCGCAATTTCGCCGCGAGGTTCGACTTCGTGACGATCGACGGCGACAAAGCCATCTACCGCAACCATTGGCAGGCCGGCGGCAACGACACCGTATGGAACATGATTCACTACGATGTACAGCTGTTCGGCGGCGTGGTACTCCACAAAGGAAAGATTGCCGAGATGGCGACAGGCGAGGGCAAGACTCTTGTAGCCACCCTGCCCGTGTTCCTGAACGCCCTTACAGGCAACGGCGTCCACGTAGTAACCGTGAACGACTACCTTGCGAAGCGCGACTCCGAATGGATGGGCCCTCTCTACATGTTCCACGGACTCACCGTAGACTGCATCGACAAACACCAGCCCAACTCCGACGCTCGCCGCAGAGCCTATCTCGCCGACATTACATTCGGTACCAACAACGAGTTCGGTTTCGACTACCTGCGCGACAACATGGCGACACAGCCCGACGACCTTGTCCAGCGTCAGCACAACTACGCCATTGTCGATGAGGTGGACTCAGTGCTTATAGACGACGCGCGTACGCCGCTTATCATATCGGGCCCAGTGCCACGCAACGAGGACCAGATGTTCGAAGAGTACCGTCCATTGGTGGAACGCCTTGTAGAGGCTCAGAAGAAGCTCGCTACGCAGTTCCTTTCCGAGGCACGCACAAAGATATATTCAGACGACAAGGATGTTGTAGTAGAAGGTTACTTGTCGCTGTTCCGCAGCCACAAGGCCCTGCCCAAGAACAAGGCGCTGATAAAGCTGCTCAGCGAGCCGGGCGTAAAGACAGGCTTGCTGAAGACCGAAGAGGTTTACATGGAGCAGAACAACCGCCGCATGCCCGAGGCTACCGAGCCGCTGTACTTCGTCATTGACGAGAAACACAACAGCGTGGACCTCACCGACAAGGGCATAGAGCTTATCACAGGAAACTCTTCGGACCAGAACCTGTTCGTTCTCCCCGACATCGCCACCGAGCTTTCGCTGCTCGAAAGCGACGAGAGCCTGACAGGAGAAGAGAAGGTCGCCAAGAAAGAGGAGATGCTCACGAACTTCGCTATCAAGTCGGAGCGTGTCCACACCATAAACCAGCTGCTCAAGGCGTACACGATGTTCGACCGTGACGTAGAGTATGTAGTAACCGAGGACGGACAGGTGAAGATTGTGGACGAACAGACAGGCCGCATAATGGAGGGCCGCCGCTACTCCGACGGCTTGCATCAGGCCATTGAAGCGAAAGAGCGGGTTAAGGTAGAGGCCGCTTCACAGACATTCGCCACTATCACATTGCAGAACTATTTCCGCATGTACCACAAGCTCGCCGGCATGACCGGTACTGCCGAAACGGAAGCGGGAGAGTTCTGGGACATATACAAACTCGACGTTGTGGTGATACCGACCAACCGTCCTATCGCCCGCAACGACATGAACGACCGCATATACAAGACCAAACGCGAGAAGTACAACGCTGTAATCGAAGAGATAGCAAGCCTTGTAAAACAGGGACGTCCGGTACTTGTAGGTACTACATCGGTCGAGATTTCAGAACTTTTGAGCCGCCTGCTCACTATACGCAAGATACCTCACAACGTACTCAACGCCAAACTGCACCAGAAAGAGGCCGACATAGTAGCGAAGGCAGGACTTTCGGGCACCGTGACCATCGCCACCAACATGGCGGGACGCGGTACCGACATCAAGCTGAGCGAAGAAGTAAGAGCCGCCGGCGGTCTTGCGATTATAGGTACGGAACGTCACGAGTCACGACGTGTAGACCGTCAGCTGAGAGGACGTGCGGGACGTCAGGGCGACCCGGGTTCTTCGGTGTTCTTCGTTTCGTTAGAGGACAACCTCATGCGCCTGTTCGGCTCGGAGCGTATCGCCAAAGTACTTGACAACAAATACATGGGCTTCAAGGAGGGCGACATGATTGAGCATTCAATGATTTCGAAGTCAATAGAACGCGCGCAGAAGAAGGTCGAGGAGAACAACTTCGGTATCCGCAAACGCCTGCTCGAATATGACGACGTCATGAACAAGCAGCGTACGGTAATATACACGAAACGCCGCCACGCCCTCATAGGCGAACGTATCGGCATGGACATAGTGAATATGGTATGGGACCGCTGCTGCCACATCGTTGAGAACTACACGTTCGAGGACGCAAAGATGGAGATGCTGAGACTTCTTTCGGCAGAGCTTCCCTTCGACGACGCAGGGCTGTTCAACAAGATGGACGCCGAAGAAAAGGCCGAAAAGTGCTTCGACGCCGCAATGGAGAGTTTCAAGCAGCGTACAGAACGCATGGCGCAGGTCGCATTGCCGTTCATCGACTTCGTTTACAAGGAACACCCCGACATGCGCGACAAGCACATATACGTTCCTGTTACAGACGGCCGCCACGTTTACCAGATACCCGTGCCGCTGCAGGCAGCGTACGACACGCGAGGCAAAGAGGTCATCAAATGCTTCGAGAAGTCCATACTGCTGCACACTATCGACAATGCATGGAAAGAAAACCTGCGTGACCTCGACGAACTGAAACATTCGGTACAGAACGCGAGCTACGAACAGAAAGACCCGCTGCTTATATTCAAGCTGGAGTCGGTGACGCTGTTCGACAAGATGGTAAACAAGATACACGACCAGACCGTCTCAATCCTCACAAGAGGACAGATACCCGTTCAGGAGAAAGAGCAGAACAACGTGAAGGTCGCTCCGGACCCGAAACGAGGCAGACAGCAGAGGTACAGCGAGACAAAGGCAGACCTCAACGACCCCAACCAGCAGGCTGCGGCGCAGCGCGACACAAGAGAGAACGTAAAGCGTGAGCCGATACGTGTTGAGAAGAGCGTCGGACGCAATGACCCTTGTCCTTGCGGCAGCGGCAAAAAGTTCAAGAACTGCCACGGCAAGAACCTCTAACAGCAAACAAAAAGAACAGTTCAAACACACTACCATGTCTTTAAGCAGAGAAACACAGAACAGACTGCAGGAAGCCATCAACAAGATGGGTAAGGATTTCATTACTGCAGAAGAGACCAGAGTAACCGACTTTCATGTATACATGAACGGCAACAACGGCGACCTTACCGTCATGGACGACGATGACAAGTGCCTCACGCGCGTACATATATTAGAGTGGGAGGGAGAACACAATGAGGAGGTTTTTGAAAAAGAGCTTCGCAGCCTGCTCGCAGAGATGCATGAGAAGGGTTGCTTCGACAGCCTCAATATCACGAAACCCTACTCGTTCGTGCTTGCCGACGAGGACGGCCAAGATATTGTGGATCTGCTGATAGTAGATGACGACACGGTTATTCTGAGCAAAGACCTGCTTGAGGGCTTCGACGAGGAAATGAACGAGTTCCTTAAAAAATTGCTCGAAGAATAATATTTTAAGGAAGCATTGACAAACCGAGCAGATTACAAAAAACGAGGGTTGTCAATGCAAAACAAACCATCTCCCCCGCTTCGCTCATCCCTCTTAAAACAAGAGGGACAGTCCAGGAGCCAAGGAGGAACGAAGAATAAAGACAGAACATCCTCGCTTCTGTAATTCAGTTACAGAAGCGAGGTTTTTTTATATTGTATATCAAACAGACACACAAGAAAAGAAAGAAAGGCTGACAGGAAGAAAAGAAGGTAATTGGAGCAAAAGACCAAGGCGGCGAGGAAACACCCACCGCGCCAAGTATTGTCACGAAATTCGATTCAAATTAAAATTTATTCAAAAAAAGATTTGGTTTATTTTATAAACCTATTTATATTTGCAACACGTTTAAAGGCACAAATGTAGGAAACCGGTTTACAACACTTTATAAAAACTTATTTTTCAACAGATTAAAACCTTTTATTATGGAAGCAAATAGTATGACACCTGAAAAGAGCCTTCAAATCATTAGTGAAGCAATTGCAAAGAGCAGACGAGATTTTGAAAAGAATGCAGGGACACCGCTGGTTACCTGGGGTGTAATAGTCCTTCTTTTTTCAATACTGGTATGGTTCATTCTGCAAGAGACCGGCAATATGAACTGGAACTTGCTGTGGTTCGGAATTCCAGTTGTGGGATGGCCAGTGTCGCTCATTCAGTCAAAGGGGAAAAAGAAAGAGGTAGCAAGCACATTCATAGGCAAGACGCTGGGAAACATTTGGATTATATACGGAATATTCGCAACTGTACTATCTGCAACGTTTGTAATCATTGAACCCGCATTATGCGGATTTCTGGCAGCCGTTCTAATTGGCTTTGCCGCTACAATGACAGGCATTATACTGAAAAACAATTACATTACCGCCGGTGGATTGATTACCGGAATAGGATGCACAATTGCCCTTTTCTTTGTAGAAAGTCTGGACGCATCGTTGCTGTTTGGCGTTGCTGCACTCCTGAACCTGATTATCCCGGGATTTATGATGAACAAAAAAGCAAAATAAGAAGATGTTCAAGAAACTAGACCCACTACTCCATTCCGAACTGCGTCTGGCAGTGATATCTGTACTTGTGAACTGTGAGGAGGCCGACTTCGTCTATCTTCGCGAGGCAAGCGGAGCCACAGCCGGCAATTTGAGCGTGCAGCTCGACAAGCTGTCGACAGCAGGATACATTACTGTGGAAAAATGCTTCAAAGGCAAGAAGCCACAGACGGTGTGCCGCATAACAGAAACCGGACTGAAGGCGTTTGAAGACTATGTAGATGCTTTAAAAAGCTATCTCGACAAAGGAACATCCAAAGAATGACATCAAAAACCTGCCCGCGAAAGACCATTTTAGCGGGCAGGTTTTTCATTATCTCGACACGATTGTTGAACAAATCATAAAAAATTTTAATATTGAAAAATTTCCATAATTATTAACGAAAACTTTTTGCACCAAAAAAGTTTTCATAGTAACTTTGCAACCGGAATCAAAAAGATGAAGAGGTGAAAGAAGAGAATA
>JAZNPP010000041.1:0-13670 GCA_045589695.1 Bacteroidaceae bacterium
AATCTGTTAAGGCAATCGAATAAACCTATTGAAATCAAGAATTAAAGTAACGGTATAGTAACGAAACTTTGTCATTTCTTGGCTTTTCATTGGCATTTGATGGCACAGTAACATCTTGGCAAACATTGTTAAATCGCTAACAGACAACATTCTTTCCCCGTTTCGCACTCACTTTCGTTTCTTTGTTGTATCTTTGCTGTGGATAACATTGCATAAGGCAATGGGAGTGACTGCAAAGTTACTTCCATTTTTTAAGTATTAGAATTATGACAGAATTCCTGAAACCGCTTTTAGACCTATTGAACGAGATGACGCCATACCTGCTGTTGGGTTTTCTCATTGCCGGCATACTGCACGAGTTCGTTCCGAGAAGGATATATTCCGACAAGCTTTCACGCAATAATTTCAGTTCGATACTGTGGGCTACGCTCTTCGGCATACCGTTGCCGCTCTGTTCCTGCGGAGTTATTCCTACAGGCACATCGATTTACCGTGAAGGAGCATCGAAAGGAGCTACCGTATCGTTCCTCATATCAACACCCCAGACAGGCGTTGATTCGATACTTGCCACCGCTTCGCTAATAGGAATACCGTTCGCAATCATACGCCCTGCCGTGGCTTTCGTAACAGCCATTACAGGCGGACTGCTTGTAAACCGTTTTGACAGGAACAATGAAAATACGGCAAAAAAAACGGCAGAGAAAGCTTCAAAGAAGAGCTTCATCGCAAAAATCATAGGCTCCCTGAGATATGGTTTCATTGATATGATACAGGATATCGGCAAATGGATAATAATTGGACTTGCGGTCGCCGCTATCATAACCGTCGTCTTGCCCGACGACTTCTTTGTAGAGTTCAACGATTACCCATTGCTTAACATGCTCATTATACTTGCGGTTTCAATGCCAATGTACCTTTGCGCCACAGGCTCGATACCTATCGCGGCCGCTCTTATGCTGAAAGGGCTGTCGCCCGGAGCCGCGCTTGTACTGCTCATGGCCGGGCCCGCTACGAATATGGCGACCATGCTTGTCATAAACAAGGTTTTAGGACGTAAGACCCTGCTTATATACCTTTCAACAATTATGCTCGGCTCAATAGGCTTCGGTCTTCTTATAGACAACTTCTTGCCTGCCGAATGGTTCAGCGTGGCTGCTCAGAAACACAGCGCTGCCTGTTGCGGAGCTGTGACGCCGTGGTGGCAGACGGCGTCAAGCATCATCTTCACGGCTCTGCTTGTACTCGCGTTCATTCTGAAGTACAGAAAGAAGAATGACAGCTGCGAGTGCCATGCGACAAAGAGAATGTATAAAATAAACGGCATGATGTGCAACCACTGCAAGGCAAACGTAGAAAAACGCCTCGCACAAATCGAAGGTGTAACAGCGGTACATGTAGAGCTCTCGGACGGAACAGCATATGTGGAGGGTGAAAACATAGACGACGAGAAGATAATCGCAGCTATCGGAGAACTTGGCTACAAGTACGTGGCTGAGTAAACAGAGCTAATTATAAACAAAGAGATTTCATTTATTGCACAAAACATTTAAAAATGTGCAAAAGCGGTGCAATAATTGCATGCGTTTGTAATTATTGCACTATTTTTGTACAGTTTCAAACAATAAAAGTGTAAAAAATGAAAAAAATTATCTTTACATTGCTGTGCGGCTTGCTGTTCACGACAGCCTCGCAAGCACAAGAAATGAACTCCAACGGCGACAACATTTTAGGCGAGTACATCAGTGACCGAGGAGGAAGCAAAAGCAAAATCAAGGTGACCAAAGAGGAAGACGGCACATACATGGCACAAGTCTACTGGGTTGAGAACGAGTTCGACAAAGATGGCAACAAACGCAAGGATGTCAAAAACCCCGACAAAAAACTGCGTAACGTGGACATAGACAAAGTGGTGCTTATTAAAGGATTGAAATACAACGCCAAGAAACAGAAATGGAGCGGCGCAGAGATTTACGACCCTACAATGGGCATGAAGGTAGACGTGGACGTTGAATTTGTAAGCCCTACGAAGCTGAAGCTGTTCGGCAACATCTTAGGTATAGGCAAAAAGGTCTATTGGGAGAAATTTAAATAAAACTGACAATATATAAGCAAAGAGGGTTGAGAATTTATATTTTCTCAACCCTCTTTGCTTATACAGCCGGTATCAGTTCACAAATACGCAATCGAAATATTCGTCAAAAATCGCCTTTGCCTCGTCAAGTTGCTGAGGCGTATTCTCCTTAACGCCTTTCAGTTTGTACTCCATTCCCAACGGCTCGTACTTATGAGCGCCAAGAGTATGGTAAGGCAGAATCTCGACGCGCTTTATCATGTCGTACCCCTTGAAATGTTCGCCCAGAAGACGCATATCCTCCTCGAATGCACTGTACCCCTGAACAAGAACATAACGGAGCCAGAAAGGCCTTCCATTATCCTGCAGCCATTTTGCGGTTCTCAGAGTCTGCTCATTGCCACGCGCTGTCAGTTTGGTATGACGTTGCGGATTGGCCTGCTTCACGTCAAGCAGGACAAGGTCGGCTATTGAGAAAAGTTCCTCGACATCGCTGTTCCATATACTGCCGTTAGAGTCGATGCAGACATGTATACCCTCCTCTTTGAGACGTTTCACAAGAGGAACAAGGGCTTTGGCCTGGAATGTAGGCTCTCCGCCGCTGAACGTCACGCCGCCCTTCTTTCCGAAGAACGCCTTTTCGCTCACAGCCTGACGCACGATATCCTCTATGTCAGTCTCCTTGCTTTCGCCCTTAGGATCGATAGTATCAGGGTTGGCACAATAGAGGCAGCGGAAGTTGCAGCCCTGCAGAAACACCACAAGACGCAGACCCGGACCGTCAAAAGTTCCTAACGATTCGTACGAATGTACTCTTATATTCATAATCTGTCATTTAAAAATAGGCCGGCCATTGCAGCCAGCCTATTTCATTTATCATTTCTATAATTACATACGCTCGTGGAAAGAACGAGAGATAACCTCAAGCTGGTGTTCACGGCTGAGCTTGATGAAGTTCACAGCGTAGCCCGATACACGGATTGTCAATTGAGGATACTTTTCGGGATGCTCCATAGCGTCGAGCAGCATCTCACGGTTAAGAACGTTCACGTTGAGGTGATGAGCGCCCTTAGTGAAGTAACCGTCCATAAGAGTAACGAGGTTCTCTACCTGTGTCTCCGTGTTCACGCCCAAAGACTTAGGAATGATTGAGAAGGTGTTGCTGATACCGTCCTGAGAGTCACGATAACGCAGCTTTGCAACAGAACTCAAAGACGCTACGGCACCTTTCTTGTCGCGTCCGTGCATCGGGTTAGCGCCCGGAGCGAAAGCAACGCCCTTAGCGCGGCCGTCGGGAGTCGCACCGGTCTTCTTACCGTACATCACGTTAGATGTAATGGTAAGGAGTGACAATGTAGGCTTAGCGTTCTTGTATACAGGATGCTTCTTGAGCTCCTCGCTGAAGAAGTAAACGAGGTCTACTCCGAGGTGGTCTACACGGTCATCGTCGTTACCGAAGCATGGGAAGTCGTTCTCGATCTCGAAAGACTCGGTCAAGCCAAGCTCGTTGCGTTTAACAGTAACCTTACCGTACTTGATAGCCGACAAAGAGTCGATCGCGATAGAAAGACCTGCGACACCGTAAGCGAGGTTGATTGACGGGTCGGTATCGATAAGGGCCATCTGAGCCTTCTCGTAGTAGTACTTGTCGTGCATGTAGTGGATGATATTCATCGCATCGTTGTATACACGAGCGACCTCCATAAGCACCTTCTTGTAGTTAGAGAGAACCTCTTCGTAGTTCAGAAGGTCGCCTGACAATACCGGAATACCCTTTACTACAACAGTACCGGTATTCTCGCAGCGGCCGCCGTTGATAGCAAGCAATAGAGCCTTAGCGAGGTTGCAGCGCGCGCCGAAGAACTGGATCTGACGGCCGACAGCCTGATAAGATACACAACATGCGATACCGTAATCGTCGCACTCACGTACCTCACGCATCAAGGTGTCGTTCTCGTACTGGATTGAAGAGGTATCGATAGAAACCTTAGCGCAGAACTCCTTGAAGCCCTCGGGAAGCTCATTGCTCCACAGAACCGTCATGTTAGGCTCCGGTGAGGGACCGAGGTTGTAAAGGGTCTGCAAGAAACGGAACGAAGTCTTCGTAACCTTTGTACGTCCGTCATTGAAGCGGCCGCCGATAGCCTCTGTCACCCATGTCGGGTCACCGGCAAAGATGTCGTTGTAAGACTGCATACGCAAATGACGTACCATACGCAACTTGATAACGAACTGGTCGATAAGTTCCTGAGCGAATGTCTCGTCGATGTTGCCCTTATCGAGGTCGTACTGGATATAGATATCGAGGAATGAAGATACATTACCCAAAGACATCGCAGCGCCGTCCTGCTCCTTAACAGCAGCAAGATATGCCATATATGTCCACTGAACAGCCTCCTGAGCCGATGTCGCAGGACGAGAGAGGTCAAGACCGTAGTACTCGCCGAGCACCTTCATCTCGTTAAGAGCCTTTATCTGCTCAGAAACTTCCTCACGCAAACGGATAGTATGCTCGGTCATAGGACCTGTCAAGCCTTTCAAATCCTCTTTCTTAGCCTCGATAAGACGGTCGAGACCATAAAGAGCGAGACGGCGGTAGTCACCGATTATACGGCCACGCGCATAGTTGTCGGGCAGACCGGTAAGGAAGCCCAAAGAACGATACATACGTATTTCCTCGTTGTACGCATCGAACACGCCGTCGTTGTGAGTTTTGCGATAGTGATAGAAAATATCTCTTACCTTTTCATCAACCTCTACGCCATTCTCGCGGCAAGCCTTCTCAACAACCTTGATACCGCCGAAAGGCTTGATAGCGCGCTTCAGCAATTCATCGGTCTGAAGACCCACGATAAGTTCATTCTCCTTGTCGATATAACCTGCCTTGTGAGAAGTGATTGTAGAGACAGTCACATTGTCCAAAGCACGTACACCGTTGTTCGCACGCTCCTCTTCGAGAGCCTTGAGGCAAACGTTCCAAACTTTAAGAGTTCTTTCTGTAGGACCGACCAAGAAAGAAGCATCTCCCTCATAAGGAGTGATGTTCTCGTGTACAAAGTTACCGACGTTGATCTCCTTGCTCCACAAGCCATCTTTAAAATCTAAATTCTTTTCCATAGTTATTTACCTATATTATAGATTGTTAGCTGTTTCGTGAATAACAAAATCCTTATTTCATTGCGAAGATAATAAAAAAAGTGATATAACATACAAAAAAATTAAGATATTTTTCAAATTCACTTCATTTTTATAATCATTTCACATTTCATTATTTCAGCAATGCTAATATACCGCTCAGAAGCATGACAGAGTAGACAATTCTTTTGAATGTCCTGCCATCTAAGGTATTATAATATTTAGCGCCTAAGAAGATTCCGACCGCGACTCCGGAAAGGCCGACCAGCCAATACAAAGGAGTTTGTCTGGAATAGTAACCGCCGCTCGCTCTGCACAAAAGATAGAAACAATTGAAAAGAAGCCAGAATGCCTGCATCGTAGCCATATAAGCCTTTTTATCATGAATAGCATTGACCCCGTAAAGAACGACAGGCGGACCCGGCATTCCGAACATAGAGCCCATTACGCCGCTCACGGCGCCCACAGCGCATTGTGCCCATAAATTTGTGATAAAAACGCCCGCTCTTCCATTTGAAAAGAGAAAATAAAGAGCGACGGCAATAAGAGCCGCCCCGAGATAACGCGACATAGTCTCGCTGCTCAAAGAAAGCATGTAAGATATAATAAAATAAGAGACAAGGGCATTAAAGAAAAAAATAACAGGGAGTTTCGACCAACAGACATGCCTGATATTGCCCAGAACTATAAACAGCGCAGTCGTTCCCGACAAAAGCCCCGACAGAGCAACAGCTTCGTTGTACGAAGGCATGATATAAGGCAAGAACATCATTATAAATATTCCAAATCCGAAACCGGAGACGCGCTGTACAAAGCTCGCGGCAATAGACAAGAAGAAAACAGAAAGCAATAACATAAGAAAAACAAAATCTCCGCGAAGATAACAAAACAAAACAACAATAGAGCAAAACGCTGCGTACAAAGCCCAATGAAAAACAGTTCATAAGCCGAGACATACAAAATCGCGCACACAGAAAAAATATTTTCAACTTTTTTCGTCATTTTCTTGCACGGGTCACTATTTTGATATACCTTTGCAAAGTCAAAAAAGGAAAGACCACATTCCTGACAAACAAAAACCTTTGGAGAGGTGGCAGAGTGGTCGATTGCACCGGTCTTGAAAACCGACGTACTGAGAGGTACCGGGGGTTCGAATCCCTCCCTCTCCGCTAAAAAGCAAAATAAAGCAGATTTCTAATGAAGTCTGCTTTTTTTGTCTGCTAATTTCCAGAGTGTATATCTTTGGAAATCAATTATAAAGCATTTTAAAAGCAGAAAAAAGCAAGCGATGTCCGAGGGTTCTAATCACTCGGGTACCGATGAAAAAATTGCGACTTCCTGCGACTGCTCAAAAAAATGTTATAAAAAGGTCGCAATAAGGCGATTTCTTTATGTTTTAAATACGACTCTTTGCGTTTCTTACAACATGCTTTTTAGCACGTTCATCTTTTACTATAGATTGCAAGGGTACAGCAGAAGACGCTGAAAGAACGCTCAATTTTTCGCATGAATTGATAAGATTTTACGATATTGAGAGAAATGCGCAATAAAACAGCTGAATATCAGCCTTCTAACCTCTACAAACAAGGAAGCGTGCGACTCAACGGTCGCACGCTTCCTTGTTTATGGAGGTTATCTGAACTAATCAATAATTGTTCTTCTTTACCTCGAAATAAGCCTGCGGGTGCAAGCATGTCGGGCAAACCTCAGGCGCCTCAGTTGCCGTATGGATGTAACCGCAGTTACGGCACTGCCATGTAACAGTCTGAGCTTTCTTGAAGACCGTACCGTTCTCAACGTTGTTCAAAAGAGCGAGATAGCGATCCTCGTGTTCCTTTTCAGCGATAGCGATATTGCGGTACATGATTGCGATTGCAGGGAAGCCCTCTTCGTCAGCAATGTCCGCAAAGCGCGGATAATCGGCTGTCCACTCCTCGTTCTCACCGGCTGCGGCAGCTCTCAAATTCTCGGCCGTAGTGCCTATTACACCTGCAGGATAGCAAGCTGTAATCTCTACCATTCCGCCCTCAAGCCACTTGAACATACGCTTTGCATGCTCCTTCTCCTGGTCCGCTGTCTCCTGGAAGATAGCAGCTATCTGCTCGAAGCCCTCTTTCTTGGCTACGCTCGCAAAGTATGTATAACGGTTTCTTGCCTGTGACTCGCCAGCGAATGATGTCATCAAATTCTTCTCGGTACGTGTTCCTTTAATACTCTTTTCCATAGTAGTAGTTTTTATATAATTAATAAAATTTATTTCATTCATACTCATCAAACAGAGGACGCAAAAGCTCCGGAATTTCAAAATCATACAGTTTCACCCCTTCAATGCAGTCGAGCCCCTTCCGCTTTAAAGAAAAAAAGACCTTGCGTTTGTCCTCGCTGCCGAAATAACGTTCAAGATAACCAAGCTCTTCGAGATGCCCCGTAACCTTTGAAACATGCGAAGAACGCAAACCCGTACATCGAACGATATCCGAAGCCGTAATTCGGCTGTCGCCTATTGCAAGTAAAGTCAATACCTCTTTCAGCGACACGCCGCACGCATCAATGAGCTGACGCTCCATGCCTTTTACAGCGAACATCACATTCTTCATTATAGATATCGACTTTATATTTTCCATTCTGTTCCTTTTCGCAGAACAAAAGAAGTGAAATTATTTCAATAATGCAATATTTCCAATGGAAAATATTTCCATATTAACTTTTTTTTATTATCAAAAAACGGGAACTGCAGTTATAAATGTAGAAACATCAACTACCCGACTCCGAGGTCGGTATTCTCCACAAGGACTTCTATTGCTGGATCATCTTTTATAAGAGGATAAATTTCTCTTATAAACAATTCCGCTAAATCGCTGTTCCTCTTTACGGCTGTAGAATTATTACAAAACAGATTTACGCTGAAATATTCAAAGTGCCTTTTCGCTATCTCTATATCTGAAACAATCCTTTCTTTAGAATCCCCGTCGGTACAACAGAGAAGACAAACGCCTTGAAAATACTTCGCCACATCATCGGCTGTAACGTCCGCTTGCACGCCTTTGTTCCAAAGACGACGCAGTGACGGGTCGAAACTCTCTATACCGCAACGGAACTTGACTCTTGCCGGAGCGAACCGGGCAGCAAAATCCGAAAGTTTATGACGGTACATATAATGAGCCTCAAACCATACGGTATGGATATTTTTCTCCTTTATCACCCGTTTTATATGCTCCACAGTACGGATATCGAACTCCATTGCCGAACCCGAGTTTATAATATCAAGTACGCCGTAAACGCCGGTAACACGCTCAAGAACAGGTTTGTTCACATCATAGGGACTGTCGCTCGTATCGCTGTGATAGTCACAGAAAGCGCACCGCCCCCACTTGCATCCAAGCCCTTGCAAAAGCAGGAATTCACGTTGCAATTTCGTATGAATGACAGAATACCTATCCATTATAACGGGTACCGAGAACTTTCTTTTTCAGCATCACGATAACAGCATAAGCGAGCGGAGTTCCGAAAAGCGCCTCTATCGACAGTTTCATGACATACTGCAAGGCAATCATCAGCAAAAGTTCCCGAGTTTCAAGCACGCCCGCAAAGGCTATAAGGACAAAAGGAATCGAGTCGAACAGGTAGCCTACAGCCGAGCTGCCTATAGTACGTGCCCAGAGGAAACGGCCTTTTGTCATGATTTTAATGCGTTCCATAAGCCATGAATTTGACAGTTCGCCCAAAAGGAAGCCGACAAGAGAGCCGACTACTATTCGGGGCACATAATTGAACACCGTGTTGTATGAACCGGCCGTTTCCGCCAAATATTCGGGCGAGGGCAACCACACGCCCACCTGAGTGCATACTACCATGATGACATTGCACAGGAATGTCAGCCATATTACCTTGCGGGTTGTACGATATCCCCAAATTTCGGTCAGTACATCGCCAAGCATGTATGCGAACGGGAATGTTATTGTCCCCGAATCGAAATAAAAAAGATTGAAAAAACCGATTACCTTTACGGCCATCACGTTCGAAACGAGATAAAGCGTAATAAAAAGGGCCGTTACGACAATAAGAGGCATGTCGCCTGATGTTCGGTTTTTGAAAGGGTTTTCCGATACCTTGTTCATATGTAAAAAGCCGCCAGGGGCAACATGCCCGCTGCAAATTCGTTGCGAAGATAGTAAAAAGCCGCTAAAAATGCAAGCCTGTCAGCGTTGCAGCTTGAAAACAAATTCAAGACCGCCGCCCGGCACGTTGCGTACCGATATTGTTCCGCCATGAAGAGAGACGGCATTCTTTACGATAGAAAGACCGAGCCCGGTACCGCCAAGTTTGCGGCTGCGGCCTTTGTCTACACGATAGAAACGTTCGAAAAGCCTTGCGAGATGCTCTTCGGGGACACCCGTTCCATTATCAGAGAAACTGAAATAGAAGAACTTCTCGTCAGTTCTGAAACAGCTGATCTTTACAGTGCTGCCTTCACCCGCATAGGATATGGCATTATCGATGAGATTCCGGAATATCGAATAAATTTTCGAATTGTCGGCATTTATCAGCAATGTTGGCGGCAGCATGTTCTCAACTGTCATTCTCTGCTCGGACAACTTATTGCCCACCTCGCCGAGCAAGTTCCGGACAAGCTGCGAGAGGTCGAGAAGTTCCTTGTCGATTCGCTGGACACCGCCCGACATATCGTTCAGCTGAGAGATGTCCTGAACAAGATTGCTTAATCTGTCGCTTTGACTGTAGCAACGTTTGAGGAAGTGCATGAGCTGCTCTTCGGTAAGATTGCCGGGATAGTTCTGTATTATTGTTTCAAGATAGCCCTGAATGCTGCATACCGGAGTCTTGAACTCATGAGCCACATTCTGCGTAAGCTGCCGCTTAAGCCGGCTCTGCTCCTCGACTGCGGTAACATCATTTATCGAAATCTCAAAACCTTTGTCACGGAAAGGAACGCCGCGAATAGCAAATGTCCTGCCCGAAACCTCAATCTTTTCGGAGTAATGGCTCTTATGTTCGTTATTGTAATAACCGTCGAGGTCGATAAAACGTTTAAAGCCCGCAAATTCCGGCTGTTTGAGAATATCATCGACCTTTGCAAGATTTTTTGATGATATATAATCGGCATATTCGCTGAAGAGGGAGTTCGCAAAAACAAGACGACGCTTCGAATCGAAGATAGCTATTCCCTCTTGGGCAATTCTCAAATGCTGCAGGAGCTTCTGCGTCGCGAATTCGGAGCTTCCGGCAAGTTTGATGATACGGTATATCATGAACAGCACTACAGCCATTATCACACCCGCTGCAATGATAAGGATCAGCTCCGCCGTTCGGTCCGTCTTTAGAGCAAGTTCATAGGGCAATGAGCTGCGTACCACAAAATCGTATTCGGGGTGATAGGTCGCGACATAGAAATACTCCTTATTATGTACCGACGAAAGGCGGCGTACATCGTAACCGTACCCCTCGGCCAAAGCCTGCTTGATTTCAGGTCTTCCGGCATGATTGCCGGTAAAGCCCGCACCCGAAGGAAGGGACGAGTCGAAAAGAACGTCACCGGTTTCAGCCACGACAACAGTAACCCTCAAAGGCTGCTCTCCGTAATGCGACACGTAACGCTGTACATATTCGGCGCAGGAATCGTTGAAGTGCTTCTCTCCACGTATTCGCATTATATCGTACACGCCTTCGTTTATATTACGCAAGGCGCCCTGCTGATGCATGACGGCAATATCCTCTTCACCCTTATGGTGATAATAGAGGAACGAGGCTGCCAAAAGAAGCAACAGCGTTACAATACCTAAATAGAACCGTGTAAAGAATTTGGACATGACTACTCTTTCGTTTCGGTCACGAAGCAGTACCCGTAACCGCTGCGCGATACGAGATTACCAGCGTAAACGCCGAGTTTCTTTCTCATTCGAGCCATATTGACGTCAATGCTGCGTTCAAGGACATTTACGTCGTCGGGCCATACACGTGCCAGAATTTCCTCACGGGAGAAGACCCTGCCGGGCTTGCCGAGAAGCATGAGCAATACCTCGAATTCCTTTTTCGTCAGAGCCGCATCGACGCCTGCGATATAGGCTCTTTTTGCCTCTACGTTCAGCACAAGCTCGCCGAAAGAGAGGTCGTTGTCACCTGCCGCTGCTTTTTCCTTCGCAGCGTTGCGCCTTAACACAGCCTTGACCCTCGCCAACACCTCGCTTATACGGAAAGGCTTGCAAATATAATCGTCAGCCCCGAGATTAAAGCCTGTCAAGACATCGTTCTCGCCGGTCTTTGCAGTTATGAATATTACAGGCGTGGACGAACAGCCTTCGAGCCGGCGCACCTTAGCGGCAAGAGAGAAGCCGCTCATGCCATCCATCATTACATCGAAAATAAAAAGGCCGTACGACTCCAACGGCAATGCAAGAGCCTCGTCACCCGATGTTACGAAATCGACCGCATAACCGCTGTTCTCAAGATTGAACTTCAAAATCTCGCAAATATCCGCCTCGTCATCTACGACCAATATCTTTATCATATTTCTCTATTATTCAAAACTGCGTAAAAGTTCTATTTCGCTGCTCCAACGGCTCTCGTCCGGAGTCTCAAGGACTATCGGCATATTGTCGAAACGGGAATCCTTCATGAAGCGCTTGAAGAAATCGATGCCGAGCAGGCCGAGTCCTATGCTTTCGTGCCTGTCCACACGCGAACCGAGAGGTTTTTTCGTATCGTTCAGGTGAATGCCCTTGAGATACTCGAAGCCTATCACACGCTCCAACTCGCCGAACACGCCGTCGTAATCGCCGACGATATCATACCCTGCTGAATATATGTGACAGGTGTCGATGCAGACGCCTACTCTGCTCTTGTCTTCTACCCTGTCAATGATGTAACGTATCTCTTCGAGCCTGTTTCCAACGTTGCTGCCTTGCCCTGCCGTATTCTCGATAACAGCCGTAACGCCGTTTGTCTTTGAAAGGGCCAGATTGATGTTTGACGCAATTTCGTCGAGGCACTGCTCTACTGAAATCTTGTTCAAGTGGCTCCCGGGGTGAAAATTGAGATACTTGAGACCGAGTTGCTCGCAACGACGCATTTCGTCGATGAAAGCGGCTCTGGACTTTTGTATCGCCTCTTCATCAGGGTTTCCGAGGTTGATAAGGTAACTGTCGTGCGGCAGTATGTACGATGCGTCAATACCGCTCTTGACACAGTTAGCCTTAAACTTTTCAATGCTGCCTGCCGACAACGGCGCCGACACCCACTGACGTTGGTTTTTAGTGAAGAGAGCAAAAGCGTTCGCTCCTATTTCCATAGCATTGAGAGGGGCGTTCTCTACGCCTCCGCTCGCCGACACGTGCGCTCCAAGATATTTCATATTGCAATATTTTTCTATTAAACAATCAAGACACGGGAATACGCCTTTGTGCCTTTATATAACTATATGTCGGCGTATAGGCCAATAAAAAATTGACACTACCGCCGACACTTTATCTTTTACAGCTTAACCGCATCAGTTCTCCTTAGCCGCCTCATTATCGTTTGAGACAGGCGCAAACAGTTTTCTGCTACCGCGCAAGAGGTTACGCACCTCACTCAGCAACTCGTGCGATTCCTGTATAAGGTTAAGATACACGAAGTCCATTCTGAGGCTGCCCTGGCTCTGATGAAGGCGCATAGTCTGCGACTTGCGTAATGCAGCAAGTTCATGCTTCAGATCTTTCGCGCGTGAGGATACCTCGTCAGAATCAGCGAAGTTTCCTGTAGCTATAATCTCATTGATATCCTTTAGAACGTTGTATATATCACGGCAATATGGAGAGAACTCCTCGACATAGAGCTTTGACATAGGACTGAAGCTATTGTCGGCATGCTCTTTCATTGGTTCGCCGATACGCGTCAGGGTATTGAGCATCTGCTGGCAGCTGTTAGAGCAAAGGTGATACCATGTGCTGCGTTCGAACGCCAGATTCTGCTCAAGACGCTGCAAGCCTCGTGTTTCAGCACGGCGTTCCTTCTTCAAGAAAGCCTTTTCCTCGACAATTTTTATAAGAGAACTCTTCAATGGACGCAAAGCATCCTTAGAGAATGATTCGAACATACGCTTGTATGTCTCTGCCGAGAACGAGAGAGTATGTGTCAATGTATCTCCTGCATGCGACACGAGGTTGTCCCAAACCTCACTCTGATCTTCAGACTTAAGAATGACAAGCATCTTTTCATCAACCTTCTCTTCGCTCTTTTTCTTGTTATACTGTATGTGACTGCGAACCAGCAGGTAGATAACCAGAGCAATCATCACATACATCGCGATAACGCCGCCATAGTTCATTATAGAAGCGACAATACCTGCGATTATGAAAGCTGCGCCTGCTGTGATAAACCAGCCGCCGACAACAGAAACGACGCCAGTCACACGATAAACGGCGCTCTCACGTCCCCATGCACGGTCGGCAAGAGAGGAGCCCATACCTAC
>JAZNPP010000042.1:0-49163 GCA_045589695.1 Bacteroidaceae bacterium
TCGGCAGAGAAACCGGCCGACGGAAGAGGTTATTATGTCATGGAGGACTCTTTGGGGAATACGCAATACATGTACAGTGATGTCCAGACCGATTCGCTTAAGGTAGGTTACACAAAGGCAATTCTGGCAGACGGCATCACAAAGTACCCGGATAGAATAGATTTAAGGTTGGGAAAAATCACAGTGCATCTTAAAGTCGGGGAGAATACATCGGCTGTCAAAGAAGTATGTTCCATGGTTGAGCATTCCGTGGTTAATGACAATAAATGGCTCGGTACCCTTGATAAGCCTGTTGAAACCGACGGCGTGTCATATATGAGAGACTGTATACAGGATTATCTTTCTCAGCTTGTCGATGCCGAAGATTTGGTATCTGCCGAGGATATGGTGGATGCCTGCGTCAGCTTTTACCCGAAAGACCCCGTCTTCTTGAGCGACAAAGGGGTGATGAGGTTCTATGCAGGGGACCTGAAGAGTGCTCTCGACTGGTATCTGTCGGCATACAGCGTTTCTCCTGGTGATATGCTTGTTGTCAATAACATAGCTTATACCTATGAGAAGTTGGGCGACAAACAGAATGCCCTCAAATACTACCGCATTTTGGCGGATTCCAACGACGCGGAATTTTCAGAGAATGCCAAAGCCGCTGTACAGGAACTGAGCGCGGAGTAATGCGCAGGGCGTGACTCTGCCACGCTGCCAGCGACCTTATGCTGCAAGCATTGTCGATTATAAAAGATTAAGGAGGAATTGTTAATTCCTCCTTAATCTTTTATGTTCTTTTGTCTCATCGTGCAAATTTGTGACAGATTATCGAACAATTTCGTTAAGCCAAATGAGCAAAGGCGAGCTTGCTTGCACTTTGCCATGGCGAGAAATTGAAGGCGAAGCCAACCTTTCGTCAAGCCAAATGGGCAAAGGCGAGCTTGCTTGCACTTTGCCATGGCGAGAAATTGTCGGCACAGCCAACTTTAAACGAGACTTTCTAAAAGTCGTGGATTTTGTTCATTATTTGAGGGCAGAGGGTTACGATATGGTAACTTTCAAGAAAGTTCGTGATGACCTCTGAAAATTGCTCGTCAAATAGGTTTCAACTCAACAGTCAGCCCCATTGCGGCTGCAATCCTGTAAAGGGTTGCAACTGTGGGAACTGTTATTCCTCGCTCTATACGGGATATATAACTCTTATCAGCACCGATACGCTCGGCAAGTTCTGCCTGTGTCAAACGCGCGTTCTTACGAGCATCGAGCAATATCTGTGCATTGTACTCTTCCCAAGCCTTTGCAGTGGCCTCAGCACGAGTTTGAGTACCAACCTCGCCAAATTCCCTTGCAAGTTCGGCACTTACATCATAAATTTCATTCTTTTTGCTCATAATATCCCGTTTTGTCATTCAATATCAGAATACGACTTCCAGGTATACGGCTCCAATCTTGTGTATCTCCTTCAAAATCTGTTCTTCACGTTCTTTTGAGGGTTTCTTGAAACCGTTTATATAGTTTCTCAACAAAGAAGCATTTATATTTGTGAGTTTGGCAAACTCTGCAATATTCAGTTCCTTATGTGTCAAGAAAAACCTTTGTAATGGTGTTGGTTCTGCATCCTCGTACTCAAAACTCTCAAAACTTATATCTTCATCAAGCTCTCTCCAATGAATGCCATCAAGGCCAATAGTATATTTCATACGTTCTTCTTCATTTGCAGACAGCAAATGCGGATACCAAAGCAAGGATTGGCGATACTCTTTACCATTATTATCTACTCCATATACATAATCCTTGTCAAACCAGACTCTAGCAATCTTCATGTTCTTATTCCTCCTTTCCAAAATACTTAATCCAATGCTTGATTATAATGTCCTGATTATAGTCAATAACCTCTTTAATCTTCTTAAGGTCATTGCTTTTAATATTATAAGCAGTTCTTAATACAAATTCATTTTCGACTAAATCAAACTTTGCCATGCCGTCGTTACCTTCTACGTGAACGTGCAATGGCTCAGTTCTCTGCTATAAAAGAAAAATGAGAATCCGTAAAATCTAAAAATCTCAGGCATCTTGTTTTTATTTATCACTGCGAATATAGGTATTATTTTTGATACCCGCAAATAAAAATACTACTTTTTAGCAATTACATATAAAAACTGTGATTGTGCTCCATGTTTACGCTATAAATGGTGAGCCTTACAAGGTTGGTAATGGTATCAAATCCTAAAACAGTACCTGCACCCTCTGTGGGTGCTTTTTATCTATGTAACCTCTATCGCTTATATTCGTTGACTACAAAATTGATTATTCCTTGTTCTTATTTGATAATGAAATATAATAGATATTTGTATATATAATTCTTGCCATCGGCGTAGCCGGTGGCAAGAATTTGTGTAATAGAAGATGTTTAGCAATTTGCCAATTATTTTTTACAATTTGGACACCCTTTTGATTTTAGCAATGAGTATGGATATGGTTCCCATATATTGCCACAAATATTGCATCGGCATTTAATACGAATATTACTTTTCTTAAAAGGTTCTATAATTTCGATGTTAGGAAATATCTTTTTTAATTCATCTTCATAATCTTTAGGGTGTTTTTTGTTTCCACTACAATATGGGCATTTGGTTTTTTGGTGACAGCGATTATAAACCATTTGTTGATAAGGTTCGTGGTTGGGGTTAGGACATTTCCATATAGCGATATATTCGGAACCTGGAGTTACCTCAAATGGTGTTTTGTCATTTTCTGGACTCCATTCTGCAACTAATTCTGGAAATAGATAACCAACACTTCTATCTTCAGATATTTGTTTGCCATGACATATACAACATTGCATCTTGCGTTTAATTCTATCTTGAATACTTGCTTGGTAACTATGTGGTTTGCCAAAGTTGCAATGCCAATAATATTTTACCCTTTTTCGTACAAAAGCCGTTTCTGGCGTAATCCCAAACTCTGATAGGTTCTTGTCATAATCCCATTCTGATACAAGGTGTGGATATACAACAGATAATACTTCATTTTTGTGGAATGCTTGTCCCGCGCAAAATTTACATCCTTTCCCTGCTAAATGCTCTGATGGATTTATGGTAAATTCTCCATGTTTATTACATATAATAATAATTGGAGTTTTCGAATTTACATATATGGTTTTTGAGTAATCGAATTTATCGCCATGTGCTTTTTTGGCAGCTTGTATATATGAGTTTGTTGTGTACCTTTCTCTGTTTGCACATCTATGACACCCATAACCACTATTTCGACTATTTATGTTAGCTTCCCATTCATATCCACATTTACTACATTTCCAAAAAACTTTTTTTTCAGAGCCTGCAAAAAACATTTCTGGTGTTAATGGGTAATTCTTTTCGTAATCCCAATCTTTTGCAAGTTCGGGATTTGTTGATTGTAAATCTTTACCAGGTGGTACAGTTGATATTTCTTTTAATATTTGGTTTCTTATGAGATTTATATCAACGATAGCGGTATTTGTTATATTTGCTTTACAGCAGAGGTAATTTAAAGTTTGTTCAATTACTGTACCTAAATTTTTGTATTCAGAAGAATAATTGTAATTAAAGATAATGCAATGATTGTCATTCATTGGGTAACATTGATTTTCTCTAATTCGAATTAACGAAATTCCATCCTTGTATAGTGAAATGTTCTTCTTAATGTCCTTTTCTACTTTACTGTGTGTCCTGTGAAAAAAAACGCCATCATATTCAATTCCAATATTTAATGTAGGTATATAAACATCTATTTCAATGCCTTTGTGTTTGTATCTACTTATAGTGTCTGGAAACAATGCCCTTATATAATGGTATATAACTTGTTCTGGAAAAGACGAGTTTCTTCCTTTTGCACATTCTGGACAACCTCTGCCATTATTCCTATTACATATTTTAGCTTTCCATATATGTCCGTATTTACATTTCCACCACGCTTCATCATTGCTGTTTGCAAAGACTTCTTCTGGTGTTTTTGTATTTAATTCATAGCACCACTCTTTTGCCAATGTGGGATTTACTTTAGCTAAAGAAAATTCTGGAGAGAGTCTTTGATGGGAACAAAAAGGACAATTTCCCCCATTGTTGTTGGTTTTATTGTTTACTCGTGCTGGATAGCTATGACCATTTTTGCATTTCCACCAATATTCTTTATTTGTATATGGGGCAATTGTATCTGGGTCTACTTCATTTTTTTCAAAATCCCATTCTTCTTCTACGATTTTAGGGAACTTCGCGTATAAACTATTATATCCTGGGATTATTATTCTGCCTAAACAAACTGGACATTTTTTTGTTGACTTTTTTCTACTAGGTGCTGTTCTATTTGAAATTTTGCTTGGATATGACTGTTTGCATATTGGACATATCCAATATACCTCCTTTTTTGAACCATATGTAATATCTTCAGGTCTTAATGGATAGTTTCTGTCATAATCCCATTCTTTTGCTATTTCAGGAAACTTATCTAATAAATTATTCCCTATTGACATAATTACTTTTATGTTTGCACATTTCAAAAATTACTTCAAATTCTCTTCAATGTATTTTAGCAAATCTCCAGAGACCTTCAAATTTGATTGCATACTTGATTTTAATCCTATAGAACGTAAGTAATCAAGGTGCAATTTGGGATTGTCAACCTTTTTAAGCAACCTTAAGCGTATAAATCTATCATTCATCATGCGTTTAACATTCTGTTCTTTAGTTCTTATGTTATAAGCAGAGTAATCTACAATTTCGTTTAAGGGAATATTGATACGCTCAACAATCATTTTATATTCTATACGACAAATAGGTGCTGTAGTATACAAATATACAATGTCATTTACATTTACTTTATTGTGTTGAACGTATTCAACAAAATCATTGGCATCTAGCCAATCATTCATTCTAAAACATTTTGTACTTGAAATAAAAATCCAGTTTTGCATATATTATTCCTCAAAGTAGTCTGTGTCAATTTTCTTTATCTCATATCTTACGTTTGTTGAAACACCCACATTGTATGCTATCATTAAGTTGGCAAGTTTCTTACCATCAATCTTTGCAAGTTTAACATTTACGGGATTATATTCTAATGCTTCTCGTGTAAATGATGAGGTTGTTATAAATACTCCCTTTTTACCATGTTCTCCATCTAATGCGCCAACAAAATGTTGTAATTCTCTTCTTCCGACATTGTTCCCTATTTGCCATCTTTTAGCTTGAATATGTATAACATCCAAACCAAGTCTATCTTCGTCTATAATACCATCAATACCGCCATCCCCTGTACGACCTGTAATTTTACCTGTTCCATAACCCATTTTTACAAGAAGTTCAACAACTAATTTTTCAAAGAATTGTGGAGATTGTTCAAGAACCTTTTCTAACACCTCATTAGCAAGGTTTGCTTGTAGTTGTTTAAAAGTTGTGTCAAGTATTTCTTCTGGAGTCTGTTCGTTATAATTTATTTGTTTTGCATTATTATTTAGTTCCGTTTCTTTATTCTTTTCAGTGCCATCCGAAGTGCTAATACTTCTCATAGCACCATCTGTATTTCCATCGCTATTATTTATAAAATCACGAAATTGTTTGTAAGCAGACAATGTTTCATTATTTATGAATTGTGGGTTCTTTGATAGAAGTCTTAGCCCATTCTCTGTTATTACATATTTACCTCTTCGCACACCTTTTAAGAGTCCTGCTTTTTCTAAATAAAATTTTGCCCAACCAACCCTATTGTACATTATTGGTTGATTACCACTAGGTAAAAGTTCTGCCTTTTCATCTGCTGATAAGTTAAATTTGTTTGAAAGAACTTCTGTACATTCCTTTAATGAATGAATTTGTTTGTCATTAAAGCATTGTAGAAGAGGCAACATGCATTCTTGATATTTTGGTATCATGCTAGTCTATTCTATATTACAATATTATTCCTGTTTGTTAGCAAAGTTACATATTTTGATAATAATTATCAATTTTATTAACTATTTAAGTGGATTTTCCAATTTCCCAATTCAACCCTACTGCTGAACAGATGTATCTTCCCTCTTTTATCTTTATATAGCCCTCTATAGCCTCATTACATTGCCGATTCTGAAATATATAAAGGTGAGTGGAATTCTGACAACACCGCCTTATCGCAGCCCAAACGGTACGAGCTTTGCCCGTACTTCGTTTGATCAACCGCTGTCGGCATTGTCGATTCTCAAAAAAAAGAGGAACTCTCTTTTTTTGAGAATTCCTCTTTTGTCTCATCGTGCGCGTGATAGGACTCGAACCTACACGTCGCAAAACACCAGATCCTAAGTCTGGCGCGTCTACCAATTTCGCCACACGCGCGATGACTTGTTTATCGTTGCAAAGGTATAACTTTTTTTTGAATTATGGGGCTTTCTCTTCGGCTTTTTTATCGTAATACTCCGAAATGAGCATTTTTGCTGCCTCAATCATTGTGTCGCGTCCCAAGAGCCAGTCGATATTTGATATATCCACTCTCAAGTCGGGGGCAATGCCGAATTCGGTGTCATTCCCTTTGGTGTCGAGCATGGGGCACGCCGATAGCCTTACGCTCCAGCCGTTGGGCAGCGTGGTGTTGAGCGGCAAGCCGCTGCCGCCGCCTGTCACGTCACCCAATATGAACGCATGCGGTATCTCTTGCATGAGCATGACGAAATAGTTGGCGGCGCTGTAGACGCTCCGGTTTGTCAGCACGACAACAGGCCGCAACCATATAACGCCGGGCGAGGGCTTCAGATATATCTCTTCGGGCTCGGAGAACTCATTGTGTCCCGGCCCTGTCTTGTGCTGAATATATCCGCAATGTATCTTCTCCTTCGTGAATGACGATGCGAGGTTCTCGGCTGCGGTCACCATGCCGCCGCCGTTGTTGCGGACATCGATTATAAGTCCTTTCGCATTCTTAAGCTCCAGCAGCATCATCGAAAGGTTGTTGATGCTGAATCCTCCTGCAAAGCTGCCGCAATAGACATAGCCTATGCTGTCGGTTCCTGCGGAATTGGTCAGCGCCGTGTATTTTATCCCGTTGGTGAGCTTGAAGTCGTTGCCGAGATAATTGCGTTGTATCGAGTCGCTGAAGTTCATCGGGTAATCGAGTTTCCAGTCCCAATAGTAGCTCGTGCCGAACATCGATGTCAAGTTCACGTGTCCGTCACGCAGCTCTCCCAGCATGTCGCCAAGCACTTTGAACAACTCCGCGTCGTCCTCGCACGCCTCGGAAAGCGGTTTGTATTTATCGTATACGCTGTTCCAGTTCAGCCCGTACTTCTTTTCGGCGACGTCGAAAAAGCAGTATTGTCTGTCGATGATTTCCCATAGCGCTTCAAAATTCCCGTTGTTGGAATTCTCGAAGTTATCTTCTCCGATGCAGCTTGTCAGCGCCGCTAACGGAACGATTACCGATATGAATATCTTTTTGAACATCTTGCTTTAATATGGCGAATATGCTTTTATGGTGTTCTCTTTCTTTACTTTCAGAATGGTACGCACGAAACCGAATGTCACCGAATGGCTGTACATGTGGCAACGTATATTGTTTACATTGCTTTGGTAAAGGTCGGCGATGTATGACAGACGCAGGGTAGTGCTGTGCCTTTTTGCGTTAAGAGGAATGTCGAGCGACACCATGTGCCTCCATGACGGGCAGTTAAGCGGGTGGGTGAAGGCTACGACGCCTTCGGCATGTCCGAGCCCGAATATCTCGTAATATGACTGTCCGAACTGCGGGGCGAACATCACTCCCGCAAGGGGGATGTCCAATTGGTATCGGGCTACCCAGTCGTTGCCCAAAACAGGGAAGTGGTATATTGTCATACCCGAAGCGGCCAGCGCTGTACGCAGCTTTGCCGATGCGGGATTGTTGCCGTTGCCCGGAACATACATCGCGCCGCCCTCTGCCTGTATCTGCGCTCCGGCCAGCAGTGTCAGCCCTTTGCACACCTTGAACGGGATGTATCCGCTCCAGCTGCAGCCGAGCATGCCGGCAATCTGGACATTGCCCTCTTGAAGGGCCATGCCGATTCTGCTGTTGAAGAGAATCTGATATTTCCAGCGGTATCTTCCCGTACGCGCGTCCCTGAAACTTTCGTGTCCTATGTGCAGGCCTCCTCCGGTATATTTGTAACCGCTGAGGTATGTGTCGAGGTTGTCTATGAACGACGCTCCGAACTGTGTGCTTTTCACCACAATTCTCTCGCTTCTTATGGTATCGTTTATGGCATGCTGAGCCATTGACATTGCCGGGAGAGCCAGCAATGCGGCGGTCATGATTATGTTACGTACTTTTATCATTCAACGTTAAACAGAGACAGCTGTTCCGGCTCGTCATCTTCGGAGGCGTCAATTACCGGTTCTTCAATGACTTCGGGCGGTGGCGGCAGTCTTGTGGGCTCAAGCTCTATAATCTCGTCAATCTCGAACGTGGTCAGGCGTTTGCCTCGTGCCTTGAAGCTCTTGGTGGCGATGAACTCGTCTACCTCGACCACTAACGGTTCACGGAAATTGTCGTTTCCGCCGAACATCACCTGTATGCGAGGGAACGGGGTGTCGGAGAACCATATAAGCTCATTCTCCTTGTTGTCGCCGAAGCAGTTCTGACGGCGTGCGTTGGCCTCAAGTGTGAAGCGCTTCACGTAGGGATATCCCTGCTGCGATGCGTCGTACAATGCCGCGCTCCACACTTTGTTCGGGTCGAACTTCTCAATCACCATCAAGTCGTCCTCGTAGTGGTTGTTGAGGTCGATAGGGGTGAGATAGAACTCGCCGTTCTTGCGTATCGCCAGAATCTTGTCGTCGTTGTGGAACTCGCCGAGGTATTCGCCGTGATTGTCGAAATTGATGCGCAGTATGTCCCTGTCGAACCACACTTGTCTGCCGCCGAGGGTAGAGTTTCCGTGTTTCTTCAAAGATATGCGTGTCACCTCGTTCTTGGTCAGTATGTTGCCCATAGACTGGCGGCCTTTGATAGCTATGGTGCTGAAGTCCTTCTCGATTATAGCGTTGCGCAGTCGAGGGTTCGGCTTCAGCATTACCTTGATTACCTCGGCCTCTCCGTTGGGGTTTGCTGTGAAGTATGCCACTTTTGAACCTGGCGTTCCCTGTGTAAGGTCATACTCTCTGTCGCGTGTCATGCCTGTCGCGGCGAAACGTTTCATGTAGTGAATTCCGTTCTTTCCGTCGCGGTACACTACGTTGTAGATTGTACGTTTGTCGTTTTTCTTGAACACGTCGATGTGTATAACGTTCTTGCCGACAAAAAGTTTCTCGCTTATCTTGACAATCTTGTATTTGCCGTCCTTGTAGAATAGTATCACGTCGTCCATGTCCGAACAGTTCGTGACGAACTCGTCCTTCTTCAACGATGTTCCTATGAAGCCTTCGGCGCGGTTTATATACAGCTTTTGGTTGGCTTCGACAACTTTTGCCGCTACGATGGTGTCGAAGTTGCGTATCTCGGTCTGTCTCGGGTATCGTGAGCCGTACTTCTCTTTGAGCATCGTGAACCACTTGATAGTGACGGCCGTCATCTGTCCGAGCTGCTTGTCGATATCCGCAATCTCCTTCTTCAGTCTTGCTATAAGTTCTTCGGCCTTCTCTTTGTTGAAACGCAGGATGCGTGCCATCTTAATCTCCATAAGACGCAGCAGGTCGTCACGTGTTATCTCTCTGATGAAGTCTTTCTTGTACGGTTCAAGTCTTTTGTCTATGTGCGACAACGCAGCGTCCATGTCTGCCGCCTGCTCGAATTCCTTGTCTTTGTATATGCGTTCTTCAATGAATATGCTCTCCAATGAGGCGAAGTGTAGCTGCTCCAGCAGTTCGCCCTTGCGAATCTGCAGTTCAAGACGCAACAGCTCCTTCGTTCCGTCTACGGAACGTCGCAGCAGCTCGCTCACTGTGAGAAATACGGGCGTGTGGTTGTCTATGACACAGCAGCATGGCGTGATGCTTATCTCGCAGTCGGTAAAGGCGTACAGGGCGTCAATGGTCTTGTCGCTCGACACGCCCGGCGCAAGCTGGACAAGAATCTCTACCTTGTCCGACGTGTTGTCATCGACCTTGCGGATTTTGATTTTGCCGTTCTCGGCGGCCTTTAGTATGGACTCAATAACCAACGGGGTAGTCTTTCCGAACGGAATCTCCGTTATGGTGAGTGTCTTGTTGTCTTCCGACTTCGAAATCTTCGCGCGAATTCTCACGCGTCCTGTACGGTCTCCGTCATGGTAGCGTGAAACGTCTATGCTGCCGCCTGTCTGAAAGTCGGGGTACAGGTGGAACTCCTCTTTCTTCAAATAAGCTATCGCCGCATCGCACACCTCGTTGAAGTTGTGCGGAAGAATCTTTGACGACAAGCCTACGGCAATGCCCTCGACGCCATGAATAAGCAACAAGGGGAATTTGACGGGCAGCGTGATAGGCTCTTTGTTGCGACCGTCGTACGACAGTTTCCATTGTGTCGTCTTCGGGTTGAACACAATGTCGTGGGCGAAATGCGAGAGGCGTGCCTCAATATAACGGGGCGCGGCGGCAGAATCGCCTGTGAGAATGTTTCCCCAATTGCCCTGGCAGTCTATCAGATAGTCTTTCTGTCCCATCTGCACCAATGCTCCTGCGATGGAAGCGTCGCCGTGAGGGTGGTACTGCATGGTGTGTCCTACAACGTTGGCAACCTTGTTGTAGCGGCCGTCGTCAAGCTCCCGCATTGCATGCAGAATGCGTCGCTGCACAGGCTTGAGACCGTCGTACATGTGAGGTACGGCACGTTCAAGGATTACGTACGAGGCATAGTCAAGGAACCAGTTCTTGTACATGCCGGTGAGCTTGTGCGTGATGCTTTCATGGCGGTTGTCGCCATTCTCGCCCTCATTGTCCGTATTCTCTCCGGCAATGTTCTCTTCTGTGATATTCTCTTTAAATTCGTCGTTATAGTCCATAATTAGTCTATTTTCGCAGCTTTCCGCAAAATTAGGAAAAAAAGACGAAAAAAATTCAATTTCGTAAAATAAAAGGGTTTGAATGCGAATGAAATAAGAGCGGTAGTGCTAATCATGAATCCTTAAAGTTGAATATTAACTATTTTTGCAAAATATATTATTATTTGTAAAATTTAATTATTTTTGCATTTTATTGCAGTTTAGACCACGAATTGTTGAAAAATGAAAAACACACTATCTATCATCATTGCATTGTTCGGTTTTACAGCCGGCGCTGTCGCGCAGAATTGGGACCAGATACGTAATTCCGGCAAGTACTACTATGGCGAGGGTTTCAGCGATACTGTAGAAAAAGCTAAGGAGATGGCTCTGTCTTCACTCACGGGAATGATTGCCACTAACGTGTCAAGTGACTTTCAGTATTTGGTAGACGAAAAGAGCGCCAACGGTGATATAGACCATGAGTCAAAGGTACTGAACTGCATTAAGACCTATTCGCAGGCGACGCTTACCAATGTAAAGACATGGCAGGTGTCGGACCCGCCCGAATGTGTCATACGCTGTTATATGGAGTGTGCCGAAATGGAACGTATATTCGAAAGCCGCATAGTCAAGGCTAAGGAGTATTTGAAAGTTGCCGAGGAGTATCTTAAAAGGCAAAAGATTGACGCTGCGCTCAAATACAACTATTGGGCCTACTCGCTCATCTGTTCGGTGCAGTTTCCTAACAATGTCAAGGACGATGCAGGCAATGTGCTTGCCGTCAGCATACCGCAGCGAATAGAGGAGATAATAGATGAGGTGAAGGTTACTTTCGACAAACGTACCGACAATTATGTCGATTTCCTTTTCACTTACGGAGGCGAGCCGGTATCGAGCATCGAATTCACCTATAACAATGGTCAGGACCTCTGTCTCGGAAAGGCTAAGGACGGTCGAGGCATGGTAGAAGTGAGGAGTTCCCACGAGGGCAAGGTTTACCATATCAACGTCGAGTATGAGTTCAAGGAACATGCTCGAGGCGATGTGGAGCTTGAGAGCGTGCTGAATGTGATACCGAAGAAGATGATACCTACGGCTGCTAAAAAGGTCATAGGAAGCGATGACGGCAAAAGCGCAGCAGGAAACAAGGTGAAAAAGGAAGAAAAGATTGTAAATTCGCAAAAGCTGAAGCCTGCGGCTTCGCAGCTGGCTGTCGAAACGGACCGTTACAAGGCTACTATGGAGACCGTGCTTAATGCCATTTCGGCACGTCGTTACTCCGACATCGGCAACTTTACATATTTCTCGCTCGACGGCCTCGATGTATACAACAAGCTCATAGCTTACGGTACGGCACGTGTCGTAGGTGTTCCGAGCGTTCAGTTCTTCAAAGGTCTCGACGACTGCGTCGTGGCGCGTGGCCTGCAGATGTCATTCTCTTTCAGCAGGGGCAAGAAGCAGACATTCGTCGAGGATGTCATCTTCTACTTCGACAAGGAAGGTAAGATAGACAATATCTCTTTCGGTTTGGGAATTGATGTTACAAATGAAATACTTAGCCGCTCGGCAAAGGGGTGGGGCGACGATTCCCGTGAGATTTTGCTCGAATTTCTCGAGAACTATAAGACTGCTTATGCCTTGGAGAGGCTTGACTACATTGAAAGCATATTCTCGAACGATGCGCAGATTATTACAGGCAAGGTACTTAAGGTAAAGCCGGGCTTTAATCCTGCAAACGAAAAGAATATATCAATCGAGGGACAGAAGGCTATTGAATATACTCACCTGACAAAGAAAGATTATATAGAACGCCTGAAGAGGGTCTTTGCGAACAACGAGTTTATCAATATCAACTTCTCTAACACGTCGATACGAAAGATTACCAAGATAGCAGACAAGGAGAAGTTTGTGATTCAGCTGGCGCAGGAGTATAACTCATCTATATATTCCGACAAAGGCTATCTTCTTCTGCTTGTGGATATAACGAACAAAGAGGAGCCCCTTATCGAGATACGGACATGGCAGCCCGACGAGATTGACATGGATAATGTCTTCCACGAAGGAATGTTCTATACTAATTGAGCTTAACGATAGCTGCAAAGACATCCCTGACAATCTTAGTTGTCTTAGCCGCCATAGCGTTCCAATCCATTTTGGCTGCCATTAATGGTAACTTTAAACTGCGCAATATTATTATTGAGAATTAAAATATAGAAATATAACATATATGAAAAAACTCTTTATTGCATTACTTTCGTTTTTTGCTGCGGCAACTGTAACGGCGCAGCATTTGCCAAAGTTTTCGGTCGTGAAATTCGAGGAGCGTCCTTTCGACACTGCCGCCAATGACGAACGCTACAAAGAGGTGGACGGCAACGGTGAAGCTTTTTCAATCGTCAAACTTGTGTCTGCTGTCCCCGACGACGATCTCCGTGCCTACAATTTCGACTTCGGTCTTTGCGAGCATCGCATAAAGAATATCAATGGCGAGGTTTGGGTATACGTGCAGCGTAACGCCATGCACGTGACAATCAAGCGTACAGGGTACAGCACCCTGAAATATGAACTTAATACAACGGTACAGCCGGGCAAGGTCTATGAGATGGTGCTGTCGAGTGAACCGAAAAAGGTGCAGAAGCAGATGGTATGCTTCAGCGTGTCGCCTGCCGATTCTCAGGCTACAATCATGTATAAGCGTGAGGGCTCAGGCGCGGACGAGGCCCTGCTCGGGCAAGTAGACGCCGACGGACAGCTTGCTGAAAACTTGGAACTCGGCACGTATACATATAAGGTGCTGTCAAAGAACTATCATAACAGCGAGGGACGTATAACGCTCAGCGACATTGAGAATACTCATGTCGAAGAGGTTTTCCTCCGTCCTAAATTCGCGCGCATCACTCTGTCGGCCGACGCAGGGGTCGAGATAATCATCGACGGCGAGAATATGGGCACCGGAAGCTGGAGCGGCACGCTCAATGCCGGAAACTACAACGTCGAATGCCGCAAGGCTGGCTACAGGACCGGTACGCAGCCCATAAAGGTCGAAGAGGGCAAGGATGAAAGCATAAAACTTAAACCGCTTATCCCAATCCTCGGCACGCTGTCGTTGAAGTCATCACCGCTCGGAGCCTCGATATCAATCGACGGCAAGGCGTATGGCAACACTCCAAGAAACATAAACAGCCTGCTTATCGGAACTCATACTGTAGTTATTTCAAAGGAGGGTTACCTGAGCAAGACTATTACTGTCGATATAAAGGAAAACGAGACGGAATACCAGACTGTAGCATTGGATAAGAAACCCGAAAACGGCTCGCTTCTCGTTACCTCATCGCCTAAAGGCGCCACTGTCACCGTCGGCAGCCTGAAGTATGGCGAGACTCCTTACACCGTGAGCAATCTGCTCCCTGGCTCGTATAACGTATATGTGGCGAAGAAGGGCTACCAGAGCGATATGCAGCTGGTAAATGTCGCTGCAGGCGAAACGAAAAAAGTGAATTTCAGCCTTGTGAAAGAGGTTAAATCGTCATCGTCTTCAACAAAATCTTCTTATAAATCAAAGTCCTATAAGAGAAGTTCATACAAGTACAGAAGTTCTAAGTGGAAAAAATATTTCAATGTGGGCTTGACTGCTGATATCGGAGGTTTCCCTGGTGATGAGAATGAGGATATGGAAACCGCATTTTCTGTCGCTGGCGGCCTTCTTTTCAGAATGGGTTCTGCCGAGAAAAACTGGTTTAATTTTATTACAGGCGCAAAATACCAGTATGTAATGTACGGCGATATTGAGTCATCGCAAATAACGATACCGCTGAACTTGAACTGGAACTATCTGCGAGGCTCTTCGTACAGCTGTTATTTCGGTATAGGTTATGAGCCCGGCTTTGAGTTTTATGAAGGGGATACATACTATGTCGATACAATCAATATTCAATATTTCGGCTTTGCTTCAAGACACCACGATGTCAATGCTTTTATTAAGGTATTCGGTATCTATGCCGATATGGGGGACAGCAGTGTCGTGCCTGTGACAATGGGTGTAAGTTATACGTACTATTTTTAATAGAGTTTAGAGTTTCCACTTTTTTGTTTTCTGTCTATACGCTTTGGTCGCCATAGCCATCTTGGATATATTTTACACATGTTCAATAATTTATATTGAAATATTCAGCTTTTTTAAGAAAATATTTTAATTTTGTAGGGTTACTTTTTGAAAGAAACTGCTTAAACGTATAAAGAGAAACAATTAAATTATTTATTAATATAAAAAATACTACTATGAAAAAGATTTTTGCATTATTGATTGCGATGTTGATTGCGGTTCCGGCCATTCAGGCTCAGTCTATGGATGACATGAAGAAAGATGCTCTCAAAGCTCAGAAGAGAGAGACTAAAGCCGCTATGGACGCTTTGACAAAAAAGGCTCCAAAGATTGCACGTAAGGAGGCTAAGAAGTTTAAGAAAGAGGGTTGGCAAATTACTCCGGGCGCTCTTCCGCTTGAAAAACAGTTCGAGCGTTCATACGTTCTTCAGTATGAGTACGACGACGAAGGCTATCCGAAATACATTATGGCTGAGGCTATGAGCGTCGGCGCTAACTATGACGCTGCAAAGATGCAGGCATTAGAGCTTGCAAAGCAGAACCTTGCAGGCCAGATACAGACAGAGGTTACAGCTTTGATTGAGAATACTATTGCCAACGAGCAGTTGCCGAAAGACCAGGCTGAGTCTATCGCTTCAACCGTTGCGGCAAGCAAGAACCTTATCTCTCAGTCTATCGGCCGTGTTATTCCTGTCGTTGAGGGATACAGAAAGAACAACAAAGGTAACTATCAGGTGTATCTACGTGTAGCTTATAACAGCGACGCTGCTTACGACGCTGCAAAGAAGGCTATCCGCAAAGAACTTGAAAAGAAGGGCGGTGACCTTCACAAGAAGCTTGACGAGTTGATGTTCTAATACAAAACGATCAAATACAACAAAAACCTTCTTGTCTTCTGCTTTTAAGGTAGCCGGGAGGCAAGAGGGTTTTTTGTTTCTTAAAAACTGAATTTTATGAAACGATATGCACTTTCATTGTTGCTGCTGCTTGTCTCTACGCTCGTGTTTTCACAGAATGATAACGGCAAGGTGAGGGATGGATACGACGCTATCCGTGAATCGATGCTTGAGAAGTTCCGTGCGTCCAAGAACGAAATGGCTAAGGATTATACAAGCTTCAGAGATAGGGTGATGAAAGAGTATGTCGATTTCGTAAGACAGGCGTGGAACATTTTCGAAGGCGAGCCGATACCGGCACCCGAAGAGGAGCCTGTTCCGCCTGTAGTCATGCCTGACGAAGACAAGGTTCTTCCGATAGATGACACCCCGGTGCCTATTAACATTGTCGTTGAGCCGGAACCGGAGCCGTTCGTTCCGCAACCTAAGCCGATAGAGCCCATAAAGGTTGTGCCTGAAGTGAAAAATGTCGTCAGGTTCGCCTTTTTCGGTACTGACGCAAGCGTGCGTTTCGATGTGGCCGAGAAAGCTGTGCTTACCGGCGTGGACAGCAATTCGGTCGCCGACGCTCTTGAAAGAATGGCGGCGCAGACGCACGAGAATATGATTGCCGACTGCCTTGAGTTAAGAGAAAAGCATTCTCTGAGCGATTGGGCATACATTAATATGCTTCTTGAACTTTCGAAAGAGATATACGGCAACGACGAGAACAGTGCTGCTCTGCTTACTGCATATATCTTCATGCAGTCGGGTTATAAGATGAGGCTGGCAACCGATAATTCCAAGCTTTACATGCTTTACGCGAGCAAGCACTTAGTATATGAGAAGCCGTGTTTCATGGTGGGTGACGACAGATATTATCCTGTCGGCAATGTTCCGCCACGTCTGCATATATGTGAAGCGTCGTACGTAAAGGAGAAACCGCTGTCGCTAATCGTGGCGACACCCCAGCTGTTCAAGTATGAACCTGCGGAGACTCAGCATGTCGCGTCGGTCGATTATCCCGATTTCGCATTTGACGTTGTAGTGAACAAAAATCTTCTCGACTTCTATTCTACGTTGCCCACATCCATGATAGGCGAGAATATGTATTCACGTTGGGCTATGTATGCCAACACCCCGTTCGACAGGAACGTGAAAGAGCGTCTCTATCCTCAGATAAGGAAAAAAATCGAAAGCATGAGCGAACTCGATGCGGCTAACAGAATTCTGAATTTCGTGCAGACGGGCTACACATACGAGTATGATGACAAGATGTGGGGCGGCGACAGGGTATTTTTCCCCGACGAATCGCTTTTCTACAAATATAACGACTGCGATGACAGAAGTGTGCTTTTCTCAAGGCTGGTGAGGGATCTCCTGGGGCTCGATGCGGCACTTGTTTTCGTGCCGGGGCACGTGCTTGTGGCTGTAGCTTTCAACGACGACGTCAAGGGCGGGTTTGTTACGATAGACGGCCGTAAGTTCACTCTTTGCGAGCCGACATGCACTAACGGAGCCCCCGTGGGCTGGAGCAACGTCGGCGAAAATGCCGAATTGAATGTATACCTTTTGCAGAATCAGTAAAATTGAGAGCAAGGGATTGGTTTTCTTAAACTCGGGCAGACGCATCGGCCTTTGAAGATGAAAACTCTCAACTCTCAGCTTTCAACTCTCAACTCTCTCCTTTCGCACTGCATTAACTATATTTCATGCTTTGGAGTAAGGTTTTTTAGCAAAAAATGCTTTACTTTGCAGTTTGTTAGGGACGCAAGCTCCGGTTGCGTTCTTAAAGTTTCGGAATTTTAAATTTTTATAGATATTATGGCACAAGAAGATGTTTTCAAGAAAGTAGTCGCGCATTGCAAGGAGTATGGTTTCGTGTTCCCCTCAAGCGATATTTATGACGGCCTGGGCGCTGTATATGATTATGGTCAAATGGGTGTGGAACTTAAGAATAATATCAAAACGTATTGGTGGCAGAGCATGGTGCTGCTTAACGACAATATCGTAGGTATCGACTCTGCTATTTTTATGCACCCCACAATATGGAAGGCATCGGGCCACGTTGATGCGTTCAACGACCCTCTTATCGACAACCGTGACTCTAAGAAACGCTATCGTGCCGACGTGCTTATCGAGGAGCAGATAGCCAAGTATGAAGATAAGATGGAGAAAGAGGCCGCTAAGGCCGCAAAGCGTTTCGGCGACTCTTTCAACCGTGAACTATTCATGGAGACCAATCCGAAGGTGCTTGCCGAAAAGGCAAAGCGCGACGCTCTTCAGGAGCGTTTCGCGAAAGCTCTTAACGCTATGGACCTTGACGAGTTGCGCCAGATAATCATCGATGAGGAGATTGTTTGTCCTATTTCAGGCACCCGCAACTGGACCGAGGTGCGTCAGTTCAACCTGATGTTCTCTACAGATATGGGTTCAACAGCCGACGGCGCAATGAAGATATATCTCCGCCCAGAAACAGCTCAGGGTATTTTTGTGAACTATCTCAACGTACAGAAGACAGGCCGTATGCGTGTTCCTTTCGGTATAGCTCAGATAGGCAAGGCTTTCCGTAACGAAATCGTTGCGCGTCAGTTTATCTTCCGCATGCGTGAGTTCGAGCAGATGGAGATGCAGTTCTTCGTACGTCCGGGCAGCGAACTCGAATGGTTCAACAAGTGGAAGGAGACACGTCTCGCATGGCATAAGGCTCTCGGTTTCGGCGACGAGGCTTATCGTTTCCACGATCACGACAAGCTCGCTCACTACGCCAATGCGGCTACTGACATAGAGTTCCGCATGCCGTTCGGCTTCAAGGAGGTTGAGGGCATCCACTCACGTACCAATTTCGACCTCAGCCAGCACGAGAAGTTCTCGGGCAAGAATATAAAGTATTTCGACCCTGAAACAAACGAGAGCTACACTCCGTACGTTATCGAGACGTCTATCGGCGTAGACCGCATGTTCCTAAGCATAATGTGTGCGTCATATTGCGAAGAGAAGCTCGATAACGGCGAGACCCGTGTAGTGCTTCGTCTGCCTGCGGCGCTCGCTCCTGTCAAGCTCGCGGTCCTTCCGCTTGTGAAGAAGGACGGTCTGCCCGAAAAGGCCCGTGAAATCATGAACGAACTTAAGTTCAACTTCAATTGTTACTACGAGGAGAAGGACTCTATCGGCAAGCGTTACCGCCGCATGGACGCTATCGGTACTCCTTATTGTGTTACAATCGACCACCAGACACTGGAGGACGGCATGGTGACATTGCGCGAGCGCGACACAATGGAGCAGCGTCGTGTTGCGATAAGTGACCTGCGTAACATTATTCAGGACAGCGTAAGCATAACATCTCTCTTGAAGAAATTGTGTTAATGATGAAGAAAATCAAATATCTGTATCTGTTGCTTTTGGGAGTGGTTGTTCTTCTTCCCTCATGTTCCGAGGACGATGGCAACGACGACGTTCTCAACTGGCAGAAAAGCAATGTCGCCTACATTGACTCTATTGCCGGTGTGGCACGTGCGAACAGCGACGGTGCATGGAAGGTGTTTCCCGCCACAGGTCTCGACGAGAATGCGCAATGGGACAATGAACATTGCGTGTTCTGCAATGTGATTGCAGCGGGGAGCGGTACACAGCATCCGGCGTACACAGATTCGGTAACCGTGAACTACAGCGGAAGCCTTGTCACCGGAGTGCCGTTCGACGGCAGTTACGACGGTGAGCTTGAGCCTGACTTCGATGTGCCTCTTACGTTCGCTCTGGCATCTACTGTTGCGGGGTTCAGCACAGCTGTCCAGCATATGGTGGCTGGTGATACGTGGCGTGTGTATATTCCGGCAAACTTAGGCTACGGGGCCGAAGTGAAGAGCGGAATTCCTGCCTATTCAACGCTTATATTTGATATAAATCTTGTGTCGTTCCGCCCTGTGGGCTTTAAAGAATAATGAATATGTCAAACGAGAACAATCAATTGCAGATAGAACTTAAAGAGGATGTCGCAGGCGGAATATATTCAAACCTTGCCATTATAGCGCATTCAACGTCTGAGTTCGTCTTTGACTTCGTAAGAATGATGCCGGGCATCTCAAAAGCTCAGGTGAAGTCACGTATAATAATGACTCCCGAACATGCCAAGCGTCTTGCTATCGCATTGCAGGATAATCTGCGTCGTTACGAATCGCAGAACGGCGAGATACGCCTGCCTGAACGTCAGGGCTACATGCCGGGAAATATGTATAAAGGAGAAGCGTAATCCGACGCGGATAATACAAAAAAACGAAGCATCAATCAATGCTTCGTTTTTTTTGTATTATCCTTATCAGTCTACCATTACGCCGTGCGTGCGAAACTCCGACAGCGAATAGCCGGTATGCCGCTTGAAGTAGCGGTTGAGGTAGCTCTGGTCGGGAAACTTGAACTCATTGACAAGCTCTTGAAAGCTCTTGTGGCTATACATCAATGCCACCTGAAGTTCAATTATGGTGTAGTGGTCTATAATCTCCTTTGCGTTCTGCCCGCTCGCCCGTTGGCACACCGAATTGAGGTGCCTTGTCGAAATCTTCAGCCTGTCGGCATAAAACTGCACTGAACGCTCCTCTCTGAAGTTATTGCCGAGCAAGGTGCGGAACTCGAAGAACAGTTTGTCTTTGCTCTCGGGCAACGATTCTTTAGGCTCTGCCGAATTGTTTTCGCTGATGTGTTGTATATAAAGGAGCAGCGATGCTACCGACATGGTAATGCATTTGCGGCAGTAGTCGGTATTCTTTACGTTGAAGTCTACCTCGGAATCTATGATGTCAATCTGTCTGAAAATGTTGCTCACGAACTCCTTTTCGAGTTCGCTGTTGCCGCCCTGATGCGTGCGTCTTTCGATAGTCTGCATCACTTCGGGGGATATCGTGCTGCGTGCGGCAAGCCATATATGTTTTGACAGGCCGAGCAGCCTCGCCTGAAAATCGCTTGTTATGTCAAGCAGCAGAATGTTCGAACCAATAGGGCATATGATTATTTGCCCGGGAGTGAAGCGGTATTTATGCCCGTCAATGGTAAACAGCGCCTCTCCGCTAAGGCAATAGAATATTGAAGAGTGCTGCATCTGGTATGTGCGTTGCACGAACTGTTGCAATGATGATTGTATAGTGGCGAAGCCGTGCTGCGGCAATTTTTTCAAGTAAATATTGTTCATTTTTGGTCTGTTTTGTCAGCGTGTCGTGTAATTTTGTTACAAAATTAGTCAAAACAAGCATAAATACAAATAAAAAAGGTCCAATAGGGCTTATGTTATAGCTGACTTTTTAAAATAAAAACGGAACCCGCTTTTGTGCGAATTCCGCTTTGTGGAGCTAGAGGGAGTCGAACCCTCGTCCAAACAGGGAAACAATATGCTTTCTACACGCTTAGTCATCAGTAAGGTTTTCGAGCGTAGGCAAGACTGCGACCGCCAACCTGCGCCTTATCCTCTAAAGTGTCGCCATTGCATCGAGGCCTGCAACGGTTAGTCCCGATTTGCCTGCACCACCATATCGGATTGCTTCGGAACAACAGCGTCCGGGTGATGTCTTGTCCAGGCACCTGGTGCCCGGATAAAGCTAATCTACTGTACTTCGATTAAGCAGCAAGAGCGTAATTGTTGTTGCCAGATAAATTTTTGTCAGCTCAGATTATAGTGCTAACCGACAAGGCACTGCGTGCTTACATACCTTTTCTGCCCGCTGTCAAATCCAGATAGCCCCGGCAGTAACGTTCAGGCGGCTTTTCAGCCGCTGATCTCTGCAAAGGTATACCCGTTTTTTCTTTTTTGCAACAGCTTTAGCTCTTTTTATGATTTATGCGGCCGGCGTTTCTTTGAATGTGAAAAATAGTGTATCTTCGCAAAGTAAATAAAATCAGTTTTAAACTATTTATCGTATGACTCATATTGAGGTCTGGCTTATGGCGGTAGCGCTCGCTATGGACTGCTTTGCGGTATCAGTCGCATCTGGTATCTCATTCAAGAGAATTGTTTGGCGTCCGATGCTCGCGATGGCTTTCTTGTTCGGTTTCTTTCAGGCTCTCAATCCTCTGTTGGGGTGGTGGGGCGCCGACATGTTCTATAGCCTTATAGAGAGCGTGGACCATTGGATCGCTTTTGCGATTCTCTCTTTCCTGGGCGTACGCATGATAATAGAGTCGTTCAGCAAGGAAGAGGAAAAACGCTTCAACCCGCGCAGTTATAAGGTGATATTTACTTTGGCGATAGCTACAAGCATCGACGCTTTGGCCGTGGGCATCTCTTTCTCGTGCTTGGGCTACACATCGCCGAGATCTCTTGCCTATCCGCTGGCTGCGATAGGCGTTGTTTCATCTCTCCTTTCTCTCGCAGGGCTTTTTATAGGCATATACTGCGGTAAAGGCATTGCGAAGAGACTGCGTGCGGAACTATGGGGCGGTGTAATTCTAATATTCATTGGTGTCAAGGTGCTTGCCGAGCATCTGTTTCTAAGTTGATGAACGGGCTTAAATACACGGCGTTCGGAGCGTTGTCGCTGATGCTTTTCCAACTTGTGATAGCAACGTTCTTCGAGAAGATGTACGGTTCGTATATCGTGCAGGAGTATATATATCACTCGCCTCTGTTCATCTTTTTATGGGTGGCGATAGCTGTAGCGGCAATGATATATATGGTATCTGCAACTAAACGCCCTGCCGTCATTATGCTCCATTCTGCGTTCGTGCTTGTCCTTGCCGGTGCTTTGATAACGTTCTTCACGTCAAAACGTGGCGAGGTGGAACTCTCTTTGAACGCCGCTCAGTCGTCAATGTTCATTAATCATAAAGGCAATCTCGAGAGAATGCCTTTCAGAATGTCGCTTCTGGAACTGGACACGGACTACGAAAAGGACCTTATGTCGCCTATGGACTATAGTGCCGCTGTTGAAGTCTCTGCCGGCGGTGCCGAAACTGACACGTTGTCGCTGTCGATGAATAATCCGATGCTCTTCAAACGTCATTCGTTCTGTATAAAGAGCATATCCCCCTCATCGGTGCGGCTCTATGTTTCGTATGACCCTATAGGAATGCCTGTGACCTATTCTGGGTATTTAATGATAATAGCGGCCTTCATAGTTATACTTGTAAGCAAGGAGAGCGGCTTCAGACGGTTGCTCGCAAGAGTACGGCGCAGTAAGGACGACCGCGACCTCGGCTTTGAAGCGAACAAAAAGCAAGGCGTCGCTGATAAAATTCTTCTGTGGTCGGCTGTTCCGGCTTTTATCGCTTTGACCGTAGCCGGGGTGTTGCGTTGGTACAATACAAGGCTGTTCCCCGCTACTAACAGTCACGAAACGATGTTTCTCCTTGCATGGTCGTCTTTGCTTTTCGGCATTGTCGCTTTTCGTCATTCGCGCTTTCTTTTCAAGGCTATGTCACTCATGGCTCTTCTTGCTATAGCCGTCGCTCTCTTCTCTTTTGGCGGCTCTGCGGCTGTCATTCCGCCCATACTGCGTACTCCGCTGCTCGGCCTGCACGTGACAGCTATGATACTTGCCTACTCATTGCTTGGATGCGTGGCTGTCAATGCCGCCGTTTCGCTATGGTACAGGTATGTGTTGAAGAACGAGAAACGTTTTGTCCGGGGTGCCGATGTGAGCCGCATAATCATGTACCCGGCTACAATGCTGTTGGCCGTAGGAATTATAATAGGCTCTGTCTGGGCCAATATCTCTTGGGGACGTTACTGGGGGTGGGACCCGAAAGAGGTCTGGGCTCTGATAACGTTGATTGTATGCTCGTTCACGTTGCATTCACGTTCGTTATCGTTAATGGCAAGGCCGCTCTTCTTTCATCTTTTCTGTATTGCGGTATTCATTGCGATGATGTTTACCTATTTCGGCGTGAATTACATGCTCGGCGGTTTCCATAGTTATGTATGATACATAATTGATACCGGCTCACTTGCAAAGTCCGGGTGGCAGAATGTTTTATATCCTTAATACCCCGGGGCAGACATCATATAATGTCTGCCCCGGGGTATTATATATCTTGCAAGCGCTTATCTTGCGTAGTTTACGGCGCGTGTCTCACGTATAACGGTAATCTTTACCTGTCCGGGGTAAGTCATCTCGTCCTGTATCTTCTTGGCAATCTCGCCCGACAGCAACTCTGTCTGCTTGTCGTCAATCTTGTCAGCTCCGACAATCACGCGCAATTCGCGTCCGGCCTGTATAGCGTATGTCTTTGTCACGCCTGGGTAAGACATCGCAAGCTGCTCAAGGTCGTGCAGACGTTTGATGTATGCCTCTACAATTTCACGGCGTGCGCCGGGGCGTGCGCCCGAAATGGCGTCGCACACCTGAACGATAGGAGCTATGAGGCTTGTCATCTCTACCTCATCGTGGTGAGCGCCAATGGCGTTGCATATATCGGGTTTCTCCTTGTATTTTTCGGCGATTTTCATGCCGTACTCTGCGTGCGGCAATTCGGTCTCTTCATCGGGCACTTTACCTATGTCATGCAGCAAGCCTGCACGTTTTGCCTTCTTCGGGTTGAGTCCAAGCTCCGCAGCCATGACGGCGCAAAGGTTGGCGGTCTCTCGCGCGTGCTGCAACAGGTTCTGACCGTAGGAAGAACGGTATTTCATCTTTCCTATGATGCGTATAAGCTCTGGGTGCATGCCGTGAATGCCCAAGTCGATGGTTGTGCGTTTTCCGGTCTCGATTATCTCCTCTTCGATTTGTTTCTTGACTTTGGCGACAACTTCCTCGATACGAGCGGGGTGAATGCGTCCGTCAGCTACCAGCTGGTGAAGAGCGAGGCGCGCTATCTCGCGGCGTACAGGGTCGAATGCGCTCAGCACGATAGCCTCGGGCGTGTCATCGACAACAATCTCGACGCCGGTGGCGGCCTCAAGGGCTCTGATGTTTCGTCCTTCACGTCCGATGATACGGCCCTTCATCTCGTCATTGTCAATGTGGAACACGGTAACGGAGTTCTCGATAGCTGTCTCGGTCGCGACACGCTGGATAGTCTGAATGACAATCTTCTTTGCCTCTTTTCCGGCGGTCATCTTGGCGTCGTCGATAATGTCGTTTATGTATGACGCTGCCTGCGACTTCGCCTCCTCTTTCAAGGATTCCACAAGGCGCTCCTTAGCCTCTTCCGCCGAAAGGCCGCTGATAGTCTCAAGTTTCTCGCGCTCCTTAGCGTGCAGCTTGTCAAGTTCCTCCTGCTTACGCTCAAGAACGCCCTTCTGAGCGTCAAGGTTGTCTTTCAATGCCTCCAGCTCGTTCTTGCGGCGCAGCAGGTCCTCGTTACGCTGGTTGAACTGTACCTCACGCTGTTTGAGGCTGTGCTCGGCCTGTTGAATCTTGTTGTTTCTCTGTGAAATCTCTTTCTCAAGCTCAGCCTTTTTGTTCAGGAATTTCTCCTTAACCTCAAGCAGCTTGTTTTTCTTGATAACCTCGGCCTCTTTGTGGGCATCGTCAATGATACGTTTGCGTCTTGCCTTAAGGGCGAACTTGTTTATTAAATATTGACCGATGAAACCGGTTAAAAGTCCTGCGGCCAATCCAATGATTAATAGTGTAACATCCATAATGTCTTAAATTTATATATAATAAAACGCACTGCCGTCCATGTCGCGGGTGTCTGCCTGGCGTACATGGAATTGCAATGCGTGAAATTGTCGGAAACCGGGAACTGCTTTTATTCCTTCAGCGTATTGTCTATGAGGCGTGACAGTTCGTTGAACTTGCGCATGACCTCGGCGTTGTCGCCGTTGCCGCCGTTCTTTACGGCGTTGAACGCAATGTCAAGAGCGGCCATAGTCATTATTCTGACCCCGTCCTCTCCGGTAAAAAGTTCTTTATATAGTGACAGCGTATTGTTTACCATTCGTGCGGCCTGTCTGTAATAAGGCTCTTCGTTTGCATTTATGGTAAGCGGGTACGATATGCCGTCAATAATAAGGTTAATTCCCAATTCTCTATCTTCCATATGCAAAGTCTCCTATTTCTTTAATGATTCGATGCAACGGTCGATTTCACGCACCAGCCTTGATATTTTCTCTTTCGTCTCGCTGACAGCGGTGTCGTTGAGGCTCAATACCTTAGCTTGCTTAAGATTACTGTAACTGTTTTCAAGGGCGGCACATCGCATTTGCAGTTCGTTCAAGGCGTTCTCCTTTTCCTGAATTGCCTTTGTAAGCTCTTTGTTACGCTCTGCCGCCTGCCTGTACTCAAAAACAAGGCGGTGGAGCTTCTCCTCAAAGCCTGCGATTACGGTTTTGTCATCCTCGGTCATAATACAGCAATCAATTTTACGGAAATAGCGTAATATGGCGAAACGCAAATACAATTTGATGTTTCCTGACGATTGTCGCCTATTTTCGTAAATCTTATTTACAAATATAGGCGATTTTTTATGAAAAGTGAAAGCTTTGTAATAATTTTTGCTTGACAACAGCCTTTTTTATGCATTTTTATACTTTGCGGGCCATGCGACCCGTCTAAAACGGCAAAATTACCCGGTAACCGCGAACTGTTCGAAGTCGGGATACTTTCTTTAGTCTTTCGCTTTCTTATACGAACCAAGGTCTCGTATATATGATTCAGTCAATAAGTATTTTATATTTTTTTAATCCTGTTTTATGAAGAAAGTAGTTCAGCGAGACCCCCAGGACGCCGAAACCGTATACAATGCTGTTCTTGATATTTATCGACGATGCTTCAGGAAAATATTTTGTCGGACATGTAATCTCGGCAATTTCGTATCCTTTGTTGCATATCTGCGCTATAATCTGATTGTCAAACACGAAGTTGTCAGAGCATTTGTCGTAATTTACGCTTTTAAGAACGTTTGATGAGAACGCTCTGTATCCGGTATGATATTCTGCAATATGATTGTTCATAAGCAGGTTCTGGAAGAAAGTGAGGAATCTGTTGGATATGTATTTGTACAAGGGCATACCGCCTTTGAGGGCTCCTTTGCCCAGAATGCGTGAACCGAATACGACTTGGTACACGTCGTTTGCTATAAGGTATGCCATTGAATGTATCAATTTTGGAGTATATTGATAGTCCGGATGCAGCATTATAATAATATCGGAACCTAATTCTAATGCTTTGTTATAACAGCTTTTCTGGTTTCCGCCATACCCTTTATTCTTGTCATGTATTATTATATGTTCTACTCCGAGTTCATGTGCGATTTTTACAGTCGAGTCATTGCTCTTGTCGTCAACAATCACGACATGGTCTACTATGTCGAAAGGAATCTCGTTGTATGTCTTTTCTAAGGTGCTTTCGGCATTATATGCAGGCAGGACAACTGTAATGGTTTTGTTATTTATCATACTCTTTGCGTGTTAATATTTCAAGTATAAACGGGAAACAGAAAATGTAGTAGGATATGTCGGCTCCTGAGTACAAGAAAGCGTCGCTTCCGATATTTGATACTGCGTAAATTACATGATATGATATAATTATAAAAAACAGTATCATCGTAAGGAATATTATATCGGTCTTTTCCCTTAGAATTAAAGGTAGAACGAATGAGGCAAAAATAAATACCAAGACGTGTTCAAACGGAATAAGCATTTCGCCTTGAATAATAAACGGATTATATTGTATGAAAAGGGCCGTGTCTGAAATGATGAACGGGACGAACGTCAATGCGAACGAGAGCGCAAAACAAAGACACCATCCGATAAGTTTAATTAAACTTATCTGTTGTGAGAGCAAAGCCTTTATGCCCCATAATATCATTGGAATAACGAATATGTTTCTTGTCGAGAATATGATGCCTCCAAGAAATGCGTATAAGTAGAACTTGGTTTTCGATTGTTTCTCAATATTTTCAAGGTTCAGGAAGTAAATCAAGAAGATTATCGAGTTCAGCAATATTGTGCTTCTTGTTATTATCTCATAATAGATTGTTACCGACAATAGCAGAACAGCAAACACGAATGTATCGCTTCCTTTGTCCAACTTCTTATTCTTTATATACAGATATACCAACCAGACGGCAATAATGCCCATCCAACCGATCTCCTGTATTAGATAGAACGGATATGACAAAATGAAATAAAAAGGCATTGGACCTGGATAATTCCCGGCCGGACTATGAACAGCATAAGGGTATATGCCTTCATGTACTGAATTCCAAAAAAGCTGTATCATCTCCCATCTATCAACCCTTATGCTCTCTACAGGAATAAAATATAAGGCTGCGGCTCCCATGACGCTGATGCCTGCCAATATCCATGGCCATGTCGCTTTTGGCAAAGAAATTTTTCTTTTGGAACATAAAAACAGAAGACATCCCGCTGCGATGTTATATATGGCAGTACAGGTCAATGCCGCCGCTAATGATACTCTGTACGAGTATTTAAAAATGAAAAGGCTGTTAATGAAGGACCAGATTATCAGTGCGATTGTTTTCTTTTTCTCTTCAATAGTCAAACCCATGTTTTTTCAGTTATTTAATGCAAATATAGTTTTTTTTATTGAAAGAGCTGTGTTATAATCTTGTATTTATATTTTGGATACACGATGATTGAATGAAATCGGTTTTATTTATTTAAAATTGTCGTTGTACCGATGTATGCTTGCTTGTATATATATTGACTTGTATTTACAGCAACTTTTCAAAGATGAACAATGCTTTATAGTAAAGGGCTTTTTTCTCTACGGAGAGAGGATAGGCGCGCGAACTCGACGGCATACGCCAGAAGTTTATCTCCCTGCCGTCAATCTCAATCGTCTGCATAGTTCCTATGGCAGGCTCCTCGCAACGGAACGACGACGTTATTACATCGGTCGCTTTCTGTCCTGTCGTCACAATAGCCTTGCATGCGGGTATCTCGGCAAGCAATGCCCGCAGGTCTGTCGGGGTTACCACCTCAAGGAACTTGTCCGACGCGTTCTCCTTGAGCCTGACGACCTCGCATGCCGTGTCGTAAAGAGCGATGCCTTTTCTCTCGCAGAACTCGACGACAGCCTCTTTGTTGAACCTCTTTTCGCCTTTTACTTCAAAGCAGTGCTTGTCGCCGTAGAAAATCAGCCCTAAGATTCTCCACATGTCATTTATCCAGTTCGGGTAAAAGAACTCCATCGACCACCTTGCTTGGGGCGGAGGAAAACTGCCGAGCATCAGTATTCTTGCATTCTCGGGCAGAAAGGGCTGTAACGGGTGTCTTTCGGTTAGCATATTGTTTTCAGGTATCAAAGATAACCATTATTTATAATAAAGAAGCAATTCCCGAAGTCTTTTGAAACTTCGGGAACTGCTTTGCGTTCGGCAATGCTTAATCAAGCGAGCTTGTTAATCATTGCTCTCACTTAACCAGCATTTGCACTTCGTGCGAACTGCTTTGCGTTCGGCAATGCTTAATCAAGCGAGCTTGTTAATCATCGCTCTCACTTAACCAGCACTTTGTTGCCGTTTACAACATAGACGCCGGGCTTGGTAATCTCGTTGATGCGACGGCCTGTAAGGTCGTATATGCCCTTAGGTGCAGTCTCTGTCTGAACATCCTTAATGCCGGTAGCGCTCTCAACTTTCAGTGTTACGTCGATAATCTGACCGCCGTTGGCTGTAAAATCATTGAATTTGCCATCGGCATCGCCTGCAGGGTCAATGTTGCACCAGTCTTGTTTCAGACGCATACGGTATGTCCCCGCTTCCGCAGGCGCTGTGAACGCAGGAACCGCAGGCTTGTTACGGTTATTGCCTGTAATGTTTGTGCCGATACTGTTCCAGCAGCTCTCGTCGCTCGCTGCGTCATTGTTGTATAGGCTGTAAGCGACAAGGTCCTCGGCGGGTTTCCAATTGCTGCCGCTCTCAATGCTTGCTGTGAAGCCGTCGTTATCCTTGTCTATATATACATAGTGAGATATCCATGAGCCTCCTGTCGTGAACTCAGCCTCCATAGTCTGGCCCGGTTCAACAATTACAGGGTCCGCTGCGTCTACAAGGTTCAGATACTCCTTAAGCTGCTCCTCGGCGTTCAATGAGTATTCCCAGACGCCTTTTATGGCAACCTTTGTCAAGTTGCGACCTGTATTGGTTCTTGTACCTGTGTTTCTTGGAGTATATACGTCGATGGTGAACTTGTGTGTTCCGCTGTAAGCGTCGCCAAGCTCCTTGCCTTCAATAACGCCCTCGGGAATTACAAGCGTGAACTCGCCGTTCTTCGCTAATCTCTTGTCCAAAGTGACAGCAAGCACCTTGCCGTTCACAACGCATGCGGCTGTTGCCGCAACATTGCCGTCCGCATCCTTCAGTTCAACGGCAGGAGCGTTCTCTGCAAGAACTACATCCTTGTTGAATGTGATCTCAATTGTCTCTAATGAAGAGACCGTGCCTGCGGGGGTAACATTGCTTACGGCGATAGGAGCGGGAGCCACGACTGTAATAGTGTGGTTGCCCTCGTACTCTCTGTCATCGCTCGCGCGTGTAATCACGCCCTTGGGAATAACAAGAGTGTATGTGCCCGGGGTTGTCAGCTTCTCGGTCAAGGTTACAGTAAGGACGGCGCCCTCAGCCTTATAGCTTGAAGGAATAACGATCTCGCCGTTCTTCAGCTCGATAGCCTTGTTCTCGGCAGCCTTGATTTCGCTGTTAAAGTTAATCTTAATCACTGAAACAGCCTCTACATCCTTGGCCGGAGAAACGCTTATAGCCTGGAACGGTACCTGTTCCGGGTTGGCGTTCACGCCGTCGAAAGCGAACACGCTGCTGCCTGGAAGTGTTACAGTCAGCTGCTGGTCAATGTCGATTGCCGTGCCCTCTGTCAGGCCGTTGAGAGTATCCTGTACTTTGAATGACTTGTTGAGGATGATTGCGCCATTGATGTTGGCGGGTATCTCAAGAGCCTCGCGCAAGGTGAATGTATATGTCTGAGCATTGTTGCTGCCGTTGCGCAGTGCGAGTGTCGCTTTGGCGCCATTCCATGAAGCCCAGCCGTAGATCTCGTGAGAAGAGCCGTTCCACGGGCTGCCGCCTACCCAGTGGGCGTCTGGCAATACGTCGGCATTCATCTTCTGCCATGCGACGCACTCTGCTACATCCTCCCACAGTTTGCCGTTGTTGATGCTGTTCATGAGATTGCAGTTGGTGTAAAGCTCAACAATACCCGAACCGCAAACGAATGCGCAGCGGAGTTCACGAAGAACTGCATTATAATCTCTTGAATCGCTGGCAGGAGGACCGTCCTCAGAAAGAATGAATCCGTGGGTCATCAATGTATTGATAGGACATATCGGAGAATTCTGAACATAGTTCTGGTAAACCAAGCGGTCACGGTATGTAATCCAATTCTCGCGGTTAATGCTGTTGTTGCCGATACGGTCGTGGTCGTTCTCCTGACGCCATGTGGCATCGCTAATCTGATACCAGAACGGAGAAGCCCAAGTACCTACCGTAGTGTTGAAGAAGATATCCTCGCGCATGTTCTCGCGAACGTACTGCTCAAGACGTATGATACCCTCGGCGTTCTCGTTGCCTGTGTCGCCCGCATCGGGACCTACAGCTGAGAACTGGGCTGAAATGCCGTCGAACTTGAAGAAGAGGTAGTTATCTGTTTCACGGTTGAAGCCATTTACGCCGTCCTGATTGCATACAAGGTTGTTAGCTGCCGCAAGGAACGCCTCGTAGTAGGCAGGGTTAGAGAGCTGCATGCCGCCTCGGTTCTCTTCATTCCAGTATGCACGGCGGTAGTTGCCGCTCTGGCCGTAACCGCCTACAGGGCCTAACCATGCGCCAATGCCCGCGTTCATCTCTTTTGCCAAAACTGCCATGTTGCGCATCTCGTTGGGGAAGCCTTTGTGGAATGTCCACGGGCCGTAGTTGTCCCAGCCGTCGTCAATAATAAATGCGACAATGCCTTCGCCGTATTTGTCATAATACTTGGTCTTCCACTCGTTCATGACACCGAGAATGTCATTGTCTGTAAAGTTCGTGTGTTCCTGGCCGGGAGCCGCATTGTTGCGGTTGATATTAAGTTCGTACCAAGAATTATAGTGCGGGAATGTTCTCCAGGGCACTGCACGCTCACGCTCGCTGTATGCAAGGAATGAACGGCGCTTCTGGGTCTTGCGGATGTTCGCGTCGTTCTGTGTGCCGTCCTGCGCTACAAGGCCTACTACTGCTGCCACCTTCCATGTCTCGTCTTTTGCGAGAGTGGTATTGCGGCTCCAACGGCCCTGAATTCCGACGATGGCGGTGTTGATTACGGCGCCTTCCTTAGCGTTGTAAATCTTTACTGTCATTGTGCTTGAGGCGTTGATAGTTTCAGTCTTGTCCTCAACGAACACGCGAATAGCGAATGTTCCGTCGTAAGGTGCCGTGTATGTAAATGTGTTGTTGTTGTGCTGGCCGCCTGAATAACCGCTGTGGTAATCAACGGCTGTAATGTCGCCGTTTGAAGCAAGCAAATCGGCTCCGCCGAAGTTCAGACGGTGAGTGCCTTCTGTATATTTAACCTCAATCTCAACCTTCTGGTTCTTCTTGAGAGTCACATTCTCCATCTTGTACGCATACACGTTGGGGTAGTTCGCTCCTGTAGCCTCCTCAACACGTTTCGGAACGTCGTTTGCGGCAACCTGCACCCAAGATGTCGCAGTTAGAGAAGCTGTCTTTGTGTCGGCAAGTTCCCAGGGGTCGCTTTCGCCGGTCGCCTCGCCTACAGTGTTGTACGCTGTAGGAGTCTCAAGGCCTGCGAAAATCTTGTCGCTCATAAGAACGGCGCCGCGCGTATTGCCTACAACCTTCGGAGCTGAGCCTGCCGCCTCTGTGTCCACGTTATAAATCATAGGAATGACGTTATACATGTCTACAGCGTCAATGCCCTTGAGCTCCATCTCGGTGCGCAAGTAGTGGCTGCCGTCACGCAGAACAGCACGCCAAACGATGGCGATTCTTGCGTTATTGTATGTGTACTCGTAGTTAGCGACCAACTGAACGCCTGCGTAATGCTCGGCGCCGCCGATAGCCGATGCGTTAGCAGAGAGAGTCTCTGTGGTAATGTTCTTGAGTGTCATTGCCGAAGCGGGAACATTGTCGCCGCTGCCGAACGCTACGGTGAAAGGCTCGGTACCTGCCAAGAGGTTCATTGCGTCAGAACCTGCGAAGTAGATGGCGTCGCCCACCTTCATGAAGCCTGCCGCGAGAACTTTGTTGCTGAGTACATAAACTCCGTTATTCTCGGTAATCTCCGCAACGCCCACATTGTCCTGCTGCTTAGGATAAACCCATGCGTTCTCGTACTTCTCGCATTCCGGGAGTTCGGGCAATGTAGCCACGTTTACCTTGATTGTGCCGTTTGCGTCATTGACAGAAATGATTCCAAACTTGCCTTCGGCGACTGTCAGGGAAGCTTTGCTCTTGTCGAACGAGCCTTCAACGGTTATCGTACTTCCGTTTGCGTACTCTTTGCCGTCTATTGCGAGAGTAACGCCGTCGGGCACTGTGATCGTGTATGTCTTCTCGGCAATTTCATACTTTATGAAAGTATAACGGCTGCCTCCATCTGTTTCGCCATTGTCGGTCCAAAGACCAAGTGTATTACCGGCATTTTCGGCTACGCCTTGAAACCAGTTAAGGTAGATGGCCTGCGCTGAACCTTCGGTCGTGTAAGGCTGAATCTGGTAGTTGTCACCTGAATAGTTGTCTACCTTGAAATAGGCGCCGTCAACTCTTGAATCGCTGAGAGTTACGAAACTTTTCTTAGAACTGTAGCTCTCGGCCTTTGTATAACCGAGCCACTTCTTTGCGCTGTAGCTGTAAATGTAGTAAGCGCCGCTTACTCCTGACTCGTAGAATGCGAAAAGGCCCTCTTCGCCATCTCCTGCAGGCGCTGTAATGGCATTGGCGTATACGTTGTTGCCATTCACCATCTGGTAAACATGCTCCGGCTTGCCGTTTGCAGGCAGTGTTGTCGAAGCCGTCACCTTGTCGGCGGCATACATCTGTGCCGAAAGACACAACGCAACCGACAATAGAGAAATAAATTTCTTCATAAGTTAAACGTTTAATGGTTAGTATTAATAAAATATATGTTGTTGCGGATGCATTATATTTCTAAAATACAGAATACGTTGCGAATATAAATATAAATATTTATATATTCAATTTTTTTTATAAAAAACAATACATTTTAATTATTGCCGGAGGCTGGCCGGTCCCGTTATAAAAAAGCGGCAGAGGGGAGCGGCCGTAAAAACCGTCCCCCCCCCTGCCGCTTTGCCAGGCTCTTTATGGCATTGCCTGTGTCGTTTATGGCTTATTTATCATCACGGCTTTACCGTCAATTATATAGATACCTTTTATTGGGTTTTCAACTTTTCTGCCGCTTAAATCATAAACGGCTTTAACCCTTACGTTTTCATCTTTCGGCTCGTCAATTCCTGTTTCTGTACTTTGTACCTCGAACAGAACATCAAGACAGCCGCCTTCGGCGATATTCAGGTCATCGGCTCCGTTTTTGGCATCAGCCTTGCCTATAAGCAGGCGCACGACAACGAAATCTCCCTCTTGCAGTCCTCCGTCAATTGTTACTCGGTATGGCAATGTGATCCTGGAGTCTTCTATCAGGCTGTCTATGCCGTCAATGCCGAACGCCTCGCATATTATATCCGTGTTCTCTCTCTTGAAGATTGTGAGAGGGTCGCCGTTCGGCTCCCAAGCGCAGGTGTAGTGACCGTATTTCTGCTCTGTGCCGTTCTTGTCAATCCGGAACATGGAAATTTCGCCCCAATTGATCGTGTACTCAACGCTAAGGCTGTATGTCTTCCCTGCTTCAACTTTCAGGGGCTCTGCGACGCGGCTTGTCGTTCCTGCGGTGTATGCGCTCTCGACGCTCTCGCCGTTGAACTTCAATGATGATATTGCTATCGTATTGCCTCCGCCCGCGAATGTAGGCTTGGCTATGGTTGAGTACCAGTCCTGTGGTTCAGGCTCCGGCGCCGGAGTCTCTCCCCCGGCCCGCAATGAGTATCTCTTGTCCGTAATGTCCTCCAGCGTGTAGTTCTTGTAGATGATTGTATAGTCGGCGTTGTGCGTGTTCTCTTCGTACAGGAAAGCGATAGTGTTGTCGGCCTGTATGCACATTGTCGAATAGGCCGACGGAAGGCTCGATACTTGGAAACGTCCGTCCCAGTCTTTCGCGAAAGCGGCGGGCGTGCTGTAGTCGCTCTCATCGGCAAGTTCTTTATAGTATATGCCTACATTGTTGCGCCCGCTGCCGAAAGGAATGGAGTGCAGCGCAATATGAACTTCTTTGTTGTCGGCCTTGCGGACGGCAGGCAGGATAAGAATCTCTCCGTTCGTGGAGTTCGACAGCGGGACGATGCCGTTCACGTTGCCGTTCGATGTGGCGCGTGTGCCCCATGAGCCTTCGGCTCTTTCGGCGTTCGTAAATGTGAAGATATTGAAGTGTCGTCCGCCGTTGCAGCGCGAACTTATGACGACATTGCCGTCGGGCAGCTCATCAACCTTCGGCTCGTCTGCGTCATTCGGTATCGGCGCTGTTTCAACGCCTCCGAGGACGCTCCAGCTGCCGCCGAAGTCGTCGCTGTAAAGCACGAAGTTCGTGTATGTGCCTTGTCTGTTATTCAGCAGAACGGCACAGTAAAGGCGGTAATAGCTGTTTACTTTCACGAACCGGCTCTGGTGTATCTTGCCCGACCCGATGAACATCGCCTTTGCAGGGCCGTGGGCCCGGCTGTTATCGAACTGCGAATATATGCTCTCGGCAATGTCTACGGGAGCGCTCCACGTCGTGCCGTTGTCGTCGCTGTAGAATCGCGCGATATTCTGGTGGTTGCTGCGTGTGCCATTCTGGAATGACACGTTGCCGGCGCAGCTAAGAACAAGCACTCTGCCGCTCTCCCTGTCGGCTACGATGCACGGGTCGCCGAAGCCCACGTTCATGAAGTCGGGAGAGCTTGCGCCCTTGCCCTCGATTATGGCGAACCGGTTGCCCCATGTCTGTCCGTTATTGTCGCTTATCCTCGCAAGCAGGTCGATGCGGCCGTTGTTCACCACGCCTATGTCGGCTCCGCTGTGGCGGTAGTCGGCGACGGCTATCAGGTTGCCGTTCTTCGCTTTGGCAATGGCGGGAATACGGTAGGGAATTCCGCCTTTCTGTGTCGTGAATATCTCTTTCGACTCTTTAGTGACGCTCTTTGAGCGTTCGACGGTAACGTAGAACTCGCTCGTGTTGGCGAACATGCCACTGCCAGCCGAAACCGTGAAAGAGAGCGTCCGCTCCTCTTTGCCGCTTACGCTCACCTGTCGCCATGTCGAAGAGTTTGCCGTGATGCCAGCCTCTCCGTCAGGCGTTACGGTGACGTCGCTGCTGCCTGAACTTGTAAATTTGAACCTGTACCCTGTTATAACATAGCCCTCTTCGGCCGAAATAGTATATACGCTTGAATATACGCCGTTTACCGCAGCGTCCTTGAGGCATGTGAACAACTGGATGTCGCTTGTGTTGTTGTATGCTGCCATGTTGCACTTCTTGTCCCGCTGTGCGAGAATTACTTTCGGCGCCGTTGTAGAGGTCCATGTGGCGGCCCATGTCTTTCCGCTGTTATAGTCGCTCCAGCTGCCTTGCGAAACGTTGATTGCGTAATCAGCTGCCGAAGCGAGCCTGATGTTGAGCGTAGAGCCTGCGTCGGCACCCTCGTTCCAGAATGCCAGCTTGCCGTCACGGTTGTTCACTTTGTTGCTTTCAAACCCTCTCTCGTACATGTAGCAGTGGGTGCTTTTGCCGCCGAGGTCAGCCGATGTCGCGAACATCCATGTGTCGGTGTAACCGCTCGGCACGGCATTCGCATTTACAAGAATGGGGTAGGAGGCGCTGCCTGTCACGCCCGACATCGATGTCGGCGCGGCAAGCACTTTTCCGGCTCCGGCCTCTTTATTATACAGTTTGTAGCCGTTGGCGTCGTCGCCTGTGAACGCCCATAGCTGGCTGTCGTCTGTTATGTCGCTTATGACATTGTCAAGAGCGATGTGACTGCCGCTTCCGTTATTGCCTACAACATAGCCGTTGTCGGCAATCTGTATAGTGTACCATACGGTGTTGTTCGAGAAATTTCCGTTGGAAACGGTCGCGGTGACGAATCTGCTGCCGGCCTGAACGTTAAGTATCGTCAGAATCGCTAACAGCAACGTGGATAAAATACTCTTTTTCATAGTTACAAGTTTGAATTACGTGATTTACCGTTACGAAGATATTAAAAATCCGTTTATTCAGCATACATTTCGTAGCGGTTTATCATCATTACAGGGTTGTACGCTCTTTTGACCTGTCTCAGTCCCGGGTCGCCGAGGTCCTCTTCCCTGTTGGCGTACCTTAGTTGGGGGTATCCGCTGAGCATGTCCTCCGTAAACATTCTGTTAATGGCTTCGCTTGCGCCGGCAATATCGCGGTTCGCCTTTTCTATGTGTACGAACAGGGTGTCGCCGAACACTTCGCCAAGAGTGAATGCGGCAATCTCTCCTTTGACTCTCAGTACAGCCGCATGCTGTTCATATACGGCAAGGTTCCTTACCGTCGCCAAGCATTGCCAATGTTCGTAGCAACGCATGTTGTCGGCTCTCTGGTGCTGGCATTCTCTATTGTCGGCAAGGAACTTCAGAATATCCTTTATGTCCTCGCCGCTCGCTCTGTTATAGCTGTATTCGTTCTGTTCGGCAATGAACTTGTTGTATCTGTTACGTTTCTTGTTCAACGCTTTGCCTTGCAGCGTAGCCAGTTTGCTTATGTCATAAACATAGTCGCTCCAGTTTTCAAGCTCTTCGCATCTGTAGCCCGGCAGTACAGCCTGCAGCTCGCTTACGAACTCTTCGGGAACGGCGGTAAAACGCAGCGGCAAGCCTGTGCTGCCGCAATGTTCACGCAACAACGGAACGGACTCCTCGAAGTTCATTTTTCCTATCGGCGGCAGGAACGCATGGCTCTCCATGTCGTGCTGCGACTTGCATGCGATGAATAGCGTGTCATTCTTAATTGCGTAGCGGTAGTCCATGAACTTCGCCCACATTATGAGGTTGCCCGGAGTGTAGTCGCACGAGCGTGTCTTTTCGGGCCGGACGAAAGTGAGCAGCTCCTCGGCCGCTTCTATGGTTATAGGTCTGAATGTAAGCATTGCGTTAATATTAAGGGGCGTGCAAAATATTTACACACCCCTGCCATTTACTTTTTGTCCAGTTCCTCCGCTTGCGGGCGCGGCTCTTTCTTGGCGAGAGTCACAACCTTGAACACGAATTCGGTCATCCACTGCTGTGAGTATCCGAGCTTCTCTCGGTAGTGGCGTACTGAATACACGGTACGGAACGTAGCCTCATCTTTCCAGTTATTCTTGGTCATGATGTCGTTGATTACCTGCTCGGTCATCGCATGCAGCATCTTGTGCATGAATCCCGGAACACGGAACTTCCACTTCATGAGGTTGCCTACAAGCATCATGAGGTCATTGTTGAAACCCTGGAATGCGAAGAGGTAGGGCTGTACGTCCTGCATCTTCTTGCAGTTCTTCTTTATCGACTGGTCAATCTCCTTGAAGAACATCTCGTCGAGATTGTATATCTGCTCAAGCATCTTCTTGCAGCGGCTGCGTTCGGCAACGCCCAGTTTGTTGTTCTGCGTAGGAACCTTAAGCGTACGTTTGAATGTGGCGAGGTCGGGCAGCATGCCTATGTTGGTTATGCCTACATTAGCGGCTATTACCGACTGGTAATATACTCGTATCAGGGTCATGAAGTCTTCCATGCCGCCGACACGGTCAGTTTTCTCCTTTTTCTTGAAAAAATTGAATAATCCCATTATTTGTTCTTTTTAGCGTTTCTCCCTTTCTTAATTCTCTCCTGCTCTTCGAGAAGCTTTCTCTGCTGCTCCTGCAGAGCCTCAAGACGCTCCATCATGTTCGACTGCTTCTTCGGGTTGTTCTTGTTGCTTTCGGCATACGCTTCCATCTTCTTAAGCAGCTCTTCTTCCTTGACGGCTTTTCTTAGGTAGACGAAGATACCCACGCTCATCAATGTCGATACGAAGTAGTAGAAGTTCAAGCCTGCCGAGTAGTCATTGAATATGAAGAAAAACATTACCGGCATCAGATACATCATCCAGCGCATAATCTTCTGCTGCTGCTCCATTTCGGGGCTGCCGCCCATTGAGGGCTGCATCTTGCTTGTGTAGTAGGTATTCAGTATCTGTGTCACGCAGAACAGCAGACAGAAGAGGCTTATATGGTCGCCAAGCAGCCAGATGGGCTTCTCCCAGCTGATGATAGCATCGTATGCCGAAAGGTCATGAGCCCACAGGAAGCTCTGCTGACGCAGTTCAATGGCATTAGGCACAAAGTTGAACAGCGCAATGAATACCGGCATCTGAATGAGCATAGGAAGGCAACCGCCCATAGGACTTGCGCCGTACTTGTTATAGAGCGTCATTGTCTCCTGCTGCTTCTTGAGGGCGTCCTCCTGTTTTGGGTATTTATTGTTTATCTCATCGACATAGGGCTTCAAGGCGCGCATCTTAGCCGAAGAGACGTAAGATTTCTTTGTGAAAGGATATACAATGGCCTTTACAATCAATGTGAGCAGTATAAGTACGATGCCCATGTTCAGTCCGAGGCTTGAAAGGCCGTCGAAGAGATACATTATAAAATAGCGGTTTATCCAGCGTACGATAGGCCATCCGAAATATATAAGCTCTTCGAGTTCAAGGTCTTCGCCCTGGTTAAGAGCCATTTCACTGCTTTCGCGCAGTGTGCTGAACTTGTTGGGGCCGAAGTAGAACTGCAACGCTGTCGCTTTTTTGCCTGTGGGGTCGAACGGAGCGGTCATGGTCGCCGAACACTCTTTGAGGATACCCTGTCCCTTCTCAATCACTTTGGAATCGAGGCTTACATTGTTGAACTGCTCGCCTGCGATCATTATGCATGAGAAGAACTGATTCTTGTACGCGAGCCAGCTTATCGGCTCTTTGAGTTTCTCGCTGTCGTCCTTCATCTCGTTGAGGTAGTCCGACCCGTCATCGACCGGCTTGTATGTAAGGCTTGTGTAACGCTGCTCGAAGTCGTAGCCCGGCTCCTGTTGGCGTATGAGCTGCTGCCAGTCAATCTCAATATCCTTCTTGGAGCTGAGAATCTCGTCCATGTCGTGCGTTTCGATGAATAGGTCGAGCATGTAACTGTCATGGCGCAACAGATATTTGAAGTCGATGTATCTGTCATTGCCGAACGCAAGACGCATGATAACGGAGCTGTCGGTCTGTTCTATGGGGGTAGAGTAGAGCGATTCGCTGTTGATGTTCTTGTAACCCTGCTTGCTCTCGAACGTGAAGTTCATCACGTTGTCGCCCGGAATGTTGTCGCTGCCGTTCAGCTTGTCGCTGCCGCTGAACAGAACAATGTCATTGCCCTTCTGGTCCTTGTAGTCCTTGAGCGATACCTGTGTCACGCGGCTTCCTAATGATGAAATGTTTACGTTTACCTTGTCGTTCGACAATACCACGTTTTCCTCTTTTCCGTTAAGCACGTTGAAGAAGAGGTCTGTGGAGTCGTTCTTCTGTCTTTCAATTTCGGCGAGCTTTTTCTCTTCGGCTTTTTCCTGTTCCAGCTCCATTATGCGCTCCATCATCTCAATGGAGTCCTGACGGTGCTTCTGCGCCGCGAGGTCTTCGGGGCTTGGCTGGTTCAGGCTGAAATATCCGATAAGTACAATACCTATCAGAATATATCCGATAATGCTTTTCTTGTCCATCTCTTTTTATGTCGTTTTTTGTTATACTCTGTCTTGATTGTCTAAGCGTCGTGATGCGTAAATTCCGCACAAAGCGCAAAGATAGTGAAATTTACTGTAATTTTCTTTCCCCTGGTCGCTAAAATGATGTTTAAGGACTTTTTTGGCATTAAATTTAGGATATTTTTATAATTATGTCCGAAAAATATTATCTTCGCAAAAAATATTTAACAAAACAGAATACTATGAAAACAAAATTATTGTCGCTGTTGTTTATTTCTTTCGTCGCTTTGAACGTGAAAGCTCAGAGCAATCAGGAGGTTATGGACTACTATAACATGAAAATCGACGAGATAGTAAATAAATGGCAAAATGTATCTTCCGATTATGACGAAGAGAAAACCAACCATGTATATGCGAAGGTGTTCACCTCTCCGGTACTCTATTCGTCGGTAATCGGCCATGCCTTCGGTGACGGCAGCGCAAGAGAGGAAAGCGATCTTCTCGCAATGGACGACAAGCGTTCCGACGTTATCGACGGTCTTATGCTCAATTTCTACAAAGAGGCTCCCGAGCATGTGGCGATGACCGAGGGTGAGCTGAGAAGCGAAAAATCCGTAGTCGCCTACCGTCCCGAAATATCGGCGCTCGACATTGAAATAGCAAAGGCGAAGATGCCCGAAGATGTCGCAGGCGGCATGAAAACTACTGTCGTTAAGCCTAACTATTGGAAGTTCGGCGGCCGCACTTCGCTTACTTTTTCACAGAGCTTTATCTCCGACAACTGGTATCAGGGAGGTGAAAAGAACTATTTTTCAATGCTCGCTACGGTTGATCTCGACCTCAACTATGACAACCAGGACCGTTTAAGCTGGACAAACCACTTTGATTTTGACCTCGGTTTCGCCACCTATGAAGCGGATAACAAGTTAGGCGTCAGAACAAATACGGACAAGTTGCGTCTTGAATCAACGTTCGGTTACAGGGTAGTGAAGTCGCTCGATATTGCGGCTAAAGTAAAGGCGGAAACGCAGTCATTGCCTTTTTATAGCGGTGACAACAGTCTGGTTTCGGCTTTTATCTCTCCGCTTGACGCCAATGCCTCAATCGGTCTGAACTATAAGCCCAACATCGGAAATTTCAAGATGGAGATTTATCTCGCTCCTTTCTCCGGTTATAACTGCCGCTACGTATATCACGACGAGCTTACAGCCGCTTACGGTATCGAAAAGGGCCACTTCAAACAGGACTTCGGTACCCAGCTTGTGGTTACAATCCCGACATACAAGCTGACATCGTTCCTCGATGTATATTCACGTTTAGAGTACTACACCGACTACCACCGTGTTTTCTTCCAGTGGGAGGCGAAGTTCAATGTCGCTCTCAGCAAGTATTTTACAGCGTCCTTGATGTTGCATACTCGTTTCGACGACAGTGTCGCTTGTCATGAAAACTGGAAGTACTGGCAGTTTAAGGAACTGTTCACTCTTGGCGTAGCGTACGCTTGGTAAAATTAGGTAAAAACAGATGTCGTTCAAGTGCAATAGAGAGTAATCCTTATGAATTTCAGTTCTTTGTTCCCCGTGACGGAGCCTACCTGGATATTCTTGGGCGTGCTCTCTATTGTCCTGTTCGCTCCGCTGCTGTTCAACAAGCTGCGTATGCCTCATATCATCGGCATGATATTGGCGGGCCTTCTCGTAGGCCCTAACGGCCTGAACATCTTAGAACGTGACAGCAGCTTCGAGCTTTTCGGCAAGGTTGGCCTTTACTATATAATGTTCCTTGCCAGCCTTGAGATAAACATGCAGGAGATGAAGCAGGCAAAGGGCGGCGCCCTGCTTATGGGTCTTGCGGTCTTTGCCATTCCTGTCGTGCTGGGCATGGTTGCCAACCTGTATATACTCGAGTACAGCCTCATTGCGTCGTTGCTTCTCGCAAGCATGTATGCGTCGTACACGCTGATATCCTATCCCATTGTGGCGCGCCACGGTCTTTCGCGTCTGCGCTGTGTGAATTTTGTCGTCGGCGGCACGATAATCACCGACACTCTTACGCTTTTTGTCCTTGCCGTCGTCGCCGGCACGTTTACGGGAGAGGCCGACATCTGGTTTGTCCTCTTCATGCTTCTAAAGCTCATCGCCATTGCGGCTGTGATAATTTTTGTCTTCCCCCGCATCGCGCGGAAGTTCTTCCGCACATACAACGACAGCGTAATTCAGTATATCTTCGTAATGGTGATGCTCTTCCTCGGAGCGGGCCTTATGGAACTTGCCGGCATGGAGGGAATTCTCGGAGCTTTTATCACCGGTCTTGTGCTTAACCGCCTTATACCGCACTCTTCGCCCTTGATGCGTCGTATCGACTTCGTGGGCAATGCGATATTCATTCCCTATTTCCTAATAGGGGTGGGAATGCTTATTGACGTCCGTGTGCTTTTCAACGGCAACGGCTCTCTGCTTGTAGCTGCGGTGATGATATCTACAGCTCTTTTGGGCAAGTGGCTGGCATCGTTCCTTGTGGCGAAGCGTTACCGCATGTCGTGGGACGAACAGAAGCTGATGTTCGGCCTCAGTACCTCGCAGGCGGCGGCTACTCTTGCGGCGGCGTTCGTGGGGCATGGCATAATACTCCCCGACGGTTCGCGTCTGCTCAATGATGATGTCCTCAACGGCACTATTCTTCTCATTCTTGTGACATGTATAGTAAGTTCTGTCATGTCGGACCGGGCGTCGCGCAAGCTTGTCGTGTCGGGCGCCGCTCTCAACAAACCGGCAGGCGTATCGTCCAAGAAAACTCTTATTGCCCTTGCCAACCCTAATATGGTGGACAAACTCATGGACCTTGCCCTGCTCATACGCAAGGAGAACAGTACAATACCTCTTTCGGCGATAACGGTTGTGCTTGACGAGGACAAGAAACTTCAGTCGGGGGCTTCCAAACTGCTCGACAAGGCTGCCGGCATCGCAGCGTCGGTCAATGTGCCGTTGCTCACCAAGATGCGTCTCACGACAAACCTCGCGCACGGTATAATTCACGAAGTGAAGGAGAACGATTACCGTGAGCTTATCGTAGGCTTCCACAAAAAGGAGACCGCTAACGACACCTTCCTCGGCAATGTGCTGCCCGAGGTGCTTAACGCCCTCGACTGCCAGGTTGTAATGGCGCGCATGAACATTCCGTTGAATACCGTCCGCATGATGCATATCACATTCCCGGCTAAGGCCGAATATGAGGCGGGCTTCCCTTATTGGGTCGAGGAGACCGCACGCATGGCGGCAGGTCTCGGCTGTGAGATAATGTATCACGGACACCCCGACACGTTCGTCCGTATAAAGGAACTGCTTGCCAAGTGCGACCCTGTCGAGGCTCATTTCTTCGACACCGACGGCGGCAATGACCTCAAACGTCTTTCTAAGATAATAAAAGAGGACCATCTTCTTGTCATTGTCAGCGCCCGCCGCGGCTCAATATCTTTCCGTCCGTCACACGACCATATCTTCGTGCAGTTGCAGCGTGACTATCCTAATACGAGCGTTCTGCTTGTCTATCCTAACGGCTACAAGGTCGAAGGCGGCGAAACGCATTGATATAGCGATTAGCGATTAAAGCGAAGCTTCAACGGCATGAGCAGCATCTCGTCAAGCGCAGTGCCGCAAAGTGGCACCGCTTGGGTTGCGATAGCGAATGCCGCCAACAGATTAGCGATTAAACATTATCACCCCTCCTTCGGCAATATCCTTATGCGTTATCGCAGTGCCTTTTATCCGTTTGCCGTTTAGCGACACATTATTATAATATATGCCTCCTCCTTCGCTCTTTATAGTGAAGCTCTTGCCGCCGGGCAATTGCAGACGTGCCTCGGGGAACAGCGGCGTGCCCAACTCGTATTCCCCGCCGACGGGGTTTACCGGGTAGAATCCTAACGCCGACATCACGTACCACGCCGACATCTGCCCGCAGTCTTCGTTGCCGCAAAGTCCGTCGGGGGTGTTCCGGTACAGCTCACGCATTATCCGCGACACGTAACGTCGGGTCTTTTCGGGCTCGCCTATGCGGTTGAACAGATATGCCACGTGGTGGCTCGGCTCGTTGCCGTGGGCGTACTGCCCGATCATGCCGGTACTGAATATCGGCAGTTCGGCGTTCTCGGCGGGGCTGTACGTGAACATGCTGTCAAGTTTCTCGGCAAATCTATCCCTGCCCATCAGATTTATCAACCCGTCGATATCGTGCTGCACGCTCCACATGTAGTGCCATGCGTTGCTTTCGCATATATGCGGCGTGTATTCGTCGGGACTGAACAGCGGCTGGAACTCGCCCCGGCTGTCGCGGGGCTGCATGAATGTCGTGGCGGGGTTATATTGGTTGCGCCAGTTCCCGCTGCGGCGGTAAAACGTCTCTGCTATGCTGTCGTGTCCCATATCCTCTGCCATGCGGGCTATGCAGTAGTCGTCAAAGGCATACTCAAGGCTTCTCGACATCGCCCAGTTATCGCTGTTGTAGGGGTCTTCGACATCGTAGGGCACAAAGCCCAGCTCTTTGTAAAGTCCTATGCCTCGGTAGCTGTCGTTGTCGGCTGTAGCCACGCATGCCGCGAGGGCCTTTTCGGCGTCAAAGCCTCTGAATCCTTTCAGCCATGCGTCGGCGATGACAGGAACGGAGTGGTAGCCTATCATCATGTCGGTCTCGCTGCCCCACATGTTCCATACGGGCAGCCTGCCGTGCTGGTCGTGGAAGGCTATGAAAGAGTTTACGAAGTCATCGACCCTTTCGGGCGCAATGAGCGTGTATAGAGGGTGCGCTGTTCTGAAGGTGTCCCACAACGAAAAGGTGGAGTAGTTACGCCATCCGTCGGCGGTATGGTTCCTGCCGTCGGCGCCACGGTACGTGCCGTCAATGTCGCAATATATCGTCGGGGCGAGCATGCAATGGTATAGTGTCGTGTAAAAGCATGTGCGCTGCTCGTCGGTGCCGCCTTTAACGTCGATGCGCGCAAGATGCCTGTTCCACGTCTCGCGCGTGCCGGCACGGTAGCGGTCGAAATTGTCGTGCGGAGCCTCGGCGTCAAGGTTTTTTCTGGCGCCCTCAGGACCGGTCCCCGAAAGGGCGGTGACGACAGTCAGCCTGCGGCAGCTGTCATTAGCGAAGGTTATGCAGGCCGTTCCCGGCACTTTTTTAATGCCTGTTCCGCAATGAATGTCGGCGCTGTCGCATGCGAACGACGTTATCGGGCGCGAGAAGCGTGTGCGGAAGAACACCTGCTGGTCTCTTGCCCAACCGTCCGAAAAGCGGTATCCCTCAATAGTGAAGCTGTCCGCGAGCGTAATGCCGCAGTCTACAGTGCTGTCCCAGTTCATGGACTTGGCGAGGTCAAGCATAACTATAGCCGTGTCGTCGGGGTAGGTGTACCGCTGAATGCCGCAGCGCTCGGTAGCGGTAAGTTCAACGGTTATGCCGTAGCTGCTGAGGTGTACTTTGTAGTATCCGGCCTCGCACTCTTCGCTGTCGTGGCTGAACATGGAGTGTGTGCCGAGCGGCGGTGCCGCCGTTCTCAGCGGGTAGGTGACGGGCAGGAAGCTGATATCGTAAAGGTCACCGGCGCCCGTTCCCGAAAGGTGAGTGTGGCTGAACCCGGCTATAGTGCTGTCGGGGTAGAAGTACCCCGCTATCCTGTCCCAGCCCGGCAGTCCGTTGTCGGGGCTCAGCTGCACCATGCCGAACGGAGCCTGCGCTCCGGGGTATGTGTTGCCTTTGTAGTCCGTGCCTATGAGCGGGTTTACCAACGAAACGTAGTCGGTTGCCGTTTGCGCGGCAACGGAAGCCGCAAGCAGAAAGGCTGCTGTTATAGTTGTGATTTTCTGTTTCATAGCGATTTTCTTTATTGCGAATATACGGAAAATGTAACATTTTTATTAGAAATTCATTAAAAATAAAATATAATGATTAACGTTTAACGATTAAAGATTAACGAGTAACGAAATCACACTCCTAAGTTGCATTTCGCAACTTAGGAGTGTGATTTTTGTGAGCTAAGGTGACTATGGCAAAGTGAAAACTGAAAGGTGAAAGGTGAAATCGCTCCTCGTTAATCTGTTGGCGGCATTCGCTACCGCAACCCAAGCGGCATCACTTTCGGCGATGCCACGCTTGACGAGATGCTGCTCACGCCGTCGAAGCTTCGCTTTAATCGCTCCACTTTCCACGTTAATCAATACTTTTGACAATGCTCGCTTATCGTGACCCGCAGGGCATGAACATTGTCCATGCTGCCTGCGACCTATCACTGCTCGCATTGTCGAAAGTAAAAATCTTTGATTTTTACTTTTCCCAATGGAAGGGCTCGAACTGCGTGCTTTTGTCTATCCAGCTCGGTTTGCGCATCGCATATATCACGAACGGGGCTCCGACAACTATTATGCATCCGATAAACAGCACGGCGTACCAGACGGTATCGCTGCCCACTGCAATCTGTGCAGGCGGAATGAAGCTGAGTACAAAGGCAAGGAGGCTGCCCAAGAAGCCTACGCCGCTTACTATCCACATGACTCCGTTGCCTCGCTTGCCCAAACGGAAAGGACGCTCGGCGTCTTTCATGTTGTAACGCAGATATATCGCCGCTGCGAACATAAGCAGGTACATTATAAGGTACAGCAGCACGGTCAGCTGAGAGAGAATCTGATAGAAACTCTGTACCGACGGCATGACGACGAACAGCAGGCTCAGCACGGTGACTATGCCGCCCTGAATGAGCAGGATGTTCTTCTGCACGCCAATCTTGTTGCTCTTCTGCATGAAAGGCGGCAGATAGCCTGCCTTGCCCACTGCAAAGATACCTTTAGACGGGCCCGATACCCAGGTAAGCACGCCTGCAAGCACGCCGAAGGCGAGAGCGACGGCGATTACCGGCGACATCCACGACATGTGTATGTACTTGAAATAGTTGTCGAAGCCGACCAAGAGGCTCTGCGTGAGGTTTATATCTTTCTGCGGTATGATGATGCCAAGCGCGAACGTGCCTAATATGAATATGAGTACCGTGATTATAGCGCCCATGAAAACAGCCTTAGGGTAGCTTTTGCTTGGGTTGTCCATGTCTTTTACATGAATGCCTGTCATCTCCATTCCTGCGTAGAAGAGGAATATTCCCGACGCAAGAACAAGGTTGTCGAGTTTGGTGATATCGGGGAAGAAATCGCCGCCGAAGTCCATCTGTGACTTGCCGCCGCTGGCAAGGTATACTATCGCAAGCACCACAAGCAGAGCGGCGGGGATAATGGTGCCTATAAGTCCGCCAATCTTGGCAACCTTGCTTACCCAGCCTAATCCTTTGAGCGAGATGAACGTCGCCGCCCAATAGATGATAAGAACTGCTGCGAGGGTGTAGAATTTGTTCGAAGCAAGATTCATGTCGGCTGTATCGTTCATGCCTATGAAGGCGAGCGACACGGCGCCGAACGTCAGTACGGTAGGGTACCAAATGGTACTCTCAACCCACTGCAGCCAAATGGCAAGGAAGCCTATCTTCTTGCCGAAAGCCTCGCCTACCCAACGGAACACGCCGCCCTGCTTGTCCTGAAACATTGCAGCAAGTTCGGCAGCTACGAACGACGTGGGGATAAGGAACACTAAGGCTGCGAACAGATAATAGAATGCCGAGCTAATGCCGTACTCAGCCTCTGCGGGGAGTCCTCGCAACGATACTACCGCTGTCACGTTCATGATAGCGAGCGTCGCTACTCCAAGTTTTACGCTTTTTGTCATTGTGGACATAGTTATAATGGTTTTAATTCTACAATATGAAGGAATAACAATAGATGGTAAAACAAAGTTTTGTTACCGGCGAGTTTTGCGTTTAACGATTAACGGGGAACGATGAAAGTTGAGAGTTGAGGGTTTAGAGTTTAGGGTTGAGAGTTTAACATCAACTCAGTAAATAACGACATCGGAGAGCAAAAGCTCTCCGATGTCTGTTTATTCTTAATAACCTTAGCCTTCTTTCAGTCTACAAACCCCATTGCCCCAAAACTAAAAAAGGCGAACGCTCGCCGTTATATTCTACCGCAGTCCTCGCCTTTTCCCTGAGAAACAACGGAGCCTCACTCTGTTTTTAACGGTGACGGTATTGTTCGGAAAATACTCGTGCAATGGAATAAACGACAGCAGAAGTAATTTTCAAAACAAATCGGCACTGTAAATGAGAGAGTGTAAAGCCCTGCCGGATGCAGACCATAAAACTGAAAACAGCGAATTCATCTAGTTTATTGTTTCATTGTTGCACATTAGAGATTTTAGCATTACCATTGCCGGCGGTACAGCAGAAGTAATTTTCAAAATAGAACCGGCACTGTAAGTGAGAGAGTGTAAAGCCCTGCCGGATGCAGGCCATTGCGCGAGGACTGTATGAGCGCAGTGCGGGTATAATTTACATTGCATAGCCGCACGAAGCGAGTTCCGCAGCGCCCTGCGAACGGCAGAAAGGCTTGAAACGGCAAGCTGACGACGGACGAGTTATATTGCCTGCGGCAATTCACGAGCA
>JAZNPP010000043.1:0-45224 GCA_045589695.1 Bacteroidaceae bacterium
ATTGTCTTCACCTGTGTAACTGCGCAAGGACCTGCTTCGATAACAGTGCATGGAACATTCTTGCCATCGGCACTGAAAACGGACATCATTCCGATTTTTTTTCCTAATAATCCTGGCATTTCAGTTTAATTTAAAAAATTAGTAAACAACATTAAAATTACACCTTAATCTCAACTTCAACACCTGAAGGCAACTCAAGCTTCATAAGAGCATCAACAGTCTTCGCTGTAGAGCTGTAGATGTCGATGAGTCTCTTGTAAGAAGAGAGCTGGAACTGCTCACGTGACTTCTTGTTCACGAAAGTAGAACGGTTCACTGTGAAAATACGTTTGTGTGTAGGCAATGGAATAGGACCGCTGACAATAGCGCCTGTAGCCTTCACTGTCTTTACAATCTTCTCTGCTGACTTGTCTACCAAGTTGTGATCGTAAGATTTAAGTTTGATTCTAATTTTTTGACTCATTGTCTTAAATAGTTTTTATAAAATTCATAATTGCCGGCCGATTAAGAGTCATTCGCTAACCGGCCGGCCTTATTTACTTCTGAAGTTCCTCAAGAATCTGCTTTGTAAGAGATGCGCTCACCTGCTCGTGGTGATCGTATGTCATTGAAGACGTAGCACGACCTGAAGTGATGGTACGCAACGATGTCACGTAACCGAACATCTCGGCCAGAGGCACCATTGCCTTTACGATGCGGGCACCTGTACGGCTTGTTTCGAAGCCCTCAACCTGACCGCGGCGCTTGTTCAAGTCAGCGATTACATCACCCATGCTCTCCTCAGGCGTTACAACCTCAAGCTTCATCACCGGCTCAAGAAGAACGGGATTAGCCTTCTGACACGCATTCTTGTATGCCTGGATAGCGCACACCTCGAACGACAACTGGTCAGAGTCTACAGGGTGATAGCCACCATCGAGAAGAGTCACCTTCAAAGATTCCATCGGGTATCCTGCAAGGACACCAGCCTTGATAGCTGTCTGGAAGCCCTTCTGTACTGAAGGAATAAACTCCTTAGGCACGTTACCGCCCTTAACCTCATTAACGAACTGAAGGTTGCCCTCCTTGAAGTCTTCGTCAGCGGGACCTACAGCAACGAGAATCTTAGCATACTTACCCTTACCGCCGGTCTGCTTCTTGTAAGTCTCATCAACCTGAACGGTATTGGTAATAGCCTCTTTGTAGCTAACCTGCGGACGGCCCTGATTACACTCAACGCTGAACTCACGCTTCAGACGGTCGATAATAATCTCAAGGTGAAGCTCACCCATACCAGAGATAATTGTCTGACCAGACTGCTCGTCCGTTCTTACGGTAAATGTAGGATCCTCCTCAGCGAGCTTAGCAAGGCCGTTAGCGAGCTTGTCAAGGTCCTTCTGTGTCTTAGGCTCAACGGCGATAGAGATCACAGGATCGGGGAATGACATTGACTCAAGGATGATAGGAGCGTCCTCCGCGCAGAGAGTGTCACCTGTACGGACGTCCTTAAGGCCGATAACGGCGCCGATATCGCCGGCGCTGAGTACCTCGACAGGATTCTGCTTGTTCGAGTGCATCTGGAACATACGAGAGATACGCTCCTTGCGGCCTGAACGTGTATCGTAGATGTATGAGCCTGACTCAAGCTTACCAGAGTAGACACGAACATAAATCAAACGGCCCACGAACGGGTTTGTAGCGATCTTGAACACAAGAGCTGATGTCTTGTCATCCTCCGACGGAGTACGGCTCTCGCTCTCGTCCGTCTTGGGGTTGATACCCTCAACTGCGGGAGTATCAAGCGGAGAAGGCAAGAATGCGCACACGAAGTCAAGGAGAGGCTGAACGCCCTTGTTCTTGAATGAAGAACCGCAAGTCATAGGAGTAATCTCCATTGCGAGAGTACCCTTGCGGATAGCCGCGATAAGCTCCTCTTCAGTGATTGACTCGGGCTCCTCAAGAACCTTCATCATCAACTCCTCATCAAAGTCGGCAGCCTTCTCAAGAAGATGCTCTCTCCACTGGTTAGCCTCGTCTACGAGGTCAGCGGGGATTTCCTCAACAGTATAATCCAAAGCTCCGTCTCTGTAAACGAGAGCCTTCATCCTGATAAGGTCCACAACGCCGAGGAACTTCTCCTCAGAGCCGATAGGAATTGTTACAGGACATGGATTCGCGCCGAGAATCTCCTTCATCTGACGCATTACAGAGAAGTAGTCCGCACCTGAACGGTCCATCTTGTTTACGTATGCGATACGAGGCACGTTGTACTTGTCAGCCTGACGCCATACAGTCTCTGACTGAGGCTCAACGCCGCCTACTGCGCAGAACGCTGCGATAGCGCCGTCAAGAACACGCAATGAACGCTCTACCTCAGCGGTAAAGTCAACGTGTCCCGGAGTGTCAATCAAGTTGAACTTGTACTGTGTACCTTTCCAGTTCCAGAATGTAGTTGTAGCGGCAGAGGTAATTGTAATACCACGCTCCTGCTCCTGCTCCATCCAGTCCATTGTAGCAGCACCGTCATGCACCTCACCGATTTTGTGAGAAAGACCGGTGTAGAACAATATACGCTCCGATGTTGTAGTCTTACCGGCATCGATGTGAGCGCTAATACCGATATTACGGGTAAATTGTAATTCGTTTGCCATCTTAGTAAACTGTTTTCAGATTAGAAACGGAAATGTGCGAAAGCACGGTTAGCCTCAGCCATACGGTGCATATCCTCCTTACGTTTGAAGGCACCGCCCTGGTTGTTGAACGCGTCCATAATCTCAGCGCAGAGTTTCTCTGACATTGACTTGCCGCCACGCTTGCGAGCGAACAGAATCATGTTCTTCATTGAGATAGACTCTTTACGGTCTGCACGGATTTCAGTAGGAACCTGGAATGTAGCGCCGCCGATACGACGAGATTTAACCTCTACCTTCGGAGTGATATTCTCCAAAGCCTGTTTCCAAATCTCAAGCGGAGTTTTATCCTCGCTCTTCATCTTGTTGGCTACAAGTTCAAGAGCGCCATAGAAAATTGTGTATGATACGTTTTTCTTTCCGTCATACATCAGGTGGTTAACGAACTTAGAAACCATCTGATCGCCGAAAACGGGATCCGGAAGGACCACACGCTTTTTTGGTTTTGCTTTTCTCATTTTCTTTTACGAAATTGATGTTTTGTTTGGTTGTGTTATTCTAATTCTTCAACGCCTCCACCGAGGCATTTACTCAACCTTTATAACCTCCAAAAACCAAAACTAGTTATAAAAAAAATAGTTAATAGAGCCGTATCCCTGTCAAAGCCGGAATCACTCTGCTGCCGCTTTTCTCACCGAGAATTACTTCTTAGCTTTGGGACGCTTTGCACCGTACTTTGAACGACGCTGTGTGCGGTTAGCAACACCAGCCGTATCAAGAGTACCGCGAACGATGTGATAACGTACACCAGGAAGGTCCTTTACACGTCCACCACGTACCAAAACGATTGAGTGCTCCTGCAAGTTATGACCTTCACCCGGAATGTAAGAGTTAACCTCCTTCTGGTTAGTCAAGCGTACACGAGCAACTTTTCTCATTGCAGAGTTAGGTTTCTTAGGAGTTGTAGTATAAACACGTACACACACACCACGACGCTGCGGACAGTTGTCGAGTGCAGGCGACTTGCTCTTTTCTACAATCACCTCTCTGCCTTTTCTTACTAATTGCTGAATTGTAGGCATTTTGTTAAAATTTTAATTATTATTTATATTGTTTTAAATATTTTCTCATTCAAAAGACCATAGAACACTATAGTCCATTTTGGACTGCAAAGGTAAAAATTATTTTTCTAATAAAAAAGCATTTGCTCTTTTTTTAGGCATATAAAGGAAAAATAGAGCCCATTCAGGGCAAAAACAGCGATCATAGAGCCCGAAAGCCACCGTTTTTAAGGTTAAATAATGTTAATTATATGCCAAAACCGCAAAATCAAGCCTTGCGACAAACAGAAGTAAAAAAAATGCTGCCTTCGCGAGTCACGCAAGACTCATGCAAAGACAGCATTATACCTTATATTATATATATTACTCTTCGTCCATATCAAAATCAAACTCCTCATAATTGAGGTCCTCGTCATAGTCAGCATCGTCTTCGAAGTCAGGCTCCCAGTCCGCAAAATCGGCAGCGAGCATGCCTTTGTCATAATTGCGATGAACAAGCTCTTCTCTTTTTACAGCCGCAAGACGGTTCTCCTCGCTGTTAAGTTCTTTCCAGAGCAGGTCCTTCAGATCCTGAATACCCTCGCCGGTAGCAGCCGATATAAAGACGCAGGGAACATCTTCGGGAAGGTTTTCCGAAAGCATATCTTTCAGTTCCTCGTCTATGAGATCGCACTTAGTAACAGCGAGAATACGTTGTTTGTCAAGCATTTCGGGGTTGAAGGTCGCAAGCTCATTCAACAGCACTTCATATTCTTTTTTTATATCGTCAGCCTCTGCAGGCACCATAAACAGCAGCAACGAGTTACGCTCGATATGACGAAGGAACCGCAGGCCCAGCCCTTTTCCTTGGCTCGCCCCCTCAATTATGCCCGGGATATCGGCCATAACGAACGATTTTCCGTCACGGTAAGAGACAATGCCGAGGTTAGGCTCAAGAGTAGTGAAAGGATAGTTGGCTATCTTCGGTTTCGCAGCGGAGACGCTTGAAAGAAGCGTAGACTTTCCCGCGTTAGGGAAGCCGACAAGGCCGACATCGGCAAGCAATTTCAGTTCCAAAGTGACAGTCATCTCCCGCATAGGTTCTCCGGGCTGCGCGAAACGCGGGGCCTGACGTGTAGGCGTCGCGAAATGCACATTGCCCAAGCCGCCGCGGCCGCCCTTGAGAAGCGTAACCAGCTGGCCGTCCTCCATGACATCACAGAGAAATTCTCCCGTTTCGGCATTGTATGCGACAGTACCGCACGGAACGTCCACAATCTTGCTTTCGCCGTCTGCTCCCGTACTCTTGTTTATGCCGCCGTTCTGCCCGTTGCCGGCGAAGATATGACGTTGAAACTTAAGGTGCAGCAATGTCCAATAGTTGCGGTTTCCTCTAAGAATTATATCTCCGCCCTTGCCGCCGTCGCCGCCGTCAGGACCGCCGTTAGGAATATATTTCGCCCGGTGCAGGTGTGCCATGCCTCTGCCGCCCCTTCCCGAACGGCATACGATTTTCACATAATCAATGAAATTGGATTCAGCCATATATCATTAGAGCTTTTTACTATTATATATCAGAAGTTGCCACCATCCGATGACAACTCCATTATATTGCGGCGAGAATGTATCAGATTCTCGCATCGATAGCAGCCACGATATCCGCAAAGATGCGGTCCAGCTCGCCTGAGCCGTTGATGTAGCAATGCTTTCCTTCGTTCTTGTACCAGTCCTTCAAGGGTGCCGTCTGATTGGCGTACACCACAAGACGTTTCTTAATTGTCTCTTCGTTGTCGTCGGCACGGCCTGACTCTTCGCCGCGCTTGAGCAGACGGACCATGAGTTCCTCTTCGGGAACGTCAAGCTCAATCATCGCCGTCACGTCCTGTCCTCTTTCGTTCAGCAACTCTTTCAACGCTCCCGCCTGAGCTATTGTTCTCGGGAAGCCGTCGAAAATGACGCCTTTGCTGTCCGTAAGCTTATCGAGTTTCGCAGCAAGAATTTCAATCATTAGATTGTCCGGGATAAGCTGTCCGTTGTCGATAAGAGCCTTTGCGGTCATGCCAAGTTCGCTGCCTGTCGCTATTTCCGCACGAAGCACATCTCCTGTAGATATATGGTCAAGGCCATACTTTTCAACTATTCTCTCGCTCTGTGTGCCCTTACCGCTACCGGGGGCACCGAATATAACCACATTAAGCATATCTGAAAAATTAATTACTCAACAACATCATAGATATTAGGCAAGTTTCTGCCGAGGCCGTCATAGTCGAGGCCGTAGCCGACGATAAACCTGTCGGGAATTGTAAAGACACCGTACTTTACATCTATAGGCACCTTAAGACGCGCGGGCTTCACGAAGAGCGAAGCTATCTGTATAGATGCCGGCTCACGGGTACCCAAAGTCTCAAGCATATTCTGCATTGTATAGCCCGTATCTACGATATCCTCAATGACAATAACGTCACGGCCCGTTATCGACTCGGAGAGCCCTAAAACCTCACGGATTACGCCCGTAGAGTTTGTTCCCTGATAAGAAGAGAGCTTAACGAAAGAGATTTCGCACTCTATCTCAAGGTTTCTCATCAACTCCGCCGCGAACATGAAACATCCGTTAAGCACGCCCAAAAGGATTGGTCTTTTGCCTGCATAGTCCTGATTGATTCTCGCCGCGACCTTTTTTATCTCAGCAACAATAGCCGCATGCGATATCGACTCAACGAACTCTCTGTCGTGTATCTTTACTTTTGACATAACTGCTATATTTAATTAACGAAACACACTTTTAGGGAATAATAGTTACAAAAGTAGAATAAAGTTCCGAAAAAAGTGTCAATAATCACATTTTTTAGCTACTCGGAGAGGATTTTTTTATGATATAAAAGTTCGAACGGCGTCAAAAGTGTTTTAGCCGTTTTTTTTGCAAAGAAAAATTGTTGAATCCTGCGATAATTATGCTTGGTTTTCACTATCTTCGCAGAACAAAATATTATTACAGCAGTGATACTCGATCGCATATCAATACTTAACTACAGGAACTTGCCCGACGTAAGCATATCTTTGTCGCCAAAGATTAACTGCTTCATAGGCAGCAACGGGATGGGCAAGACGAACCTGCTCGATGCAATATACTACCTGTCGTTCTGCAAGAGTGCGGTCTCTCCGTCGGACAACGCAAACATCATGCACGACGAGCCTTTTTTTATGATACAGGGCGTATATACGAGCGGCAGCGGTATTGAAAACGAGATTTCGTGCGGTTTGAAGCGAGGCGACAAAAAGCAGTTCCGCCGCAACGGCAAGGCGTACGAACGCCTCTCCGACCACATCGGTTCCGTGCCTCTTGTCATGATCTCGCCAGCCGACAACGAGCTTATCGCGGGCGGCAGCGAGGAACGCCGCCGCTTTATGGACGTGGTTATATCACAGTACGACAAAGAGTATCTGACAGCGCTTATACGATACAACAGGGCTCTGCAGCAACGTAACATTATTTTGCGGGGGGAGCGTGAGCCCGACGGCGAAATGCTCTCTCTAATAGAGGATATGATGACTGCAGAGGCTGTACGCATTCACGAGCGCCGTTCACTTTTCATCAATGAGCTTGTGCCGATATTCACTGAATATCATAACGCTATAGTCGGGGAGAACGAATCTGTGGCGTTGCGATACCGTTCGCATCTCGACGAGAACGGGCTGGGCGAGCTGTTGCGTGCTTCACGTGGCGATGACCGCCGAATGGGTTATACTTCAAAGGGCGTGCATCGGGACGACCTCGTGATGTCGCTCGACGGTTTCCCGATAAAGAAAGAGGGCTCGCAGGGGCAGAACAAGAGTTATTTGGTCGCTCTAAAGCTTGCGCAGTACGACTTCCTGCGCCGTAAGGGCGGCGAGATGCCTTTGTTGCTCCTTGACGACATATTCGACAAGCTTGACTCGTACCGTGTGGAGCAGATAATTGCCCTTGTGTCGGGCGACGAATTCGGACAGATATTCATAACCGACGTAAACCGCGAACACATCGACGGCATTCTCGACGGCATCGACGGAGCGTACAAGCTTTTTGAGGTAAAGCGAGGCGAAACGGCAATCATAAAGGAGAGAAGTTTATGAGGCGGGGAGAGACGAAGTCGATAGCGGAACTTGTACGCGCGATGTGCCGTGAAGAGGGGCTTGAGACTCCGCTCAACGAGTATCGCCTGATAAACGCATGGTCACAGGTGCTCGGCCCGGCGGTAGCTTCCTATACTAAAAGCCTTCAGATACATAACCAGGTGCTTTTCGTGAAGGTGACCTCGTCGGTGCTGCGTCAGGAGCTGTTGCTTAACCGCAAGTCGTTGGTAAGGAGGCTTAACGAACATGTAAAGGCTCAGGTAATCACCGATATTGTGCTGAGATAGCTGAGTGAACATATCACATTGTTTGCCGTTTAAATAATAGTTCTTAATTTTGCATTACAAGTAGAGCAACAAATAAACTAAATATAATATTATGCAAAATTCTAATGTCAAGTTCAGGCTTATAGTCCTGAGTTTTCTGCAGTTCGCCATTTGGGGCGCATATCTGACGTCTATGGGCCGTTACCTCGGCGGTTATGGCCTTGGAGCGAACATCGGATGGTTCTATTCGGTGCAGGGCATCGTGTCAATCTTCATGCCTGCCATCATAGGCATCATAGCCGACCGTTGGGTGCCGGCTCAGCGCATGCTGGCTTTCTGTCATGCTACGGCAGCGGTGTTCATGGGAATAACAGGCTATATCGGAATGACTAAGGGCGCCGACGTGGCTTTCAACGACCTCTTCTGGACGTATACCCTGAGCGTCGCTTTCTACATGCCTACATTGGCCCTCTCCAATTCGGTCTCTTACACTGCGTTGGACAAGGCCGGCCTCGACACTGTCAAGGCTTTCCCGCCTATACGTGTGTTCGGCACAATAGGTTTCATCGTGTCAATGTTGCTTGTAGACTATACAGGCTTTCAGGACAACTACAACCAGTTCCTTGCTTCGGCTGTCTGGGGCGGCGTTCTCGCAATCTATTCATTGACATTGCCGCACTGCCCGGTAAACAAGGAAGGGGGAAAGAAGTCGCTCGTGTCGGCTCTCGGCTTTGATGCGTTCAAACTCTTCAAGCAGAAGAGAATGGCGACATTCTTTATCTTCTCTATGCTTCTCGGCGCCGCTTTGCAGATATCCAACGGATATGCCAACCCGTTCATCAACGGTTTCGGCAACATTCCCGAATATGCCGGTACTTTCGCTGTAGAGCATACGAACATGCTTATATCCCTGTCGCAGATGTCCGAGACGCTCTGCATTCTTCTTATTCCGTTCTTCCTCAGCAAGTTCGGCATAAAGAAGGTCATGCTTATAGCCATGCTCGCATGGGTATTCCGCTTCGGTTTCTTCGCGATAGGCGACCCAGGCATTCCCGGCGTCTTCTTCTTCGTGCTTTCAATGGTGGTCTACGGCGTGGCGTTCGACTTTTTCAACATCTCAGGCTCTCTGTTCGTAGACAACGAGGTGTCCGAAAACCTACGTTCAAGCGCTCAGGGCCTTTTCATGCTTATGACTAACGGTCTCGGAGCCTCTATCGGCGTAATAGCCGCGCAAGAGGTAGTGAACCACTTCACAGCAAACCAGACGGTATTCGAAGGCTGGCCCACTGCATGGTATATCTTTGCGGGCTATGCTCTCGTGATTGCAGTGTTGTTCGCAATAATATTCAAAGAGAAAAAGGCGTAATATGATTGAACTTGTCGTTGCCGAAATAATGTCTAAGGTCGCCGATAACCGTGCATATATACTCATTTTGCAGGAAAAGGGCGGCATGCGCAAGATACTTGTCGCTCTCGGCTTTACCGAAGCTCAGGCCATAGCGTTCGAAAAGCGCGGCGTATTGACCGAAAGGCCTCTTACTCACGACCTCTTCGGTCATTTGGCTTCGGCTTTTGACATTGAACTGCAGCATATCTTCATAAACAGGATAGAGGACGGAACCTTCTGCTCGCAGCTCCGTTACAGACAGGGCGACGAGGTGCGTGTGATAGACTCACGCACGAGCGACGCTGTGGCGATAGCTCTGCGTGCCGGCGCTCCGATATACATCGACAATGATTTGTTGAACAGGATGTGCGTACACGACGAACATAACGGAGCGATGTCCATTCCCATTACTGCTGCCGACGAGAGAACCCTGCTGTCGGTAATGGAGAATGCCATCAAAGAGGAGAACTACGAGCTTGCTCAGGCTCTTAAGAATGAGCTCGACACCCGTCATGCGGCGAGGCTGTCCGAATTGAACGACACAAAAGAAAACGAAAAATAATGGCACTGTTCTATGTACCTGACATAACCGAGTCGCTGGAGCTGTCCGAAGAGGAAGCCGCTCATGCGATTCGTGTGCTGCGCCTCTCTGTCGGCAGCGAACTTGAAATAACGGACGGCAAGGGAAACCTTTACAGGTCGGTGATAAGTTCTATCGCCGGCAAGCATTGTTATGTCGAGATAAAAGAGGCCGTTGAAATGAAAAAGGGATGGAACGGCAATATACACATAGCCGTAGCGCCCACAAAGAACATGGACCGCATGGAGTGGCTCGCCGAAAAGGCCACTGAGGTAGGGCTTGACGCCCTTACATTCCTTAACTGCCGCTTTTCGGAACGTAAAGTGGTGAAGAGCGAACGTGTGGAACGCATTGTAGTGTCGGCGATGAAGCAGTCACTGAAGTACCGCAAGCCTGATGTCGAAGAGATGACCGACTTCAAGAAGTTCGTGTCGGCAGAACGTCCCGGAGCGAAATATATAGCTCATTGCTATGACGGCGAGAGACTGTCGCTTAAGGATATACACCCTGCGGGCGAAGATGCCACGATACTGATAGGCCCCGAGGGCGACTTCAGTCCCGAAGAGGTGAAAACGGCTATCGAAGCGGGGTATAAGCCTGTCAGCCTCGGCAGCTCACGCCTGAGAACAGAGACTGCGGCTCTCATGGCCTGCCATATCCTTATGCTAAAGAACGAGCTATGACGCAGCGTTACTTCATATATTTCTCATATGACGGAGCGGCCTATCATGGCTGGCAGGCGCAACCCAATGCCGTTACCGTGCAGCAGGTCATGGAGGAGGCTCTGGCAAAACTGCTCCGCGCCCCCGTACCATTGACCGGCGCAGGCCGTACCGACGCAGGCGTAAACGCTGCCTGCATGGTGGCGCATGCCGACCTGCCGGCAGATACGGATACCGCACAGCTCGTATACAAGCTGAACAAGATACTGCCGCCCGACATTGCGGTAAGCGGGATACGCATGGTCAAGAACGACGCCCATGCCCGCTTCGACGCAGTGTCACGCAGGTACAGCTACAGGGTGGTGACAGCGAAATCGCCTTTCTTGCGACGTTATGCCTGCCGCGTGACGACCGACACGGATTTCGATGCCATGAACAGGGCTGCCGGACTGCTTTATGAATATACCGACTTCACGAGCTTCAGCAAACTGCATACCGACGTAAAGACGAACAACTGCAAGGTTACTCATGCCGCCTGGAGAAAGGCGGGCGACAACGAGTGGGTCTTTGAGATTGAAGCCGACCGTTTCTTGCGCAATATGGTGCGCGCTATCGTAGGCACGTTGCTCCTTGTAGGCCGCGGCAAGATGGACATCGACGGTTTCCGTGCTGTAATAGAGAACAAGGCACGCAGCGAGGCCGGCGACTCGGCCATGGGCGAGGCGCTCACTCTCGTAGGTGTTGAATATCCAAGCGAAATATTCCTATGATGTGGGCTCTGCTTGCATTCATGTCGGCAGCGCTTCTCGGCTGCTACGACTTCTTCAAGAAGGTGTCGCTAAAGGAGAACTCGGTCATTGCCGTTCTGTTCCTGAACACCCTCTTCTCGGCATTGCTTTTCTCTCCGTTCATAATACTTTCCCGTGCAGGGATTATAACAAGCGGGGCGCTTTATGTGCCTTCGGCAGGGCTGCATACCCACTTGCTTCTGCTGCTTAAGGCCGTAATCGTACTATCTTCGTGGCTGTGCGGCTACATCGGTATAAAGCATCTGCCGATAACGATAGTCTCACCTATTCAGGCTACACGCCCGGTATTAGTGCTGTTGGGCGCTTTGCTTCTATTCGGGGAGTCGCTAAACGGCTACCAATGGACCGGTGTCATAATAGCTATCGTGTCGGTGTTCATGTTGAGCAACAGCAGCAAACGTGAGGGCATAGATTTCGCTTCGGACAGGTGGGTGGCTTTTGTTGCTATGGCGGCGTTGCTCGGCGCTGTCAGCGCTCTGTACGACAAGTATCTGATGCGTTCGCTTGAGCCGATACTCGTGCAGTCATGGTTCAACATCTATCAATGCCTGCTTATGGGAGTCATAGCCGTCGTGCTGAACGCCGTATCTGCCGAGCAACGTAAAAGGAGATTCACCTGGCGGTGGTCAATACCCATGATATCGCTGTTCTTGGGACTCGCCGACTTCTGCTACTTCTCCTCTCTGGCGCAGGATGGCGCTCTCATCGCCGTAGTCTCCATGATAAGACGCGGCAGCGTGGCGGTGTCTTTCGCATTCGGCGCGCTTGTCCTGCACGAAAAGAACCTCAAACACAAGGCGGTAGATATTGTTTTGATTTTAATCGGATTATTCTTCTTATATTTGGGCTCGAAATGAAAAAGGTTTTTGTCATATTATTCCTCTTGTGCGGCTGTTCAGCAATAGCTCAGGCGCAGGATATACGCAAGCTCTTTATCGAAGCTCCCGACTCGGTACTGCCTCTCCTCGACAGCGGCAGCCGTGCCGACTGCGTCGATTTTGCCGATGCCGGAATGCTCTACCCCGTCACAAACCGTTTTTCGGGAAAATGCGTGATGAAGGAACTCAGCGACAGCTGCCTGCTGTTGCAGACTTCGGGGGCGTCAATGTTCGAGATGATGCTTCTGCCGTACAACGGCAGTTTCGTGATATGCGTGATAAATACTGTGTTTGCCGAGGCTGCCGACAGCCGTATCGCCTTTTTCGACAGCGATTGGAAGAGGCTCGACACGGAAAGATTCTTTACCGCCCCTGCGATAGCCGACTTCTTCACCGATTTAAGCACTGCCGGCAAGCAGGCCGAAAAGTGCGATATGTATCTCGTGTCTTTAAAGAGAGGCGATGCCGGCAAGACTATCGTGGCTGAATATACCATGCCCGACTACATGACTCCCGACGACGCTGCAGCAATAAGACCCTTGCTGAGGAAAATCACATATACTTGGAATGGCGTTCGTTTTAACGATTAACGTGTAACGAGTAACGATTAACGTATAACGAGTAACGGGTAACGGGCTGAAAGGTCAAGGGTTAAAACTAAAAACGAAAAACTGAAAGCAGCCGGCTCACTGCTCAACAAGCACCGAATCTATCGTAAACTCCTTGATGTCGCCTTTGTTATGTTTGAGGAACAGTTCTTCGGTGTCTTTGATGAAGAGTTCAAGTTTCTGCTGCGCTTTTCCGTTTTTCTCGAACTTTGTCGTGCGGGCAGGCAATATCGTGAAATCTCTTCTGCTCGTGCGGCTTTTTGGAGCTATCCAGGTAAGCAGATATTTCAATGAGGATACACGTGTGTAGTTCAGCACCTTTCTAAGGTTCATCCTGATTATGATGCCGCCGTCGGTGCCTCTCAGCGACATATTCGATACGAGGTTGCCGGTAGAATATGCCACGGCATGCTTGTCGGGGCTGTTGCGGTCGTCTCTTATCTCTATGGGCTGCACTACATGCGGGTGGTTGCCTATGATATGGTCCACTCCCTGGTCAATAAGCCAGACACTTAGTTCTTTTATCTCCTGCGGGGGTATTTTTACATACTCGTTACCCCAGTGCATGCAAGCGATTATTGCGTCGGCCCCTTTGCTCTTGGCCTTTGCGATGTCCTTTATTATTGTAGGCTTGTCGATGAGGTTTACAATCATGGGCTTGGGGACGCTGTTGCCGTTAGTGCCGTAGGTATAGTTGAGAATGGCGACCTTTATGCCCCCACGCTCCAATATCAGCGGATAGCGTTCTTCGCGTTCTTCGATGTTTCGGTATACTCCGCAGTGGGCGACGCCTAACGAATCGAGCAGGTCGAGCGTGAATCTCGCACCTTTGGCTCCTTTATCGAAGCAATGGTTGTTGGCGAAAAGTATCACGTTGAAACCGGCATCGACCATTGCATGAAGGAAGCTGTCGGGAGCGCAGAATGTGGGGTAACCGCTGAAACCGCTGCTGTAAATGGGTGTTTCGAGGTTCGCCACGGCGATATCCGCATCTTTGACGGTGCTTGATATATGGCGGTACCAATTAGAATAGCTGTATTTGCCGTCCTTGCCTTTTGCCTCGTCGAGCTGCAGCTTGTGCTGCATTACGTCGCCGGCAAATATAAGTCCGGCATTCTGGAACAGGGTGCCTATCTCTTGTGCCGCCGCCGTAAAAGGCATAGCGCAACTGAGCAGCAGTGTTATGATTGTTATTGCCCTCACAAAGCGTTATTTGTATATTTCACGCTTGCCCGCAAGCAGCGTGTTCTTCATGAGCGAGACGATAGTCATAGGGCCTACGCCTCCCGGAACAGGGGTGATATATGAGCATTTGGGCGCCACATTCTCGAAATCGACATCGCCGCAAAGACGGAACCCCGACTTGCGTGTAGCGTCGGGGACTCTTGTCGTGCCCACGTCTATTACCACCGCTCCTTCCTTTACCATGTCGGCTTTGACGAAATGGGGCTGCCCGAGAGCCGCTATTATAATGTCGGCCCTGCGGCACTCTTCCGCGATATTCTCGGTGTGGCTGTGGCACACGGTGACTGTAGCGTCACCCGGCTGGCTCTTCTGCATCATGAGGCTTGCCATAGGCTTGCCGACGATGTTGCTGCGGCCCAAAACAACGCATCTCTTGCCTTTTGTCTCTATGTTGTAACGTGCAAGCAGCTCCATTATGCCGTTAGGCGTGGCTGAAAGAAAACAGGGGAGGCCTATGGAAAGACGACCCGCATTGACGGGGTGAAAGCCGTCTACATCCTTGCGGTAGTCGATAGCCTCGGTAACTTTCTGCTCGTCGATGTGCTTCGGGAGCGGCAACTGGACGATGAAGCCGTCGATGTCGGCGTCGTTGTTAAGTTCCTCTATTTTCTTTAGCAATTCCTCTTCTGTCACGTCGGCCTCGTAGCGTATGAGCGTAGAGCTGAACCCGCACTCTTCACATGCCTTGACCTTACTTGCGACGTATGTCTCGCTGCCGCCGTCATGGCCTACGAGAACAGCTGCCAAGTGAGGGCGTCTGCCTCCGTTGGCAATAATTTTTTCAACCTCTTCGGCAATTTCTCTCTTTATCTGCGCCGCTACGGCTTTACCGTCAATAAGTTGCATATTGTCAAGGTTTTATGTAAATAATATATAATTATTTAGCGTCTGAACTTAGGCTTCATACCCATCATATTGCCCATTTTGCCGCCGGCGACGCTCTTCATGGTCTTGCGTATCTGCTCGAACTGTTTCATGAGGCGGTTCACCTCCTGAATGGTTGTTCCGCTGCCTCGCGCTATGCGTTCCTTGCGCGAGTTGTTGATGATGTCGGGGTTCGCACGCTCCTTAGGAGTCATTGAGCGAATTATGGCTTCAACGCCCTTGAATGCGTTGTCGTCTATGTCAAGGTCCTTTACGGCCTTTCCGAGTCCCGGTATCATCGCCATAAGGTCCTTTATGTTACCCATCTTCTTTATCTGCTCAATCTGGTTGAGGAAATCGTTGAAGTCGAACTGGTTGCGCGCGAGCTTGCGTTGCAGCTTCTTCGCCTCCTCTTCGTCGAACTGTTCCTGGGCACGTTCAACGAGCGAGACGACGTCACCCATGCCCAATATACGGTCTGCCATACGGTTGGGGTGGAACTGGTCGATAGCCTCCATCTTCTCGCCTGTACCGATGAACTTGATGGGTTTTGTAACGACTGTACGTATTGAAAGCGCGGCTCCGCCACGGGTATCGCCGTCGAGTTTGGTAAGAATAACGCCGGTGAAGTCGAGACGGTCGTTGAACTCCTTAGCCGTGTTCACGGCGTCCTGTCCGGTCATAGAATCGACAACGAAAAGTGTCTCCGCAGGGTTTACAGCCTCTTTGATAGCCGCAATCTCGTTCATCATCTCCTCGTCTACGGCAAGACGGCCGGCGGTATCGATTATAACAAGATTATACCCTTTATGCTTGGCCTCTTTTATAGCGTTGAGAGCAATCTGCACAGGATCTTTGCTTTCCGGCTCGCTGTATACCGGTATCTCAATCTGCTCGCCGAGTACCTTCAACTGGTCGATAGCTGCGGGGCGGTAAACGTCGCACGCTACAAGCAACGGGTTGCGGTTCTTCTTTTTCTTCAGGTAATTGGCCAGCTTTGAAGAGAATGTCGTCTTGCCGCTACCCTGAAGACCTGACATGAGAATTACCGCCGGATGCCCTTCGTAGTTTATCTCCGCTGTATCGCCGCCCATGAGAGCCGTGAGTTCGTCATGAACAATCTTTATCATCAGCTGGCTCGGATGAATCGATGTCAGCACATTCTGGCCGATAGCCTTGTTCTTTACGGTGTCGGTAAATGCCTTTGCGACCTTGTAGTTCACGTCGGCGTCTATAAGCGCCTTGCGTACATCCTTGAGGGTCTCGGCTACATTGACTTCGGTTATGCGTCCCTCACCCTTAAGTATCTTGAATGAGCGTTCAAGACGCTCGCTTAAGTTTTCAAACATCTCTTTATATATTATTTAGTTATTTCTCAATGCTTATAATGCCTCCCGTAGCTGTGTCGAACAGTATTCTGGCGTTCGCTTTCTTGTTCAGCAAGTCTCTTGACAGCATTTCGGTCGTTCCGAACTGAGCGACGGATATCTCGCCGTCGAACAGCTTGCGGCTTCTGGTAGAGAGCTGCAGGCTCGCTCTGCCCGGTATGTTGTAGTGTACCCCTTCCCTCTTCGGCGTTTTTTTCTTTTCAGCCTCCTCGGGTGTGGGTATATAGACCGTTTTGAGGTCACGCAACGTGCAGTATACCGGCTCTCCCGCAAGGTCGTCCTTCTCTACGAAACCGAGCTTTCGTGAAAAACGGAAGAGTATCTCTTTGTCTATATTCTTTCCGGTTTCGGGCTCGATGAGATATCGTTTACTGTAATAGACGGTATCGGTACGGCCTGTAAACAGTTCAGTGAGCGCTCTCTCCTGCTCTTCAAGTTCCTTAAGAATGAGTTGCATGGAGACGCCGTCGTGAGGCATGTTGTCAGCCTCACCTCTAATTATCGCGAACTTGCTTTCCCTTATAGTGTAAATCTCTTTTGCGGCAAGTTCGGCAAGTTTAGCCGTTGATGTCGCCTGAAGCATCTCTTCGGTAAAATAACGTGTAGCGTCGGCTTTCTCTCTTCGTGTCACGGCCGCAGGCTTTTCATGCGCCTGCTTATCGTTACCGTTTATGTTTATTCCCTCAATGACGCCTCCTTCGGCGAGCTTTACGTTGCATGCCGAGTTACTGCTGAATTTTATTGTAAAGTTCTTTTCCGCATTGGGTTTGCCGTTTGTCGCGACGGAGGCATCCGTTATTTCCCAATAGCTGTCGGCATCTGTTATGGCATTATCTATGCGAAGATATCTTTCGGCATATCTGTTAAACTCACCGGGAGTACGTGATATGCAGGCGGCATTGACGGTTATCTCGACTCTTGTGTCAGGCAGGCAGTACGAAACGCCTTCGTATGTTCCTGAAAAGAACGATAACACGTTGCTCTGCGCTAAGAGCGATGTCGTTGCCAGCGTTGCCAAAAAGAGGAAAATCTTTCTCATAATGTTACGATTAACAGTCCCGTGCAGGGCACAGAATATCTAATTAGCTGCGAAGATAGTAAATTGTTTTCTAATTTCGTCGAAAAAACAGTTATAGTTATTTAAATAGGTATAATAGAGAGTCAAGACAGCCAAAAAACACTTTTCGGCAGCCATTGCAATGAACAGGAACAGAGAATGTGCAAAAAGTTTCTTCAGAATGAATAGAAGTCACCGCTGCGGTTTTCATATTGTTTCAGCAACGGAAGAAGGACTTTCTTAACCGCTTCGTCGTTCAGACGGTGTTCACCGCTGAAAATAATGCAGCGTTCAGCGCCATAGAGCGACGCGAAGAGCGATTGAAAATTAACGACAGGGTCCTTGTCGCCGAACAGAGCCGTGACAAGCCGCTTTTCGTCCTCGTTCACGCCGCAGAACTGCTCCTTCTCCATCAATTTGAAACGCTCTACCACAGCCTTGTCTATGCGGAACTCTACCGCTCCGTCTCTGCGTTTAGAGGCATATCTGTTGCGCCCCATCTTGCCGAAGAGCAAGGAACGAGACATCTCGAACGAAGGATTTACTATTATTCGGGGAACACCCCACAGCTGTTGCGTATACATTCCGCCCATAGAGGTACCGACGACCACGTCCGGAGCCTCTTTCGCCACAGTCTCACGCAACAGTTCAAGAGCCTCAAAAGGATCTACGGGAAGGTCGGGGGCTATAACGCTCCATGCATCAAGATTGCGGCGGAGGGCCATCACCGTGCCGGAACTCCCCGAAGAGGCGAAACCGTGAACATACAGCAGTTTGTATTTTCTTTCCATAAAAGCCGCAACCTATTACTCAAAATACAACGATAGGGTTATCATCTTGCTCGACACACGGTCTACCGACTGCGTGAACTTGATATAGTTGGCGTCGAGCAGATCATTACGCTCTTTCTGAAGAACATTCAGCGGGCTGAACGAAAATTTCAGTTCGGGTATCAGCTTAAAGAATGGAAGATAGAAGTCGCATCCGAAACCGACCTCTATCATTGTATCAAACCTTTTTACAAGAAGCTGCTGCTGCTTTTTGACAGTAAGATTGACCATAGGGCTGACACCTACGGTAACGTAAGGACGGTAGTTGTTGAAACGCTCCGCCGCACACTTCACATGCAGAGGGACAGCTATGTAAGTAGTTCTTATCTGCTGCTTAGAGCGCTCGCCGCTCCCCTGCTCACGAAATACGAGATTGTTCTGGCCGAAGTGCATGGTAGGCAGCAGACGCAACGAAAAATAGCTGTTCAAGCGCAGGTCGGCAAGCACGCCCACAGAGAAACCCGGGCTGTAGTTTGCCACATCGGCATACCATTCCTCGCCGTCTTCGGTCACGAAGCCGTTGTTCACGAACTCGATGTCCTGCACATGAGTACCGACAAAAAACCCATAGTGCAGACGCCTGTAATCAATATAAGGCTTGTTCTGCACTTTCCGTTCCTGCGCCATTGCCGACAACGGCAATAGCAACAAAAGAAATATATACAACAGCTTTTTTGTCATTCCTAATTATAACGTAAGCAAAAACAACTTATTGCAGGGAGGATGAAAAAAACAGACAAAAAACAGATAATGCAAAAATATGTTAAATAACAAAACGGCTGCTTGCTTATACCCAAAAAGCACTATCTTCGTAGCGGATAATACAAACTTTAAAAACTAATATTATGGCTTACGTAATTTCAGATGACTGCGTTGCTTGCGGTACATGTATCGACGAGTGTCCTCAGGGTGCTATTTCTGAGGGTGAGAAGTATTCAATCAACCCCGACATGTGCATCGACTGCGGCAGTTGCGCAAGTGTTTGTCCTTCTGAGGCTATCCACGAAGGATAATCAAAGTCTTAAACAATCATCAAGAGGGTGGCCCAAAAGTCACCCTCTTGTCGTCGGTAGTGAATAAATACTTTTTAGTCACCCTCTGATTATTAAAACGGAACCCCATGAAATTATTGTTGCATATAATTACCAAAAGCATTATACTTACAACGATTGCGGTCGTCGCATACTGGATATACTGCCTTATCACACAGTAATTCAGCACTTACATAAACTATTCATGGCTGCCCGTTCGGGCAGCCATGAATAGTTTATGACCGTTACTGTATTTATTTCACTTTCTCCTCTACCAAAGCTTTCATCTCGTCGCCGCGCAGGTCACGCTGAACAATTGTGCCGTCAGGAGCAAAGAGTATGATCTGAGGAATGCCTCTTATTCCGTAAATCTCGGTCGCGTTATCCTTGTTGTCACGGGGAACATATATCTGAGGGTAGGTTATGCCCTCGGCTGTCAAAGCAGCCTTGAAGCTATCCTCTTCATCCCATACGTTCACGCCAAGCACCATGAACTTGTCGCCCCCGAACTTGTTCTGCAATTCGATAAGGTTAGGAATCTCACGTTTGCAGGGACCGCACCATGAAGCCCAGAAGTCGGCAAGCACATACTTGCCTTTGCCTACATAGTCGGACAGTTTAGACACTTTGCCGTCGGCAGACAGAGCGGTGAAGTCTACGAACATCTTGCCCGCCTGCGTCGCTTCGGCCTTCAGCAAGTCCTCACGCATTTTATTTATCTGCGAAAGTTTGCTTGCGTATTTTACCTTGCTTATCATTGTGTCAAGTTCGCCTATTGTCGAATAGAAGCTCTCAGCCACCACGGCCAGCACGAAAGCTCCGAGCATATTGTTTTTGTTATCCTCTATAGTCTTGCGATAGATATCATAGACAGCCTCAATATCGGCATTCACAAGCTCAGCGATTTCTTCCCGTGTCTTTCCCTGCGCCTGAAGTTCCTGTATTTTCGCGTTTACGGCATTTCCCGCAGCCTCAACCGCCTTTTCCATTTCGGCACGCTTGTCATTAAGGCCGCCGTTGTCCGTTACAGGAATACCGGCTGCCGTATAATCGATATTAACATTCTTCCCGGGCTCGACGATGAATGCTACTCTTGAGCGTTTGTTGCCTTGTATGAGTACCTGAAAATATTTCTGGTCGTCGCATGCGCCTTCGAACTTGAATGCGCCGTCAGCAATCCGAGCAGTGTCGATATAAACCGCATCATCTATAAGGTAAATCTCCTTGCCGTTATACTTCGTGTCGGCCTTGCCTGTAATTGTGAAGCTCTGCGCTGAAGCTGCGAAAGCCACTAAAGACAAAGCCAAAAATGATAGAATTCTCATATTCAAGTGTTTTTAATTAATATTCATAGTGTTATTGCAAAGATAAAAGGTTTTGCCGAACATCCACCGTACTTTACATTATTTAATATATCCGGCTATCTTGCTGTCCAACTCTGACGCCCGTATGCCACGTTCAAGTATTGTGCCGTCGGGAGCGATAATCATCAAATGCGGAATAGTCTCGACATTGTACAGAACAGAGGCTGTATTCGGGTCGTTGGTATATGGAACGAACAACTGCTGATAGTCCAATCCGAACTCATTGACAGCAGCCCTGAAGCTGTCTTCGATGTCGCCTATGCACACTCCGAGAACAATGAGGTTTTCACCGGCATATTTTTTGTTTACCTCAACAACCTTCGGCAACTCCCTTTTGCATGGTCCGCACCAAGAGGCCCAAAAATCCACGACCAGATACTTGCCTTTTCCCGCGTAATCGGAAAACTTGGCAGGCACGCCGTCAAGAGTGAAGCCGTCAAAATCCACGAACGGCATGCCCGGGGCAGTCTGTTCACGATGATAAAGCCCTGAATGGGTCTTCTTAAGCAAGGGAAACTCTTCGGCATACTTTACATCACGCATAATCGCATCGAGGCTTGCGTAATCGGTAAACCGACGGGCTATCGTATTAAGCACGTATGCGCCGAGAATGTTTTTCCGGTTCTTTCTTATAGCCTTAAAATATATCTCATTAGCGGCGTCGGCATCTGACGCCTCGCGCGCCCGAGCCCTGATTTCAGCGAACCGCTCATTATAACCGCCTTTGTCAAGGACCTTTGCCGGACGGACTGTAAGGTCCGCTTTGGCCTTGATATTCTTTCCTACAATGACTGTTGCCGCAACACTCTTCGCCTTGTTTACGATAACATCGAGTACTGAAGGTTTGTCGAGTTTGCCTGCGAACCCGAAAGTTCCGTCTGCAATATCCGTTCGGGCGACAGTATCTCCCGTAGCTTTATCAACGAGGAACGCAGGCTTGCCATTAAATTCGTCACTTACATTACAAGAAATTATATATTCCTGTGCAGACGCAAAAAGCGCGGCCGCAGAAAAAATAATTGTAAAAAACGCTCTCATCCGTATTCTGTTTTATATTGTTAAAGTATTCATTCAAATGTCATACGCACCCAGCCGAGATTACGGCCGTTCTTGCCCATTTGCTGCATGACGACCGTTTTTCCCTCGCTGTTAGTGTAAGAAAGCGGTTTTTCGAAATAGTCGTGCGAGTGACCGCCGAGAATGACGTCAATCCCGGCCGTTTCCTTAGCAAGACGCTCGTCGTTGTACTCATTGCCTATCCGCCACCCTAAATGCGAAAGGCAGATGACAGCATCGCAGCCTTTGTTTTTGAGAGCCTCGACCGAGGCTTTTGCGGCCTCAATCGGGGAAATGAATTTAACGCCTTCATAATTATCCTTGCTCACAAGGCCTTCAGGGTCGGGCGACAAGCCGAAAACGCCTATCTTGCGTCCGGCCTTCTCAATAACGGCGTATGGTTTGACAACGCTTTCGCACACCGTTCCCGTAAAATCGTAATTGGCGCAAAGCACCGGGAAGTCCGCCAAACTGAATATTCTTGCCATATTCTCAAGGCCGAAGTCAAACTCATGATTGCCTATCGCACAAGCGTCGTACCCCATTGCGTTCATCATCTCTACCTCCATTTCCCCTTTGAAGGTATTATAGTAGAGCGATCCTTGCGAAAAGTCGCCGCAGTCGAAAAGCAGAAGGTTCTCACGCCCCAAAGAGTCGGCAAGCCGTTCTATGAGCAATGCTCTGTTAAGCACGCCTGCCCCGCCGTTCTTTTCGGCGTCGATGCAGCTATGGGTGTCATTTGTATGCAGTACTGTTATCACGCTTCCGGCCGGACGGCATGCGAAGCACAGCAGCGCGACCGATATTATCGCTATATATTTTTTCATAAGCCCTGTTACTCTATTACTTTTATTCGGCCGTCACATTCGGCCGTCACAAGATTGCCTCCGGCGGCAAGTTCCTTTACATACTGCACCATAAGGTCACGTATAGTCACGCCGCTCATAATCTCACGACGCGCTCCAAGAGCGAGAGCGGTCATCTTGTCGTTGCCCTGGGAAAGATAGTCCGATGTAGCTACACGATACTCCTTGCCCGCATCGACAGGCTCACCGTTCACAGTCGCTGACAGAAGGCCGCCCTGCGGGGTAATTTCAAGCCTCATGCCGCTTATCGCCTCGCCGCCGACAGACGCCACCTCACGGCACAGTTGCATCAGCTGTTCGCCGTTGAGCGTCACGAAAGCGAGAGTGTTCTCAAACGGAAAAATGTTATATATATCGCCGAACGTTATTGTTCCTTGCTGAAGATTGCTACGCAAACCGCCCTTGTTCGTGATTGCCACATCAACCTTTTCGCTGCTGTACCTTTGCGCCATGCGATGCAGGGCGTCGGCCGCAAAATTCATGAGCGGGCTCTCGGGAAGGTACTTTTCAAGAGCGACGGCAGCCTCGCCGATTACGGGACGCTTTATGCTGTCCACCTTCTCACGCCCCTGCGCAAGCAGTTCCCTGACCGCCGCAGCGCCGGAATCGCAACTCACCGCGACTACATTGATGTTCCCCGCCTCAATTGTCAGCGCCCGCTTTTCGGAATAGTACAACATAAAGATTATGAACACCACCGACAATATAAATAGCGACAATGATATCTTTTTCATAGAATAATGTTTGTTCGCCAAAGGTAGCGCTTATCGCACTAATATGCAATTTTAGAGCAAAATAATCGGCGACATTTGGTAAAACAAGAAAAATAAAGTATCTTTGCCCCGCTTTCGGCGTAATCGCTGTCAAGGAAGTGTAACTTGATATGTTGCGTTTGAATGATTGAACAATTTAACAAATCAAAAAAATGGATTTAATTAAAATTGCTAAAGAAGCATTTGCTACTGACGTAAAGCGCGAATTGGAGTTCGGTCCTGGCGACACTATCACAGTAGCTTACAAAATCATCGAGGGAACAAAAGAGCGTATCCAGATGTATCGTGGCGTTGTTATCCGCATCAGCGGTCACGGTAACGAGAAGCGTTTCACTGTACGCAAGATGTCAGGCACTATAGGCGTTGAGCGTATCTTCCCGTTGAACTCACCTGCTATCGACAGCATCACTGTCAATAAGCGTGGTCGCGTTCGCCGTGCTAAACTTTACTACTTGCGTGCCCTTACAGGTAAGAAGGCTCGTATTAAAGAGATTAAAGCGTAAGCATACAATTGAAAGTAATAAAATAAGAGATGCATCAAAAGTGCATCTCTTATTTTATTATATAAAGCGACGAAGAATACCGTACGCTTATTTATACTTCACTCGTTACTTGCTCAATTCACCGAGTTTAGCGCCGGTAAATATATGTTTCCAGCCTTGAGTATCATTTTTCGGAGCGGTAAGTTTGAAGCCCGCTCTCTTTTGGAAGACAAGAACAAAATCCGAACCGCCGAAAAGGAAATACCCCAACGGGTCGCCCTTCTTAACCTTGTCGCCAACCTTGAGATAGCTTTCAAAGTTTACCGAAGCCACTTGCGACATACCTATAGGCATTACAGCCACAAGACCATACTCTTCGGTGTCGAGAATAAGAAGGCCGCGGGTCTCTATACTCTGCCAGCCGGGGACCGAACAATCGACGACATACTGTTGCAGACCCGGTTCCCAAGTAACCTTTCCGCCAAGCGCGTCGTCACCGGGAACGATACGTATCTCCTTAATCACCCCGTCGAGCGGGAAATGGTAACGGTGATAGTCGTTCGCATTAAGGAATGCATGATAGAACGTTCCGCCTGCGAACTCGTCGCAATACGGACTTTCGGGCGTTATAAGATTACGGACCGAATTGAACACTCGCGACTTAACGGCAATCTTCTCTTCGGTAACTATATATGAATCCTCGTCTATGGCCCAAACGCCCTGAGGCGTTGAATCGCAAGGCGATACGACAATAGAATTGTCTTCGGGCGCCGCTACGGGACGCACTTCGGGCGACTTAAGACGTCGAGCGAAGAAGTCGTTGAACGAATGCCAGTTCGACGGGTCTTCGTACCAACCGCGCGTCATTCCCAACTCCTCTTGCTGCATGAGCATCTCCTCGTACTCCTTGCTCCACGATTCAGGCGAAGAGAGGAATTCGCCCCATGTCTTGCAATATTCGATAAGCCAGCTGCGGTAGGGCTCTACGTACTGCACTGACGCAGTAAAGAGATTCCTGCCCTCAAGTTCCTCAAGAGGCATGCAGTTGATGAAATAACAATAACAGAGCGCCTGATACATACGGCCGAAGACCGAAGGCTGACCGGGGCATAGGATTATATCCCAGGGCATTGCTCTCTGAGAGTATTCCATAAACCTGTAATAGTCCTCGAGTGACTGCACGGGGTTGCTCTCCTTATCCGGATTTACAGCCTTGCCTTTTTCAATGGCTTTGGTAAGCAGAGTTTTAAGTTCAGCATTTCCCTCTACCAATTCAATAAGTTTCATCGTATTTCGTAATTTTTTCTTAGACACGCTTTCACAGCGCACGCACCTGCAGGCCCGATTATTTAAGCCCGTCGCGAACGCCGTACAAATCTTATTACCACAAAGGTATGAATAAATTTTCAAACCCGAGCCTTTGTTACGCCCTTTTGACCGCAAAATATGTTAAATTAACACAAGCCGTTTACAACACGGACACATTCCGCCTTATTTGAACAAAGTCACTTGCACGCATTACCATCTTTCTCAATCACCGCTAAAGCCCGCAGTTCGTCCTCTGCATTCACAGCGACTACCGCATCTCCGGCTGTCGGCGAATAGGGAGAGGTAACGGCGCCTATCGTTTCGTCAAGCACCGTGCATTGGATATTGTTAGAATCGAGCAGTCCTTTTATCAGTTGGGCCTGCCATAAGGTGCCTGTAAAAACATGCACCAGCCTATTGTTTTCAGTTTCCGACATAAGTACCTTCTTTTTTATACTCAAACAACATTCAGGTCCTCTTTGTTAGAGCAACTTCAAACGCAAATATATCACCCGCCCGAAAGAATGCCCCGCATTAATTATTAAAAAATCTTAAAACAGATAACTCATTCATACATATTGCCTATTTTTGTAAAAAAAGGGAGCGCCAACGCCCCGCGATGTAGAACATTTTAAATTTTAAGACCATGATAGACATAAAAGCATGTTTGAACGAGGCTGAAGAGTTGATGCAGATGAGCATCATGCACCTTGAGGAAGAGTTTTCACATATTCGTGCAGGAAAGGCCAACGTACACATTCTCGACTGCGTGAGAGTAAGTTCATACGGATCTGAGATGCCGTTGAACAACGTAGCGACAATCACCACCCCCGACCTTCGCACAATAGCCATCAAACCCTGGGACAAGAATATGATCGCTCCCATCGAAAAGGCCATCATCGACTCTCCTGTCGGCATTATGCCAACAAACAACGGCGAAGTCATCATCATCGCCATTCCTCCATTGACAGGCGAGCGCCGCAAGGACCTCGTGAAGCAGTGTTCTCATGAGCTTGAGACTGCGAAGATAAGCATCCGCAACGCACGCCGTGACGGCATCGACACAATGAAGAAGTCGGTTAAGGATGGCACTCCCGAAGATATCGCAAAGGACGGCGAAGAGAGCTTGCAGAAACTCCACGACAAGTATATCAAGAAAGCCGAGGAGGTATTCGCCGCTAAGGAAAAGGAGATAATGACCGTTTAATTCCACTTTAAGTGCAGGGAACGGTTGTAAGGAGTTCGGGCAGCGTCTACGGCGTACGTGCCGCAGACGGCAGCCTTATCGATTGCAGGGTAAAGGGCAACTTTCGCCTTAAAGGCATAAGAAGCACCAACCCGGTCGCTGTCGGCGACCATGTCGTGTTCGACATGCGCGAGGACGGCACCGCATACATTACAGAAATTCTCGAACGCAAGAACTACATTGTACGCAAAGCCTCTAACCTCTCCAAGCAATCACATATTCTTGCCGCCAACCTTGACCTATGTTTTCTTGTCGTCACTATCAGCCACCCGGCTACAGCGACCACCTTCATTGACCGTTTCCTCGCATCGGCCGAGGCGTACCGTGTACCTGTCGCGATCGTATTCAACAAGACCGACCTCTATAACGAAAGCGAGCGCGAGGAACTGGAATACCTTACAGCGCTGTACGAGAGTATCGGGTACTGCTGCCTGCATACAAGCGCGACAGAAGAGGATGGCATTGACTCGCTGAAGAATATGATGCGAGGAAAAGTGTCGCTGCTCGCAGGAAATTCCGGCGTAGGCAAATCAAGCCTCGTAAACGCCGTAGCTCCGGAGATAGCGGCGAAGGTTGGAGAGATTTCAAAAATCCACGACACGGGCATGCACACCACAACGTATACCGAAATGTTCGAATTCATGCCCGGAAGCTACATCGTAGACACTCCGGGAGTGAAAGGCTTCGGCACGTACGACATGGAGATTGAAGAGATTTCTCACTACTTCGTGGAGTTCTTCGAGCTGTCGAAAGATTGCCGCTACGGCAACTGCACTCACACACACGAGCCTGGTTGCGCAGTACTTGAGGCGCTTGAAAAAGGCGAAATAGCTCCATCGCGCTACCAGTCGTATCTGAGCATGCTCGAAGACAAGGACGAGGGTAAATACAGAGCTTCGGAATAGGTATAGAACGTCATACATAAGAAGGCGGGCTGTCACTGGCAGCCCTCCTTCTTATGTAAATAAAACGTAAAGTCCGAACAAGTAACTCTATTTTCAAAGGCTCACGCTTTACTTCTGCGGATGAGCGATAAGATACTCCGCAATCTGCACGGCATTCAATGCGGCGCCCTTCTTTATCTGGTCTCCGACAATCCACATGAAGATACTGTTGTCGTCGGTCAAATCCTTACGGATACGCCCCACGTACACAGGGTCCTGCCCTGCGAGGAAAAGCGGCATCGGATAGACCTTTTCCTCGGGGTTGTCCATGAGAACAAGTCCCTCGCCCTCGGCAATAGCGCAACGTACCTCTTCTACTGAGAGAGGACGCTCTGTCTCTATCCACAGAGACTGCGAGTGTGAACGCAATGCAGGCACACGCACGCACTGAGCGCTCACCTGAATGTCGCTATGCATAATCTTGCGTGTCTCGTTGAACATCTTCATCTCCTCCTTGGTGTAGCCGTTGTCGGTGAACACGTCAATCTGGGGAATCACATTGAAAGCAAGCTGGTAGGCGAACTTTTCTACGGTAGGCTCCTCGCCCGCAAGCACCTGACGGTACTGCTCGTAGAGCTCAGCCATAGCCGCAGCGCCCGCGCCGCTTGCCGCCTGATATGTAGAAGAGTGAACACGCTTGATGTGAGAAAGATTCTCGATAGCCTTAAGGGCAACCACCATCTGAATAGTAGTACAGTTGGGGTTAGCTATGATGTTACGAGGACGGTTATATGCGTCGGCAGGGTTTACCTCGGGAACGACAAGAGGCACATCGCTGTCCATACGGAAAGCGCTTGAATTGTCTATCATTACCGTGCCGTGCTTGGTGATTGTTTCGGCGAACTCTTTAGAAACACCGCCGCCGGCCGACACGAATGCGTAATCAACACCCATGAAGTCATCGTTGTGCTTAAGTTCCTTTACGACATAGTCCACGCCACGGAAGTTATATACCTGACCGGCGCTGCGTGCCGAGCCAAAGAGTACAAGTTCGTCAAGCGGGAAATTTCTCTCGTCAAGAACACGAAGGAACTCCTGACCTACTGCGCCGCTGACGCCAACAATTGCAATTTTCATATCATAATCAATTTTAATTCATAAATAACCCACACAAGATGGGGCAAAAACCGTTTTGCGTTGCAAAATTACTTAAAAAATAGATATATATATCCCCCTATGGCTATTTTTTTGTACTTTAGCCGACAGAAACGGCTTTAGTGTATATTTCAAAAAGACTTTTATGGCAGACAACTGGCTACAGCGAGGAGAACTTATACTTGGAGAGGAGAAGCAGGAAAGGCTCAAGAAAGCGCGCTTGCTTATTGTAGGGCTCGGCGGCGTGGGTTCGTGGGCCGCCGAGATGCTGTGCCGTGCCGGAGCGGGCAACTTCACCATAATCGACGCCGACACGGTCGATGTCACGAACATCAACCGCCAGATGCCGGCTCTCGCATGCAATGTAGGCAAGCCGAAATGCGACATCGTAGCTGAGCGTATGCGCGCGATAAACCCGGAAGCGGAAGTTGATGCAAGACAACTTTTCATAGACAGCGACAACGCAGGGCGGATTATTGACGAGGGGAAGTTTGACTTTGTCGTCGATGCCATCGACACTTTAGAGCCTAAAGGCGCCTTGATAAAGGCATGCTGGGAGCGTAACGTAAAAATAATCTCGAGCATGGGCGCAGGTGCAAAATGCAACCTTGCCGACATAAAACAGGGCGACCTATGGAAAAGCGAGCATTGCACCCTGGCAAAGAATGTACGCCGGCTGCTGCGCGAATGGAGAGGCCTACACAAGCTGCCCGTTATATACAGCGTCGAAGAGCCTCGCAAGGATGCAATTCGCCCCAACCCTGTCGGCGGCAAGCCTATAATAGGCTCTATAGGCTACTACACGGCCACTTTCGGCTGCTACATAGCAGAATATGTAATTAAAGAGATATGATAAAGATAGAAAACCTGACCAAACGGTTCGGCGACCTGCAGGTACTTAAAGGCGTAACCATGGAGGTGAAAAGAGGCGAGGTGATAAGCATTGTCGGCCCGAGCGGCGCCGGCAAAACGACATTGCTGCAGCTTATAGGCACGCTCGACAAACCCGACAGCGGATATATATATTTCAACGGCGAGGAACTTTCGGGCATGAACAGCCGCAGGCTTGCCACGTTCCGCAACAAGCACATAGGCTTCGTGTTCCAGTTTCACCAACTGCTGCCCGAGTTTACGGCGCTGGAGAATATAATAATACCGGCACTGATAGCGGGACGTGAACGCAAGGAAGCCGAGAAAGAGGCCTATGAACTGTTAAAGATAATGGGCCTTGCAGAACGTTCGCACCACAAGCCGTCCGAATTGTCAGGCGGCGAAAACCAGCGTGTAGCCGTTGCCAGAGCGCTCATAAACCGCCCCGACGTTATACTTGCCGACGAGCCGTCGGGAAGCCTCGACAGCAAAAACAAAGAAGAGCTGCACAAGCTGTTCTTTAAACTCCGCGAGAAGTTCGGACAGACATTCATCATTGTCACGCACGACGAAAGGCTTGCAGCCTTTACCGACAGGACCATCAGAATGGTAGACGGAGTGATTGAACGTTAAATAGTGTTAAAATGCGAGTAATGCGTTTTACATAGCTTACTCCGCATTGTCATATAAATGAATGAGTTTAAAAGCTCATCGTTTTTCAATGTTTGTCTTGGAGGCGGCAGAAATGCCGCTTCCTTTATTTTATTATTTTTCCGGCAACCGCGACTCAGAAGAAAAATTTTGAAGGCTTGGATTTTATTTATGCGAACCTCTTTGTCAGAAGTTTCACGGGCAACCACACGGCCATGAAGCCCGTTACAATAACCGTAATAAAGACTGCCGCCACATCTCCCGGCTCCACTTTTACAGGATAGCTGTCCATTATGAACTCGCCGCTGCCGCCGGTAGAAAGTATTCCGTACTCCTGCTGCACAAAACACAGCAACAGGCCCAACGCAATACCCGCCACTGCGCCGAAGAGTGAAATCATTCCGCCCTCAAATACAAAGATATTGGATATGAGCTTGCTGTCGGCTCCGAAGCTGCGCAAGGTAGCCATATTGTCACGTTTTTCTATAATAAGCATCGACAACGAGCCAATGATATTGAAACATGCGACAAGGAGTATAAACGACAGAAAAAGGTACGAAATGAGTTTTTCGACCTGCATCACTTTATAGATGTCGCTCTGCTGTTCGTAGCGGTCAAGAACTCTGTATTCCGAGCCTAAAATCCCCTTTATGGTTTTCTTGAGACCGCCGATATCCTCGCCATCCTTAGCTCTTATTTCCATAGCTGTCGCTTCGTTTGCGGAACGGCGGAACATCTTGCGGGCGAACTCACAAGAGGTGAGTATATAGTTCGCATCGTAACGAGGCTGATTGACAGCGAAGATAAGGCCCGACGAGTGCAGTGTTCCCTTCTTGAAGTTCCTCGCCGGCACAGCCATATTTATCTTCTCGCCTCTGTTGGGGGCGAATATCTCAAGCGGAGAGGTGAAGTTTATCCCGCAGTTGAGCCGGTACATAAGCTCGCCGCCCATGACGGCATAGCTGTTAATGTGGTCCTTCAGCACAAATTCGCCCCGGCCGTACAGCGCCTGTTCTATTTCGGTGAGAGAGGCAAAGTTTTCATCGACGCCTTTGAGGGTTACCATGACCTGCTTGCCGCCGTACTGCGCCATAGCCTTATCCTCGACACTGAACGACACTACACCGACCTGCGGCAGGAGTTTCACTTCGCAGATGCCGGCATCGTCCGTTTTAAGGCTCTTGCCCTGCGCCGGAAGCACCTTGATGTCGGGGTCCATTGCGGTAAGCTGCTCTGCGACAAGCCCCTTGAAACCGTTGAACACCGACAAGGTACATATCATAGCCATCGTGGCAAGAGCCACGCCCGCCACCGCGACACCCGAAATGATGTTTATCACCTGATGGCGCTTCTTTGAAAAGAGGTAGCGTTTGGCTATGTAGAACGAGACATTCATTACTCCTTCAGAAGCTTGTCTATATTTTCGATATAGTCGAGAGAGTCGTCGATGTAGAATCTTATTTCGGGAATTATACGCAACTGATGACGTACTCTGTTGCCGAGTTCAAAACGTATCGCTTTGATATTCTCATTCAAATGATTTACCACTTCATTGCCCTTCTCCGAAGGAAAAACGCTCAGGTAAGCCTTAGCGATGCCGAGGTCGGGGCTGACCCTTACAACGCTTACCGACACCATTATACCACGGCTTTCCTTTGCCAGTTTCAAAAGGATGTCACTCAACTCCTTTTGTATCAAGCGAGAGATTTTATTCTGTCTTGTACTGTCCATATTCTGTTATTTTTTTCTGATTATTGTCAAACCGTCACGCAGAGGAAGAATCACAGCCTCTACCCTGCTGTCGTTACGCACCAGGTCGTTGAAAGCCCTCACCCCGTTGGTCTGCGCGTCCTGCCTCTCCTCTTCGATGACATGGCCGTCCCACAGAGTGTTGTCGGCAAGTATCCAGCCGCCGTCGTTAAGATATTCCAGGGCCATTTCGTAATACTTGACGTATTCACGTTTGTTGCCGTCGATAAAGACCATATCGAAACGCTCGCCGAGCGAAGGCACGATGCTCAGCGCATCGCCTATGATAAACTTTATCTTTGATGCGTATTCAGAACCTTCTATCCACTTTCGTGTAAAGTCCTCAAGCTCGTCCTCGACCTCAAAAGTGTATATACGTCCCTCGTCGCCGAGCCCTTCGGCCATGCACAATGCCGAATAGCCCGTGAACGTGCCGATTTCAAGCACCCTTTTGGGGTTAATCATCTTGACAAGAAATTTCAGCAGACGGCCCTGTATATGTCCCGACGCCATTTGCGGAGCAAGTATCTCGACATGCGTGGCACGGAAAAGACGATACAGATAGTCGCCCTCGGGCGAACTGTGGTCCGATATATACTTGTCAAGCGGAGTGGTAAGGCTCATATTATAAATTACACCAATATATTGATTCTGTTTGCAAAGATACAACAAAATTTATTAACTTCGTGAAGCATAAGAATTTTATACAATGCCAAGCACAAAGAAGAGAAATGCAGGCTCACAGAAGCCTCTCGCGCGTTATGACATTTACCTCAAACTTGAGAAATCGCTGCAGCCCAATACCATTGAGGCATATATGAGCGACATTCTCAAGTTCGCAGGCTTCATCGGCGGCGAAGAGGCCCTCACAGGAGCGACGCTCGAGGATATGCGCGAGTTCTTCGCTTCGCTTGCCGACATTGGAATAAACGCACGCTCGCAAGCAAGGCTGTTGTCGTCGCTGAAGTCGTTCTACCGTTTTCTGAAGCTCGACGGCTTTGTCGAAGAGGACATTACCGAAATGGTGAAATCGCCTAAAATCGCGATGCGACTGCCCGACGTGCTGTCACTGCAAGAGATTGATGACATAATAAACTCTATAGACCTTTCAAAAGCCGAAGGACAACGCAACAGAGCGGTAATAGAGATGCTTTACAGCTGCGGGCTGCGAGTGTCGGAACTTTGCGGGCTTAAAATTTCGGACCTTTATTTGAAAGAGCAGTTCATAAGAGTGACAGGCAAGGGCGACAAGCAACGCCTTGTTCCCGTGTCGTCCCGCGCCGTAGCCGAGCTGGAGGCATATTTCGAAGACAGAAGCGGAATTGAGATAAAACGCGGTTACGAGGACTACGTATTCATTAGCGAGAGGCTCAAAAAACCGCTTTCACGCATCACGGTGTTCCGTATAATAAAGGAACTGGCCGGGAATGCGGGAATAAAGAAGAGCGTGAGCCCTCACACGTTCCGGCACTCGTTCGCGACGCACCTTCTTGAGGGCGGAGCCAACCTGCGTGTCATTCAGGCGATGCTCGGACATGAAAGCATCTCCACAACCGAGATATACACGCATATTGACAGTACTCGTTTGAGGGAGGAGATAATCCTGCACCACCCGAGAAACAAAAAATAATATAAATATAATTATTATAAACATTAAATATTTTGTTAATTGGGGCGGCGAAGCTAACTTTGCAAAAAATCATTTTACGCATAACACTTTTATTGACGATGTTGAAAAAAATTTCATTGCTGCTCGCATTCTCGGCAGCGCTTGTCTTGAGTTCTTGCAGCTCAAAGATGAAAGAGATGAAACCAGAGTTCTTTACAGTAACCCCCGAAGTTTTAGAGGTTGCAGGCAGTGAAGTTCCTGTCGTGATTGACGGAAAGTTCCCCGCAAAATTCTTCAATAAGAAATCCGTACTCACCATTACTCCTGTCCTGAAGCACAAAGAGGGAGAGGCAATCGCCGAGGCTTCAATATTCCAGGGCGAGAGCGTACGGGGCAACGACAAGACGATTTCATACGACAACGGCGGCAACTTCAGAATGAAGATGACATTCGACTATGTTCCCGCAATGGAAGATGCGGAGCTTTACCTGCGTTTCTCGATAAACAGAGGCAAGAAGAGCTACACTCTCCCCGAAATAAAGATTGCCGACGGATGTATCGCTACGTCGCAGCTCTACCGCCAGACTGTCGCCACTTCAAACATAGCTATGGGCGAGGACGCCTTCCAGCGTGTTATCAAGCAGGCCAAGGAGGCTAACATCATGTTCCTTATACAGCAGACCAACTTGCGCATGTCCGAACTTAAATCGAACGACATAAACGAGCTGCGAGAGGCTCTTTCGGACATTGCCATTGACTATGAGAATAAAGTTCTTGACGAGATTGAGATTTCGTCATACGCATCACCTGACGGCGACATGGAACTTAACGAGGATATAGCTTCGGGACGCGGATACAACACGTCAAAATTCGTAAAGAAAGAGATGAAGAAAGCGAAACTCGAAGGCTATGTAGACAACTACTACACAGCCGAAGACTGGGAAGGCTTCAGAGAACTCGTGTCAAAGTCGGAGTTGCCCGACAAGGAGCTTATTCTCCGCGTCCTCTCGATGTATAACGACCCCGAAGAACGCGAGGCGCAGATAAAGAACATTTCTTCGGTTTACAAAGAGCTGACCGACGATATTCTCCCCAAACTCCGCCGTGCGAGAATCACCCTTAACTACCAGCTTATAGGCCGTTCAGATACACAAATAAAGGAGCAGTACAAGGCCGACCCGAGAGCGCTTTCTCTCGAAGAGATTCTCTATTCATCAATCCTTACCGATGACCCGAAAGAGAAGGAGAATATTTTCAACACAGCCATAAAGTTGCACCCCGGCGACTACCGCGCATACAACAATCTCGGTGTGCTTGCATACAATAGAGGCGACTACAACACAGCGAAGAGCTACTTCGCGAAGGCTGCGAACGCTGACAATACAGCTCCCGAGGTAAAGATTAACTTCGGTTATCTCGACCTCATGCAGGGCAATGTCTCTGAGGCGGAGTCAAACATGACAATGGGTTCCGGCGCAAAGGCCGGCGACGAGGCTCTCGGCAACCTTTACATAGCGCAAGGCCTGTATGGCCGTGCGGCTTCCCTCCTGAGCGACAGCAAGACAAACAGCACTGCGCTCGCGCAGTTGCTCAACAAAGACTATAACGCCGCTCGCAACACCATAGAGAGTATTGAGAACCCCGATGCTGTAACATACTACATCAAGGCTATCGTAGGCGCAAGGACATCTAACGTAGCATTCATATACGACGGTTTAAAGGATGCGATAAGGCTCGACCCGTCACTTGCCGAAAAGGCTGCGAGCGACCTTGAGTTCAGAAAATACGCTCAAGACGAGACATTCCTCACCATTGTAAACAAGAAGTGAACAAAAACATTATAAGCGAACAGGTCGCGATGCTTGCGCTCTCAAGAGTGCAGACATCGCAACTTGCTCTTTTCCGCCGTCTTATCGAAGATGTCGGCAGCGCAAAAGAGCTTTTCGAGAACGCCGACTGCATAAAGGAGATTGTTCCCGATGCGGCTCCGCGCCTTGCGGCCATTCTTGGCGACAAGCAGCTCTTGGAGAATGCCGAGCGCGAGATGGAGTTCATCGAAAAGAACAACATCAGACTTATATGCATGGGCGACGACGCCTACCCCTACCGCCTTGCCGAATGTGCCGACGCCCCGTTAGTACTGCACTCTCTGGGCAATGCCGACCTCAACGCCAAGCATATCGTATCTATTGTAGGAACAAGGCACGCAAGCCAGTACGGTAAAGACGTCTGCGAGAATTTCGTGACAGACCTCGCCAAGTTCGCCCCGGGTACTCTTATCGTCAGCGGACTTGCGTACGGCATAGACGTCTGCGCGCACCGCTCCGCATTGAAAGCCGGGTTGCCCACTATAGGAGTACTTGCGCACGGGCTTGACCGCATATACCCCAACGCACACCGTTCTACCGCTAAAAGCATGCTTGAGAACGGCGGATTGCTGACCGAATTCATGAGCGGGACAAACTCCCTGCCGCCATACTTTATACAAAGGAACAGGATTGTAGCCGGCATTGCAGACGCTACGGTCGTCATTGAGTCGGCATCGAAAGGCGGCTCGCTGATTACCGCATCGCTTGCCCAGAGCTACGCACGCGACTGTTTCGCCTTTCCAGGCAGAATAAATGACCAATATTCATGCGGCTGCAACGAACTTGTCAGCCGTAACAAGGCTGCGCTTATAACGTCGGCGTATGACTTCGTAGAGGCGATGAACTGGGACGTCGCGACAGAGAAGAAGAGTGCCGACGAGCTGCAGACCGAGCTTTTCGCAGAGCTTAGCGAAGAGGAGACCGCAATAGCCGCAGCCTTGCATGCCGACAGCGAAGGGCTGCAGGTAAACCAGATGGTTGTCGCCTTGAACATCCCTATAAACAGGCTGTTGTCATTGCTGTTCGACATGGAGATGAAAGGGTATATAAAAGCTGTGGCAGGCGGGCGTTACCGCACAACGAGAATGTAAGACTACATCGCATTTCGCATAGGCCTATCCATATTCGATTTAAGGATTGCGGCATCGGTCTTTTCACCCGGAGTCCCGAAATCATTAATCCACCATCTGCCACCTATTTTCTGCATATACAAAAAAAACTCCTGGGCAACTCCACTGCCACCTATCGTATCGGTTTTCAACATTTTCACGGTCATTTTGTAACCACAGTCCCTAATATTCTTGTCATCGACCCACAAGAACTTGAATTCGGGATTTTCATAATCCTGCATCCTTATCCAATGACAGAAATCAAAGACGGTCTCATTGTTCTCTGCAGCCCATTCGTAAGCTTTGCGGTATATCTGCCTGAACCTTTCCGAGCAGTACTTATCAACAAGTTCACCGCTGTTTACATTCCCCTCTCCGGCCATTCTCTCAACGTCGTCATATATATCATTTACAAGACTTTCCATTCTATGCCAGAAAAGAGGCCTGTTATACATATATAGCCAATAGCCATATGCTATAATTTCACCGTTGATATAAGAATAAGTCCAGGGCGACTGTTGTTTCAGGACACTCTTGAGATTGATAATATCAGGATTGTTCTGATCCGTGAGCATTTCGTTCTCGCCGACCTTTATTTGCAGATTACAATCGACAAGGTTAGCGTTATCATCAATAATTACATCTTCTATCGCGACTAACGTAAATATCTCATCCTTTCTTAGCAATTTTGCAGGAAAAGCCATCTGTAGTGATTTTTCTATATCATCCCGCGAAACTCCCTTCTTGAAATAATTACGATATTCCTTTTTATTGGCCAGGGTACCGGTATATATTGTAAGAAGACTCTCCTGTTCGTAGTTACGGTCAAAGCCTTCATCTATGTGTGTGATACATTCTCCACGTCCAACTCTCAACGTGGCCGTCACCCAGGAAGCCAATATACCCTCATCGGTACAGTATGGTTCAAATATACTCTCAAGAATCGCATTATCCAAAGGATTTGCACCATCAAAGACATCAAAGGAAAGGCTTCTTAAATAGAGTCTGTTGTCTTTTAGTTCCCATGTACCGATATACCCTCTGTAGCAACCGGTACTGAATATAATGTCTTTGGGCACATGCTCCTGTACCTTCTCGCTCAACAGAGAATCGAGTTCTATAGGACATCCAAGAAGCTCCCACTCTTCTCCGTCTATAAAAATTCTTTCAGCGCTCTGCCCTGTCGCTCCGGCAGCGAACGGCAAAACAAGCAGAAAAAATATGAATATCATCTTTTTCATAGCCCATGACAGTTTTTGCAAATATAAGCAGATATTTTTTCCATTAATAATAAATTTGCTATATTTTAGCCATCTTTCGTTTAGCAACCATAAAAAAAATCACTATCTTCGCATAAAATTGATAACCGTATAGTTGGATGAAAGAATTTGTTATATCAACAACAAAAAAGGAGACAGCAATTCTGGTGGGTTTGATTACTTCGACGCAGAATGAGCGCAAGACAAACGAGTATCTCGACGAGCTCGAGTTTCTTGCACAGACAGCCGGCGCCGAAGTTGTAAAGCGGTTCACTCAACGCATTGACCACCCTCACCCCGTCACATACGTGGGCACAGGCAAACTGAAAGAAATTGCCGACTATGTAGAGATGCTCAAGGACAGCGACGATGAGATAGGCATGGTCATCTTCGACGACGAACTGTCGGCAAAGCAACTGCGCAACATCGAAAAAGAGCTGAAGATAAAGATACTCGACCGCACGTCGCTCATTCTCGATATTTTCGCCATGCGTGCGCAGACGGCGCATGCGAAGGTGCAGGTAGAGCTCGCGCAATACAAATATATGCTCCCCCGCCTACAACGCCTGTGGACTCACCTTGAAAGACAAGGAGGCGGTAGCGGAAGTGGAAAGGGCGGAAGCGTGGGCTTACGCGGACCGGGCGAGACGCAGCTCGAGATGGACCGCCGTATAATTTTGGGGCGCATGTCACTGCTTAAAGAGCAACTGTCGCAGATTGACAGGCAGAAATCCATTCAACGCAAGAACAGAGGCAGGCTTATAAGAGTGGCGCTCGTGGGTTACACCAACGTCGGGAAATCGACCCTCATGAACCTGCTCGCCAAGAGCGAGGTGTTTGCCGAGAACAAACTGTTCGCGACGCTCGACACTACTGTACGCAAGGTAATAATAGAGAACTTGCCGTTCCTGCTTTCGGACACGGTAGGTTTCATCCGCAAACTCCCGACCGACCTTGTCGAGTCGTCCAAGTCTACTCTTGACGAGGTACGAGAAGCTGATTTGTTGCTTCATGTAGTGGACGTGGCGCATCCCGAATTTGAGGAACAGATAGAAGTGGTGAACAAGACGCTTGCCGACCTTAATTGCGGCGACAAGCCGATGATGGTGATATTCAACAAGATTGATGCGTTCACATACGTGCAGAAGGAGGAAGACGACCTCACCCCGAAGACACGTGAGAACATCACTCTTGACGAGCTTAAAGATACATGGATGAGCAAGCTTTCCGATAACTGCATGTTCATTTCGGCACGTGAGAGAGAGAATATCGACAATCTGAAGGATGCGATATACAAACGTGTATGCGAACTTCATGTCCAGAAATACCCGTACAACGACTTCCTCTACCAGACATATGAGGAGGATGTTTAACATTTAGCGATTAAAGCGGAAGCTACGGTATATACCGCAGGAACGGCACCTATTGACGCCCGGTAAACGAAACTGAAATTTATTAACTAATATAAAACAAAGAGAACTATGGCAGCAATTCCAGAATTCAAGTACGCCCACATGTTCCAGCATGGCGAGGACACTACCGAATATTATCTCCTCACCAAAGAGGGCGTATCGGTAGGCGAGTTCGAGGGCAAACCGATGCTTAAGGTTACCCCCGAAGCATTGACACTTCTTTCACGCACAGCATTCCGTGACGTTTCGTTCATGTTGCGCCGCAGCCACAACGAGCAGGTCGCAAAGATTCTTACCGACCCCGAAGCAAGCGACAACGACAAATACGTAGCTCTAACATTCCTTCGCAATGCCGAGGTCGCATGCAAAGGACAGCTTCCTCTTTGCCAGGATACAGGCACGGCTATCATTCACGGCGAGAAGGGGCAGCAGGTATGGACAGGATTCTGCGACGAAGAGGCACTTTCAAAAGGCGTATTCGACACATACACCCAAGAGAACCTGCGATACAGCCAGAACGCTCCGCTTACCATGTATGACGAGGTGAATACAAAATGCAACCTCCCTGCACAGATTGACATTGAAGCGACCGAAGGCATGGAGTACAAGTTCCTCATGGTGACGAAAGGCGGCGGCTCTGCAAACAAAACATACCTATACCAAGAGACAAAAGCGCTTCTTAACCCCGCCACTCTCGTTCCTTTCCTTGTAGAAAAGATGAAGAGTCTGGGAACAGCGGCATGTCCGCCCTATCACATCGCATTCGTGATCGGCGGCACGTCGGCCGAAAAGAACCTGCTGACCGTGAAGCTCGCATCGACACACTACTACGACGACCTGCCGACGACAGGCGACGAGACGGGCCGTGCTTTCCGTGACATTGAACTGGAGAAACAGTTGCTCGACGAGGCACACCGCATAGGCTTGGGAGCGCAGTTCGGCGGCAAGTACCTTGCACACGACATTCGCGTAGTACGCCTGCCGCGTCATGGCGCGAGCTGCCCTGTAGGCATGGGCGTAAGCTGTTCAGCCGACCGTAACATAAAGGCGAAGATAAACAAGGACGGTATATGGATTGAGAAACTCGATGATCAGCCGGCTACACTCATTCCCGAAGAGTTGCGCAACGCAGGCGAAGGCGAGATAGTAAGAGTAGACCTTAACCGCCCCATGAAAGAGGTATGCGCACAGTTGTCGCAGTACCCCATCGCGACACGCCTGTCGCTCAACGGTACAATCATTGTAGGCCGCGACATAGCGCACGCTAAACTGAAAGAGCGTATAGACCGTGGCGAAGGACTGCCGCAGTATATCAAGGACCACCCGATATACTATGCAGGCCCTGCAAAAACCCCGGCAGGCATGCCTTGCGGCTCAATGGGCCCCACAACAGCTGGGCGCATGGACTCATATGTAGACCTGTTCCAGGAGAACGGCGGCTCAATGATTATGCTCGCTAAGGGTAACCGCAGCCAGCAGGTGACAGACGCATGCCAGAAACACGGCGGCTTCTACCTCGGCTCAATCGGCGGCCCTGCAGCTATCCTTGCGCAGAACAACATAAAGAGCATCGAGTGCGTCGAGTACCCCGAACTTGGTATGGAGGCTATATGGAAGATTGAAGTGGAAGATTTCCCTGCGTTCATTCTTGTCGATGATAAGGGCAACGACTTTTTCAAGCAGATTAAGCCCCGCTGCAGCTGCAGATAATATATAAGAACATTTTAGATTAGATACGGCAGGCTGTTGTCTTGATGATTATCAACAATCATCGACAAGACAACAGCCTGCTATATTTCATTATATTTTCAAAGACGGCACTAAAGCAAAAACAGAGTGAAACATTTGGCGTTTACGCTAAAAATTAATACCTTTGCACCGCTCTTCAAAAGAGAGCAATGAGGATTGTCCTATGGTGTAATGGTAGCACAACAGGTTTTGGTTCTGTTTGTCCTGGTTCGAATCCGGGTAGGACAACACAAAAAGTCAGCGATTTCGCTGACTTTTTGTGTTTTATTAATAAGTGACAACCTGTTAAATATTACTCCGGATAGTTCAGGTTCTCCTCTGTCGCTATGCAAAGCACCTCTAACAGATACTTCTTCGCCTCGTACTGCGCTTCGGGCAGGTTCATGAGAAGGTAGTTTCCGCAGTCACGTGCCGACGCACCCGGAACGTCGCCGCTGTACGACGCCACGAATTCGAATGTCTCCATCACCAACGGCAGTATATCGGCCGAGGTCAAGTCGCCCTTTACTATAAGATAGTTGCCGGTAAGACAACCCATAGGCCCCCAATATATTATCCTGCTTGCCCACACAGGGTGGTTACGAAGGAATGTCGCCGCAAGATGCTCGATAGTGTGAATGGCGCTCGGGCTCAATGCCGGCTCACGGTTGGGTTCTTTCATCCTTACGTCGAAAGTCGTGATTGTTTCGCCGCCCGCAATGTCCTTGCGCGACACATATACGCCACGCTTAAGGCGAAGATGGTCTACTGTAAAGCTCGGTATCTTTTCCATAATTATATTTTAGAGAGGAAGCTTCGTATCACCGTGAATGAACGGTTGGCCATTTCGCCCCAGAAATCCTCGTACTGCTGTATATGTTCGTCCACCCCGGGCGTATCGCTTATTATGCGGAAACTGACAAAGGGAACGCCGTATATGTGGCATGTCTGCGCAATGGCCGCCGACTCCATGTCTACGGCAAGCCCCAGAGGGAAGTTCGCTTTTATTTCGTCGAGTTCTTCACGCCCAGTGATAAACTTGTCACCCGTGCATATAAGACCGGCATGTATCTTCGTCGGATTGCCCGGCATACCGTTCAGAGACAACGCCGCATCGCAGAGCTGACCGCTTGCGGGAAAGACCGCGGGCATGCCCTGTATCTGCCCGTATTCGCATCCCATGCCGCACCACACGTCGTGATATACTATTGATGAACTCACTACCACGTCCATTACATCGAGCGAGGCATCTATGCCACCGGCAACGCCCGTGCTTACCATAGCGTCAGGAACAAAAGAGCGGATAAGTTCAGCCGCCCCTACAGCGGCATTAACCTTGCCTATGCCGCATTGACGGAGTATTATTTCATTGTCCGATATTTTTCCCACGAGGTAAGAGACGCCGCCCTTTTCGACTTCCCGCACATCGGCGAGCTGAGCGGCAAGCTGCTCGAACTCGGATGTCATCGCTGTCAATACGCCTATTCTCATAACATTATATCAAGCTAAACAAAACAAATGTCCAATGCGCCGCAATTCCCGCTGCAAGACCGCCTACCGTATGCGCCAGAATAGCCTTTGAGGTAAGCTGACGGTAGCCCAGCGTGTCGAGCATCGCTGTATGCGTACTCAGATAGCCGCTCCAGCACATGCCTATGGCCGTGAACACGGCAATGGCGTTGCCGTCTACCCAGCCTGCAGATACAAAGCCGGGGATAAGCCCCAAAGCAGCGCCGACAGCGCCGAGAGCCGTTATAGGGAACGCTATCAGATGAGGGTCGGTAAAACCGAATAACCACTCAAAGACAAAACCGAGTTTCTCGCCCACCCACGGAAGCAACTGCACGCCCTCATAGGCCTTGCCGCTGAAACTGCCGTCGGCAGCAGGACCGAAGGTAAGAAGCATGACAAGCGTAGAGATTATAAGCACGCCGGGGATAATGGCAAGGCCGACATCAACGCCCGTACGGCCGCCGTCAAGGAGCGAATCGAGAATACGCTGGAAAAGAGGTTTCTTATATTCACACTCGTCGTCGCTTTCGTCGGCATTAGCGTCCACTACATTCTCGCTCTTGAACTGCGGATAGGCCTTAAGCACGAAACGCTGCATAAGACGTGTCGATACGATGCAGCCGACAACGGCCCCGAAGAGACCGATGAACGGTTCTGCGTAGTAGCCCTGGCCCACCATAAAGACAATCACCAATAGGCCCATTCCGAAAGCCGTTCCGAAGTTTGTCAGCGAAATGAACTGGAACTTCTTGAAATAAGATGAGAAACGCTTGTCCTGCGCCAATGAGATTATCGCCGGGTTGTCGGAAAGGAAGGTAAGCACAGCGCCGAGCGACGCCACGCCAGGGAGGTTGAAGAGTGGTTTCATAAGCGGACGCAGAATACTTTCGAGCAACTTTACAACACCGAACTCGACAAATAGTTTTCCTATGGCACCCGTTATAACACATATCGCCATAAGGTAAAAGACCGTGTTCAGCAGAAGGTCGTGCGCCGTGTTCATGATTGTGTTAAGCATGTTGGCTGTACCCATCTCGCTTGCAAGATAACCGAACAGCAGAAAAAATATCGCAAGGCAATAGACCCCTGTGAAGCGTTTTTTATTTTTTTTCATATAACAGATTATACTCTAACGGGATAGAAACCCGTATTTCATAAACAAGTGCAAAAATACATGTAAATCCCGAGACTGCAAACAAGCCGCCCAATTGATTGTGCCCAAGACAGGCAAAAACGCAAAAAAGAGGGCAGTCCCTTGCTTTTTGAAATATTTTGCCGTACTTTGCGTTGTGAATACCTAAACCGGACCTTGCGACACCGGAATGAGGCCCATTACACCGTTAAAACAGACTATCACTAAAACAATTATATTATGATGATTCCTGCTGAATATGACGAGATCCGTCCATACCTGCCCGAAGAGCTTCCCGCTATTTTTGAAGAGCTTATATCCGACCCTGAATTCCAGGCCGTAATGGGATACGCTTTCAAAGGCATGCCTTTTGAACACATAGCGACCGCCATGCGGGCGTCAAAAGACAACATCGAATTCCAGAAGGCTCTTGTATATCCCTTTATGAAAAGTATCATACAGAAACTTACAAGCGGGCTCACGGCAAGCATCGAGAACAAGGAAAGCATGGCAAATTCGCTCTGCATTTCGAATCACAGAGACATTATCATGGACTCAGCGCTTCTCGACATGGTATACGTCGATGAGATTGGCAAAACCGTTGAGATAGCCATCGGCGACAACTTGCTCATACGCCCTTGGATAAAGAAACTCGTGCGCGTGAACCGCAGTTTCATCGTGCAGCGCTCGGCATCGATACGAGAGATGCTCGCGTCGTCGAAAAGACTGTCTTCGTACATGCACTACACCATTGCCGAGCGCAAACAGCCTATTTGGCTCGCTCAGCGTGAGGGACGTGCCAAAGACAGCAACGACCGCACGCAGGAGGGTCTTATAAAAATGCTTTCGATGTACAGCAGCGGCGACATCATAGACGCTCTTATGGAACTTAACATTGCGCCTACCACAATATCGTACGAGTACGATCCGTGCGACTACCTTAAAGCAAAGGAGTTCCAGCAGAAGCGCGACAATGCAGAATGGAAAAAATCGCCCGGTGACGACCTCGAAAACATGAAAGTGGGCGTAATGGGCTACAAAGGCCATGTACACTACCACATAGCCGACTGCATAAACAGCGAGATAGACAAGATTGACCGTTCTTTGGGCAAGAACGAGAAGACCGCGGCCGTAGCACGCATCATCGACAAGCACATACACATGAACTACAGATTCTGGGCCATCAACTACTACTGCTACGAGCTGCTGACAGGCGATACACGCTTTGCCGATAAGTACACAGCCGACGAGAAGGCGAAACTCGACGCATACCTGCAAGGACAGATTGAAAAGATTGACCTGCCCGAACGTGACGACGACTTCTGTCGCACAAAGATTCTCGAAATGTACGCCAACCCTGTGAAAAACTATTTGGAGGCGATTGGCGAGTAAGAACTGAGAGGTTAGAGTACAGGGAACAGAGTAAATATTTAAGCAGGGGCTGACAATACGGTCAGCCCCTGCAATCGTTAAAACGAGGTTTCGACAATACAGCCGAAATGGCCCAACGACTACAAAAGAATACACTACATCGGATTAAGGTTAAGCCGCGATAGGATAAAAGCCGCTTCTGCCGCTATGAAAATTCAAGCGGACTTGGATTTTGCCCGCTCGCTCTTTACTTTAAACCCTAAATCCCAAACTTTGTTCGTTAAACGTTAATCGTTTCCCCGCTCACTTATCCGGAGCCTTCACTTTCTGTAGTCCTTCAGCAGCACCTGCAATTGCTGACGTGTGAAGAAGATGCGGCTCTTTACCGTGCCGAGAGGCAACTTGAGCCTGTCGGCTATCTCACGGTACTTGAAACCCGATATATGCATCAGGAAA
>JAZNPP010000044.1:0-29646 GCA_045589695.1 Bacteroidaceae bacterium
GGAAAGTGAAGTAGGGTTCCGCTTGACGATTAACGATTATCCAGTCCCCCCCGAAGTTTTTCAAACCTCCGGGGGGAACTGCTGTTATCTTATACGGAGTGAAAACAGTCTCCGCTCTCTTCTCTGTTATTCGCTTATTTCTACTATAGGCGTCTCTACAACCTTTGCCGGCAATAGCTCACCTTTTATATATATCTTTGTCATCTCATTCTCGGCATTGCTGTGTATTGTTATGCTTGAACGGAACTTGCGTGGAGATTTTCCCTCACCGTTGTATGTAACGAAAATGGTGTCGCTGCAGCCCGGAGCTATTGCATGAGTCGGGTACTTGTTGCTTGTGCATGAGCATGTGGGGATAATCTGATGTATATAAAGGTTGGCGTCGCCTGTGTTCTTGAATATGAACCGGCAATGGCGTACAGGGTCTTCCTGCCCGAATTTGCCGAGGTCGATCGTTGTCTTTTCGAACTGGATTCTCGCTTTCTTGTCGTTCTGTGCGCCGGCAACAGTCACGAAAGTGAATACAGCCAGCAATAATGCAATCTTCTTCATTTTATTTTTGTTTTACTCTCTTTATCCGCAGTGTTTCCGCTTCGCTCAAGGATGAATAGTCCTTGTTGGTGTCGGCTTGAGTGTAGTCTAACGGAACGAAACGCCTTCTGATCATGGGCATACAAGCCGTTCTGCTCCTGCATCCGTTACTCGTTAAAACGAATTTCGACAATATAGCCGGAAATGGCCTCGCGTAGCGCAAACGAAGTTTGTGCCTGGCGGCTTGCGGTCAGGCTGTGTCGTCAATCATTCAAGGTTAGCCGTTAATCGTTGCTGTCCTGCGATGCAAAGTTACATCATTTGGCGTGAAATATATACGATTATATCTTTTTTAACCTCTTTTGACCTGCTTGACGCCTTTTATGCTTTCAATCTTGGTAATCAGTTTGTTCAGTTTTATCCTGTCATTGATAAGCAGGCTTAGCGTTCCCGAAAACAGAGTGTCGTGCGACTCGATGTTTATGCCTCGCATCATTACCCCTTTCTCTTGTGAAATCAACGAGGTTATATTGTTCACGATGCTTATGTCGTCATGCCCGACAATACGCAATATCACAGGGAAAAGGTTGCTTTGGTTGTCCATGTCGCTCCAGCGTGCCTCTATCACACGATAAGGGTAACGCTCTTGCAACTGCTTGGCGTTGGTGCAGTCCTTGCGGTGAATGGATATTCCGCCGTTGATAGTCACGAAACCGAATATTTCGTCACCGAATATAGGGTTGCAGCATTTTGACAGCTTGTAATCGACGCCTTTGAGGTTGCGTTCAATGACAAGCACGTCCGATGAGTCTTTTGACTCCTTTTCGCTGATGAATGTGAATTCGTCGGCGCTGCGGGGCTGTTCTCCGTTCTCGCTCTCGGGGTTTGTCAAAGCCTGGTATCTCTTCAGTATGTCGGCGATATCAATAATTCCCTCGGCTACGTTCTGGTAGAAGTCGGTCAGACGCTTGAAGCCCATCTTGCGTATCAGGTGGTCCATGACAGACTCGTCAAACTCTATCTTGTGGTTCTTGAGTTTGCGTACTACAGCCTCGCGGCCCATGTCGGCCTGCTTGGCACTTATCTCCTTCAATGCCTGGCGTATCTTGCTGCGGGCACGTCCTGTGCGGGCGATGTTAAGCCATGCCTGCTTGGGCGACTGACTGTTCGATGTTATAATCTCTACCTGGTCGCCGTTGTTCAGCGTGTGGCGGATAGGAACGTTTCGCCCGTTCACGAGCGCGCCCGTGCATTTGCACCCTAAGCCTGTGTGTATGGAGAAGGCGAAGTCGAGAACTGTAGCTCCTTTGGCAAGACGGTAGAGGTCGCCTTTGGGGGTGAAGATGAATATCTCGTCCTTGTAAAGCTCCATTTTGAACTTGCTTTCAGTCTCGCTCTCCTCGCTGATGTTCTCAAGCGTGTCACGAATTGAAGCAAGCAGGTTGTCAAGTCCCTTTTCGCTTCCTATTCCTTTGTAACGCCAGTGCGCCGCCAAGCCATGTTCGGCAACGGCGTCCATACGCTCTGTGCGTATCTGTACCTCGACCCAACGTCCTTCGGGGCCCATGACTGTGGTGTGTAGCGACTCGTAACCGTTGCTCTTGGGCACTGACAACCAGTCGCGCAGGCGGTGCGGGTTGGGCGTGTACATATCCGCTACTATGGAATATACCTGCCAGCATTCACTCTTTTCGTTCTGCGGCTCGCTGTCAATGATTATTCTTATGGCAAAGAGGTCGTATATCTGCTCGAACGGACGTTGCTGCTTCTTCATCTTCTGCCATATCGAATTTATTGACTTCGTGCGGCCCTTGATGCGGAACTTGATGTGCGGCATCATTTTCAGTTGTCGTTCGATAGGCTTTATGAACGATGCTATGTAGTCCTCGCGTGACGCTGCTGTCTCTTCGAGTTTGCGGCTCAGTTCGGCGTATATCTCTGTTTCGGTATATCGCAACGCCAAGTCTTCCATTTCGGACTTCAGCTTGTAGAAACCGAGTTTGTGGGCAAGCGGTATATAAAGGGTAGACGCTTCGTGCGCCACGAGCTTGCGGGCGTCCGTGTCGTTTGAGTCGAAAAGTCCTCTGAGCATTACCAGGCGGCTGGCTATCATAATGAGTATGACACGCATGTCGTTGGTAAAGGAGAGAAGCAGGTTGCGGAAATTCTCCGACTCAATCGTCGGGCTTTTGGCATACAGGGAATTGATTTGCATCAAGTTGCAGAGAATCTTGGTGACGTTCTCTCCGAACAGTTCCTTGACCTCGTCGATAGTGGCCGTTTCGGCTTGTATGCAACGGTTGAGCAGTATGCTCATTATAATCTCATTCTGGAAACCTATTTCCTGGCCTACCAGAACAGCTGTCTGCATGTCCGTTACAATAGGGTTGAAGCCGAGCGTATCTCTTGTTATCTTTCCTTCTGCAATGGCGAGAGCATTACGCTCCTTGACATATCTGCACGCTGCGGCAAGTCTCTTGTCGCCTGCATTGCTTATCAGAACTTTTGCTAAATCAACAATAGCTCTTTTCTCTTCATCGGTATGTATCAAAAGTCCGTTCATCATCATCTTTTTTCTCGTTTTATGTTGCGAAGTTAATTTTTCTATTTTAAAAATCTGCATTTTTTTGCCATTTATAGAATTTATTTCTATTTTCGCCTTTAACAAAAAGAAACAACTTTATAAAGCTACCGTTATGATAAGCAAGGCTGACCAATCGCTATTGAGCAAGAAAGGTATTTCGGCAGAACAGGTTGCCGAACAGTTGAAAACATTCAAGACAGGTTTCCCTTTTCTTGAGTTAGAGGACGCCGCGACAATAGGCAAAGGTGTCCTTAACCCCGGGGAAAAGGAGATTGGTGAGTATCTTGCCCTTTGGGACAACTATTGCGCCGCAGGAAAGGTTATACTCAAGTTCGTTCCCGCTTCGGGTGCGGCAAGCCGCATGTTCAAGGACCTGTTCTCTTTCCTGAGCGCCGACTATGACGTTCCTACGACAGACTTCGAGAAGAACTTTTTCGCAAATATCGGAAAGTTCGCTTTTTATGGCGACCTCGACGCTACTTGTGTGAAGAACAACTCGAAAGGCATTAAGGAACTTATTGCTGCCGGCGACTATAAAGCCGTGGTGTTCAATCTCCTTGATTTTACAGGAATGAATTACGGCTCATTGCCGAAGGGCCTGCTTAAGTTCCATACATACGACAGCGATGCGCGTACTGCGGCCGAGGAACATTTTGTCGAAGGCGCCATGTATGCGGCTACCGACGGGGTGGTGAAGCTGCATTTTACCGTGTCGCCTAACCACAAGGCTCTTTTCGAGGAGCTTGTAGCTGAACGCAAGGCATGTTATGAACAGCTCTTTAATGTGAAGTACGACATATCATTCTCGGAACAGAAGCAGTGTACCGACACTATCGCTGTCGATGCCGACAACGCTCCGTTCCGTGAGAACGGCTCGTTGGTGTTCCGTCCCGGCGGTCACGGCGCTTTGATAGAAAACCTCAATGATATTGACGCCGACGTCATTTTCATAAAGAATATCGACAATGTCGTTCCTGACCGCTTGAAGCCCGACACCGTTACATACAAAAAATTGCTTGCCGGTATTCTTGTAGAGCGTCAGAAGAGAGCGCATGATTATATCCGCCTTATCGACGGCGGCAACTGCAGCAAGGAAGAGATTGAGGAGATGGCGGCTTTCCTGAAAAATGACCTGCAGTGCCACAGCAAAGAGACCGATACCATGAACGATGAGGAACTCTTAGCATATCTGCGCGCGAAGTTCAACCGTCCTATGCGTGTCTGCGGTATGGTGAAGAACGTAGGCGAGCCCGGCGGCGGCCCGTTCCTCGCATATAACCAGGACGGTACCGTTTCGTTGCAGATTCTTGAAAGCTCACAGATTGACATGAACAACGGCAGAGCAAAATCCCTGTTCGAGAACGGAACGCACTTCAATCCGGTAGACCTCGTATGCGCTGTCAAGGACTATAAGGGCGAAAAGTTCAACCTGCCTCAGTATGTTGATAAGAATACGGGCTTCATTTCGCATAAGTCCAAGAACGGACGTGAATTGAAAGCTATGGAGCTTCCCGGTCTCTGGAACGGCGCGATGAGCGATTGGAACACGATATTCGTTGAAGTTCCTCTTGTGACATTCAACCCAGTAAAGACCGTGAACGACCTTTTGAGAGAGGTACATCAGTGATATAACGATTAACGTTTAACAAAGCAGGGCGAACTAACACCGTTCGCCCTGCTTTGTCTTTCTTATGATTTGTTAAAGGTGAAACTCCGCTTCCAAGTTCTTTGTTCTCTGTTCTCTGTACTCTGTACTCTCTCATGCACACACACACACCTGTCTGCCCGGCATACGCTTTATCGTTAATCGTTAAACGTTAAACGTTAATATATCAACATTATTTCATTGTGTATCTTATATTGTCCTTTTTCGTGGTAAACTATTGCTTTTAAAAGTGTGTTTGGATATTTTTGTGTCCAAAACACATACATACGGAACAATCATGAATGTAATAAAGGATTCAAATATTACTAAAGCCGCTATTCTTAAGTTAGGAAAGGAAGAGTCGTGTTGCGAAACTGTAAAGTGCAATTATCTTATTCTTCTCCTGTGCAAGAGCGGGGAGGCTAATATCGAAATAAACTATGTGAACTATACTGTAAAGAACAACGGTTTCTTGTCAATACACCCGTATGATATTGTTGAGATGAAAAGCGTCAGCGCCGACTTCACTTGTCATGCCTTGGTGATTCCCGTCTCGATGTTCACACCTATAATAGCCGAACTGAAAATTTCGCATTATGACTACGTCAAGAAAAATCCGTTGATATACTTCGGCGAGGATTATATGAGGCTTATTGAATCGACATTCGAGTTCATTGACTGCGCTTCGAGAATTCTCGACGACGAACGATATGAGCAAGTGGTGATAAAGCAGGTCTCATCGCTGTTTTATGTTCAGCAGCAGTATTTCAGCACATACGGCGGGTACAATACAAAGATACATGAGTTCGTTTCACGCAAGAAGGAGTTGTTCCGCAAGTTCATTCAGGCTATTCTTGAATCTCATTCGGTGTCGCGTGAGGTGCTTTTCTATGCTAACGAACTCGGTATCAGCAGCGGTTACCTGAATGAACTTTGCAATGAGATTTCACGCCATTCCGCCAAAGAAATTATTGATTCGGCTGTTACGGCAAAGCTGAAATATGAACTCTCATATACGTCAAAAAGCATTCAGGAACTTGCCGACGAGTACAACTTTCCGAGCCAATCGTATTTCAGCCGTTACTACAAGAGAATGACCGGTATGACACCGAGCGAGTTCCGCAAGAAAAACTGATTCTTTATAATAATGCTGAGCTTGACGCTCTGTTGTTTGCTCTTGCGCTCAATTTTGTGTATCTTCGCAAGGTATGAGCAACGGAGATTTTTTATACAACGAGTTCGGCGCTTATCTTCAGCGGCTGTTCGGATGCAAGGTGCAGAAGATAACTATCGACGGCGGCTTCACATGCCCTAACCGTGACGGAACGAAAGGCCGTGGCGGCTGCACATACTGCAATAACCGCACCTTCAGTCCGGCCTACTGCCACAAACACTTGCCCGTAGCGGAGCAGATGAGAACAGGCATCGCATTCTTTGCGCATAAGTATCCGCAGATGCGTTATCTTGCCTACTTCCAGGCATATACTAATACATACGACTCTCTCGAAAACCTCAAGCGCCGTTACGAAGAGGCTATAGCGGTAGAGGGCTGCTTAGGCGTTGTCATAGGCACCCGTCCCGACTGCATGCCCGATGAATTGCTCAGTTATCTTAAAGACTTGTCCGAACGCACGTTCGTGCTTGTGGAATATGGCATCGAAAGCACGTCGGACACGACTCTTTTACGTATAAACAGAGGACACGACTATGCATGTGCGGTCGATGCCGTAAAGCGTACCGCCGTATGCGGAATTCCTGTAGGAGCGCATATAATTCTCGGCTTGCCCGGAGAGGGCAGGGAGGAACTGATGCGGCAGGCAGCAGAACTCTCTAAACTGCCATTGACAACTCTTAAGCTTCACCAGCTGCAATTGATACGTGGTACACGAATGGCCGAGGAGTATGAGGCAAACCCTGTGGAGTTCCCGCTGTTCTCTCTTGATGACTATATTGAGACTGTGGTCGATTATGTCGAACGCCTTAATCCTTCGTTTGTTCTTGAACGCTTCGCTTCGCAGTCGCCTAAAGAACTGCTTATCGCTCCCGATTGGGGGCTTAAGAACCATGAACTCGTCGCTAAGATTAAACGGCGTATGAGGGAGCGTAATACGTGGCAAGGCAGACTATTTAAAACATAGAACAGAAGGGTTAAAGGTAAAGGCTCATGCAAACAGACGGGCGGCCGCTTGCTTTGGGGCTGTAGTCCATGTCTGCAAAGAGGTATCTGCTTCCGTCACCGTCGGGACGGAACATTTTTTCGTATTAGTGCAGGTTGCGGTTATTTATTTGATATGCGGCTTTCGATGTATCGGATGATTTTCTCGGTCTCGCTTGGATGAAACCATTTTATATCTTCATCTTTTCTGTACCATGTCGTCTGCTTACGGGAGTAGATGCGTGTGTTCTGTTTTATCTTCTCAATGGCATAGTCGAGCGTCCATTCGCCGTCGAGATATTTGAATATCTCTTTGTAGCCGACCGTGTTCAGCGAGTTGTGACTCCTGAAGCGCATGAAGCGCTTCACTTCATCTACAAGCCCTTGTTCTATCATCGTGTCCACTCTTCTGTTAATGCGTTCGTACAGCTCTTCACGCTGGCGCTGCAGACCTACCTTAATTATATTGAAAGGACGCTCTTTTGCCGCACGTCGGCGGAACGAACTGTAAGGTTTTCCTGTCATGTAGCATATTTCGAGCGCATGCATTACACGCTTGGGGTTTTTGATGTCCGCCTCGTTGTAGTATTCATGGTCAAGCAGGCGCAGCTCTTTTGCCAGCTGCTCAAGCCCCTCTCTCTCGTACTTGGCAAGCACCATCGCTCTTGTCTCGTCATCGACAGTCGGAATGTCGTCAATGCCTTTGCATACGGCGTCGATATACATCATAGAGCCACCCGACATAAGCATTGTCGGATGGCTTTTGAACTCCTCTTCGAGCAGTGACAGCACTTCGGCTTCGTATCGTGCGGCACTGTAATAATCGCCCGGACTAAGGTTGGCGACGAAGTAGTGCCTGCATTGCGACAGTTCCTCTTTTCCCGGCATGGCGGTTCCAATCTCCATGCCTTTATACATCTGCCTCGAGTCGGCCGAAATTATGGGACAGCCGAAATGCTTGGCTATGGCAAGGCTCGTGTCGGTCTTGCCGACAGCGGTAGGGCCTATGAGTACAACAAGCGAATTCATCTGTCCCGGTCTTTTATTGATTAATATAGGTCACTTGAATAGTCTGTATCGGCGATCTCGTTAATATCGAAGCCGTCAAGGTCTATATCGTCGTCGTTGTAGTCGTCGCTGCCGTAGAAGTCTTCGTTGAAGTCCTCGCCGTCGGCAACAGGCGTTACCACAGGTTTGCTGAGCAGCTCGTCGATGTTAAGCACCTGAACCGGAGGCTCTCCGCTGGACTTGACGCATGCGGCTTCGTCGATACTTTTGCCGAATTCTATTTTGCTAAGCTCCATGAAGAAAGAACGGTCGGCGAGCGGGTCGAAAACGTACATCAGTCTTTGTTTCTCGTCTTCTACAAGGTCACCGATAACGGTCTCTGCCATTACGTAGTTCTCATCCTCTGACATGCCGCCCATATCATCGCGTGTTATCTCTTTCTCCTTTATCCAGTTGTCGGTGCAGATAAAGAACGATGTCATCTGGTCATCGGGGTAATTTACCGATTTCAGAATGGCATTGTGAAGGTCAAGGAATGTGGCGTCTGAGTCAATCTCAATGTCTCTTCTGAAGTTATCAACTTCGTCCGAAAGAATTCTGAATTTGTATATCATGATTATTCTGTGTTATCTTATTATACCTCTCTTTGATGTCTCTTCGGTAAAACGGACGATATATTCAACCTCGGGAATCATCGTCACGCTCTCTTTGATTCTCGCAAGGGCTGTCGATACTATCGTTCCGCTTTCGTATATGTGGCGGTAGGCTTCGTGAATGCATTTTATCGTCTCGTTGCTGAAACCTTTCCGGCGCAGGCCTACAATGTTGAGTCCGCAATATTTCGCCGGCTCACGGCCTACGATAATGTAAGGAGGTACATCCTTGTTTATGCGGCTGCCGCCCTGAATCATTACATGGCTGCCGATGTAGCTGAACTGGTGAACAAGTACGCATGCGCTGAGTATTGCGTTGTCGTGTATGACAACCTCGCCGGCAATCTTCGTTGAGTTGCCTATCACGCATCCGCTGCCTATCACGCAGTCATGGCCTATGTGACAGTTCTCCATGAAGAGGTTGCCGCTGCCTATAACTGTTCTCCCCTTTGAGGCTGTGCCTCTGTTCAAGGTCACGTTCTCGCGGATAAGGTTGTTGTCACCTATTTCGAGCGTGGTCTCTTCGCCTGCAAACTTAAGGTCTTGCGGTATGCCGCCTACTACGGCTCCGTGAAATACTTTGTTGTTGTTGCCCATACGTGTTCCGTTCAGCACCGAAGAGTGTGCCATTATGTGACAATTGTCGCCGATAACGACATTGTCATCGATAATTACAAACGGCTCGACGATGCAGTTCTCTCCAATCTTCGCACCAGGGTGGATTTGTGCCAATGGACTAATCATATCTCTTTTTGTTTTTATTCTTTGTTCTTTATTATCTGCCCTACAAACTGCGCTTCGGCAACAAGCTTCTCACCGACGAATACATATCCTTTCATCATTGAAATGCCGTGACGCAATGGACCGGGCTGTTCGACCTTGAATACCATAGTGTCGCCGGGGACAACTTTCTTGTGGAAAGCGATTTTGTCTATCTTAAGGAAATATGTGGAATATTTAGTCGGGTCGTCAAGCATGTTCAGTACAAGCAGAGCGCCGCATTGTGACATGGCTTCGACGATAAGCACTCCAGGCATTACCGGCTCGTCTGGGAAGTGCCCCTGGAAGAACGCTTCGTTGAAAGTCACGTTCTTTGTGCCGACGATGTAGTTGGAGCCGAGCTCAATCACTTTATCGACAAGGAGCATGGGGCTGCGGTGGGGCAGCAGTTCTTTTATTCTTTTTATATCCATTACGGGCTCACGGTTGGGGTCATATATGGGAGCCTGTATCTGATGCTCCCGAATGACTTTGCGCATGGCCCTCGCAAACTTGTTGTTGATGGTATGCCCGGGACAAGTGGCGATGATGCGTCCCTGAAGCGGCTTGCCTATGAGGGCAAGGTCGCCGATGATGTCGAGCAGCTTGTGTCGAGCGGGCTCATTGTTCCATACAAGCGGCTTGTGGTTGAGATAACCGAGTTTCTTGGCATCCATGCGAGGAACGCCGAGAATGTCTGTAAGCTGGTCATATTTCTCCTGAGGCATCTCGCGTTCGTATATTACAATGGCATTGTCGAGGTCACCGCCTTTGATAAGACCGAGATTGAGCAGCGATTCGAGTTCACGAACAAAGACGAACGTGCGGCTCGACGCTATCTCGCTCTTGAAGTGGTCCATGTCCTCAAGCGTGGCATACTGGTTGAACAGTATGTCACTGTCGTAATGGATAAGTACGTTAAGGCTGAACTTCTCGTCGGGCAGAATTATAATGGAGTGCCCGGTTCTCTCGTCCTTGATTTCAATTTTTGACTTGATTACAAAGACATCCTTTTCGCTGTTCAGTTCTTTTGTTCCGATGCGTTCGATATTCTCGACATAATTCTTTGCGCTGCCGTCGAGAATGGGAAATTCGGGGCCGTTCACCTGCATGAGGCAGTTGTCAATGCCAAGAGCGAAGAGGGCGGCGAGAGCATGCTCGACTGTGCTTACACGAACATCTCCCTTTGAGAGAACGGTGCCTCGGGTCGTCTCTGTCACGTTCTCGGCGACAGCATCGATTATGGGCTCGCCGGGGAGGTCTATTCGCTGTATCTTGTATCCGTAGTTCTCTGGGGCCGGGTTGAATGTCACAGTAAGGTTAAGGCCTGTGTGCAAGCCCTTCCCGTAAAGCGAGAAACTGCCGTTGAGTGTCTTTTGTTTGTTCATGAATATATTATTTGTTCTTCAGTGTCTCAATCTCTTTTGTCAATTCCTTAATCTTGTTTGCCATTTCGGGCAGGCGTTTCACGTATGCTGCCGCTTTAATGAACTCCTTTGCGTTCATTGCAGGCGTGCCGAGCATGGTCTCTCCGCTTTTGATATTGCCTATTGTGCCGCATTGAGGACCGATGGTCGCACGGTCGCCTATTGTGCTGTGCCCTGATATGCCTGCCTGACCGCCGAAAATGCACCATTCGCCTATTTTCGTTGTGCCCGCTACAGCCGACTGCGCAGCCATTACGGTGTTGCTGCCGACCTCGCAGTTGTGCGCTATCTGTATGAGGTTGTCAAGCTTCACGCCGCTGTGTATCACGGTGGTGCCCATCGTGGCACGGTCGATGCATGTGTTCGCTCCAACCTCTACGTTGTCTTCAAGCACGACAATACCCATTTGAGGTATCTTTTCGTAGCCGTCTGCGGTAGGGGCGAAACCGAATCCCTCGGCTCCGATGACTGAGCCGCTGTGCAGAATGCAGCCGTTTCCTATGCGGCAATCGTGGTACACCGTTACATGGGCGTACAGAATGCAGCCGTTTCCTATGCGGCAACCGTCACCTACGGATACTCCGTCATGAATCGAACATCCGTCGCCTATAACGCATCCTTCGCCTATCACCGCGAACGGGGCTATGTAGCAGTTCTCGCCAATCCGTGCCGATGCGGCAATGGACGCGAGCGAACTTATTCCTGTTTTCTTTGGCTTGCTCGCTTCGTACAAAGTCATCAGTTTGGCAAGGCTCTCGTATGCGTTGTCTACTTTTATTAGGGTGGTCTTAAGCTCCTTTTCGGGCGTGAAATCACGGTTCACAAGGACTGCCGATGAGGCGGTCTCGTAGATGTATCGCGTGTACTTGGGGTTCGCAAGGAACGATAACGCCCCTTCAACGCCTTCTTCGATTTTCGCGAACGTGTATATCTCAGCATTCTCATTGCCGACAACCTCTCCATTGACATACGAGGCAATTTGTTTAGCTGTGAATATCATATTGAAATTATTTAAGCATCAATTTTATGCGAAGATAACTAAACCCTGACAAAGCGAGTTGCGGTTTTGAATATTTTACGATAATTTATATTATGTTATAAAACGCCTCTTTTTTTCAATTCAGCTTCCATCTGCATCTGGTAGTCACGTGCCTTTTCGGCAGCCGCTGCAGCAAAGTTCTCGCTGCTGTCGGCGAAGATGATAGCTCGGCTCGCATTTACAAGCAGGCCGCACTCGTCGTTCATGCCGTATTTGCATACCTCTTCGAGAGAGCCGCCCTGGGCGCCTACTCCGGGAACGAGAAGGAAATGGTCGGGGACAATTCTGCGGACATTCTCGAATGACTTGCCCTGTGTAGCGCCAACGACGTACATCATGTTTTCTTCGCTGCCCCAATCGCGTGATGTCTGAAGCACTTTCTCGAAAAGCATTGTTCCGTTCTCGTCTTTTGTGAGCTGGAAGTCGTGAGAACCCGGGTTTGAGGTGAGCGCAAGAACGATTACCCAACTGCCTTCATACGCAAGGAATGGCTTTACGCTGTCCTCGCCCATGTAAGGAGCTACCGTTATGGAATCTACTTTCATCTCTTCGAAGAACGAGCGCGCGTAGAGCGACGAGGTATTGCCGATATCGCCACGCTTCGCATCTGCTATTATGAATATTTCGGGGTAGTTCTTCTTGATGTAGTTTACGGTCTTTTCAAAGCTTATCCAGCCTTTTACTCCGCATGCCTCGTAGAACGCGAGGTTGGGTTTGTAGGCTACCGTGTACTGTGCCGTAGCGTCGATGATGGCCTTGTTGAATTCAAACACTGCGTCATCGCTGTTCTGAAGATGTGCGGGCAGCTTCTTGATGTCGCTGTCGAGTCCTACGCAAAGGAATGAACGTTTCTCTTTAATCTGTTTTACAAGTTCCTCTCTATTCATAATATGTGTTTTAATTTTATAAATCCTGCTCTTTCATCCTCTCGGCGTTCTCGGCTATAATCAGGTGGTCGATGCAGTCCTGAATGTCGCCGTTCACGAACGCCGCAAGGTTGTATATCGTGTAATTTATGCGGTGGTCCGTTATACGTCCCTGGGGGTAGTTGTATGTTCTTATCTTGGCGGAGCGGTCGCCTGTCGATACCATAGTCTTGCGTTTGCTGGCTATGTCATCGGCGTATCGCTGGTGTTCTCTGTCGTATATCATGGTGCGCAATCGTGCGAGCGCCCGCTCTTTGTTCTTGGGCTGGTCACGGGTCTCGGTACACTCGATGAGTATCTCTTCGACCTGGTTGGTCTCGGGGTTGAGCCAAGGGTATCTCAATCGTACTCCCGATTCGACTTTGTTCACGTTCTGGCCACCGGCTCCGCTTGAACGGAAAGTATCCCATTTTATGGCGCTCTCGGTTATCTCTACATCGAAAGCCTCGGCCTCGGGCAGAACGGCGACCGATGCCGCTGACGTGTGGACACGTCCCTGTGTCTCTGTCGCCGGGACACGCTGGACACGGTGTACTCCCGACTCGTATTTCAATGTTCCGTAAACCTTTTCGCCGCTCACGGTGCATATTATCTCCTTGAAGCCGCCCGATGTGCCCTCGCTGCAGCTCGACACTTCAAGCCTCCAGCCCTTGCTCTCGCAATACTTGCTGTACATGCGGAACAGGTCGCCCGCAAAAATCGCCGCTTCGTCGCCGCCTGTGCCGCCTCTGATTTCGAGAATGGCGTTCTTGTCGTCCTGCGGGTCGGCAGGTATAAGCAGCAACTTTATCTCTTCTTCAATCTCCGGGATTGCTTCCTCGCAATGGCCTATCTCTTCACGTGCCATTTCACGCAGTTCGGCGTCGCTCTCGTTGGCAAGCAGCTCTTTGGCTTCGGAAAGCGACGTGAGCAGCTGGACGTACCTCTTGCGGGCGTCGAGTATCTGCTCAAGTTCGCGGTACTCTTTGTTGAGCCTTACGTAGCGTTTCATGTCGGCAACGACAGCCGGGTCTGTTATCAGCGTCGATACCTCCTGAAAGCGCGCTTCAAGGTCGTTGAGCTTTTCCAGTAGCGAGTTGTTCTCCATTGTCGTCTTGTTTGTGAAGGTTTATGCCGCTCTAATCAATATGTGAATGTTCCGTAAGGACTCTTGATTATAAGCTCGTTCTTCTCTGCCGCCTCAACACGTCCTATTATTTGGGCGTCTACGCCGAAGCTCTTGCTTATGGCGATAATCTCTTCGGCATGCTCGGGGCTTACGTAAACTTCAAGGCGGTGTCCCATATTGAACACTTTGTACATCTCGGCCCAATCCGTTCCGCTCTGCTCCTTAATTGTCTTGAACAGCGGCGGGATAGGGAAGAGGTTGTCCTTGATTACTCTCTTGTTCTCTACGAAATGCATGACTTTTGTCTGAGCGCCGCCCGAACAATGTACCATGCCGTGTATCTCGTGGCGTAACGAGTCGAGTATCTTCTTTACTATAGGAGCGTATGTGCGTGTGGGCGAAAGCACGAGCTTTCCGGCATCCAATGGTGAATCCTCGACTTTGTCGGTGAGCTTCAGACCGCCCGAATATGTGAGTTCTTCGGGTACTGCGCTGTCGTAGCTTTCCGGATATCTTTCGGCAAGGTACTTGCTGAAGACATCGTGACGTGCCGACGTGAGGCCGTTGCTGCCCATGCCGCCGTTGTATTCCTTTTCGTATGTGGCCTGCCCGTACGAAGCCAAGCCTACAATGACGTCGCCTGCAGCAATGTTGGCATTGTCGATGACGTCGCTGCGTTTCATGCGGCATGTCACCGTGCTGTCCACGATTATCGTTCTTACAAGGTCGCCGACGTCTGCCGTCTCGCCTCCTGTGGCGTACACGCCGACGCCCATCTCTCTGAGTTCGGCGAGCAGCTCGTCAGTGCCGTTGATGATTGCCGATATCACTTCGCCCGGAACAAGCAGTTTGTTGCGTCCGATGGTTGATGATACCAAAATGTTGTCTGTAGCGCCTACGCAAAGCAGGTCGTCGATGTTCATTATAAGGGCATCCTGGGCAATGCCTTTCCAAACGCTCACGTCGCCGGTCTCTTTCCAATAGAGGTATGCTAACGAAGATTTTGTTCCGGCGCCGTCGGCATGCATGATGTTGCAATATTCCGGGTCGCCGCCCAAAATGTCGGGAATGATTTTACAGAATGCTTTAGGGTATAATCCCTTGTCGATGTTCTTGATTGCGTTGTGGACATCTTCCTTTGATGCGGAAACGCCGCGCATCATATATCTTTGGTTGCTCATTGTGTGTTGTTTGTGGGTTTTGTTTATTTTGCGAAGTTAATATAATAGTTGCTAACGGGCAAATAAAAAAGAGGTTTTAAACGATATATTTACCCCTTTAGGGGTATAATTTTCGTCTTCAGCGCGGATATGGGCGTTTTTTTTGTTTCGGGGCGTTATCCGAGCGTCTGCTCAAGGATGTTTTTTAACTCCTCTTTTCCGATAGCCCCTTCGTGTACTTTCTTGCCGTCAATGTAGAACGTGGGAACATAGTAGTAGTCGAACATGTCGGCGTAATCTACTTCAATCTCCTCATCAACCAACTTTGGCTTAATTGTTCTGTATAAATCGTTTTCGTCCTGTAACGCTTCGATAAAACGAAAAGCCTTTTTGCAATAGGGACAATCTTTTCTGTAAAATATTTCAAGATTCTTCATTGTTGTATTTGTTATTCGGTTAATATTTGATTAATCTTTTTCTCTTATGAGCGTGTGACCGAGAGTTTCGTCTGACATTTTGTAAAACGGGAAGTCTTTCGGGAAATTGAAACGGTCTTCCCTGTTTCAACCCTCTTTCTGTCGTCTTTTCCTCATGCGCTTTTGCTCTTATATAGGCATTATGCAATATTAACAATGCTTGTGCCTGCTCTTTGTTCAAAAATAACAAAGTTTTTTCCAATAATTGCTCTTTTTCATTATATTTGCAAACAATTTTCCGGAAAATGTGCATGCGTGAACTTTTTCGGCGGTTTTGAGAGATTGGTCTGATTGACAAATGATATCGGAATGCCGCAGTATAGGCGTGACGTCTTTCGGTTTTTATGACAAAATGACAATCGGCGTTGTTGTTCTGTCCTGCATGCTGCGGCGTGCCGTGCGCGTGTTTTGCAAATGAATTTTATTAACTTTAATTTTATTATCTATGTTTGAAGGACATCCTAAAGGTCTTTGGGCGTTAGCCCTCGCCAATACAGGTGAGCGTTTCGGCTACTACACTATGTTGGCTGTGTTCGTGATGTTCTTGCAGGCAAACTTCGGCTTTTCGTCGGCTGCTGCAGGAACGATTTATTCTACATTCTTGGGGCTTGTTTACTTTATGCCTCTGTTCGGCGGTATCGCGGCCGACAAGTTCGGCTTCGGCAAGATGGTGACAATCGGTATCACCATTATGTTCCTCGGCTATGTGCTTCTTTCTTTGCCTCTCGGCAAGGATTCGATAGCTATTGTGGCTATGGGTGCAGCTCTATTGCTTATTTCTTTGGGTACGGGCCTCTTCAAGGGTAACTTGCAGGTTATGGTAGGCAACCTTTATGACGACCCCAAGTACGCAAGCAAGCGTGACGCCGGTTTCAGCGTGTTCTACATGGCTATCAACATCGGCGCGATGTTCGCTCCTACAGCTGCAATAGAGATAATGAAATGGGCTCAGGCCTCTTTAGGCGTCAGCGAGGCCGATTCTTATCACTTCGCATTCGCGGTAGCCTGCGCTTCTCTCATCGTCTCAATGGCTATTTACTATGCGTTCCGCAGCACGTTCATCCACACCGACAGACGCAAGTCTGACGCTGCTTCAAACGGCGCTGACGTTAAGGAACTTACTCCGGCTCAGACAAAAGAGCGTATCATCTGCCTTTGCCTCGTGTTCGCCGTGGTTATCTTCTTCTGGATGGCGTTCCACCAGAACGGCTCTACATTGACATTCTTCGCCCGTGACTATACGGCCACAAGCTCAACCGGCGTGCAGAGCATGGCGTTCGACGTCGCAAACCTGGTACTTGCGATATTCATCGTGTATGGCTTGTTCGGTCTTTTCCAGAGCAAGACTGCGAAGGGCAAGTCTATTGCGGGCGTTATCGTACTCGCTGCTGTAGCGGGCCTTATATATAAGTATAATACTCTTCCTGCGGTTACAGAGGTCAGCGCTCCTATCTTCCAGCAGTTCAATGCTTGTTTCGTTGTAGCATTGACTCCGGTGTCAATCGCTATATTCGGCGCTTTGGCCAAGAGAGGCAAAGAGCCTACGGCTCCTTTGAAGATAGGTTTGGGTATGTTGGTGGCTGCTGCCGCTTATATTCTCCTGACAGTCGGCTCGCTTGGCCTTCCTGCTCCTGAAATGGATGCTGCCGGACAGCCTATGCACATGGCTGACGTTTCTCCTAACTGGTTGATTTCAACATACCTCGTGCTTACGTTCGCCGAGTTGCTGCTCTCTCCGATAGGTATCTCTTTCGTGACTAAGGTGGCTCCTCCGAAGTATGCCGGTATGATGATGGGCGGCTGGTTCGTGGCTACAGCGGTAGGTAACTTCCTTGTGGCTATCCCTGCTCTCATGTGGGGCCAGGATTTGACAATCGTATGGGGCGTTCTGACAGGTATCTGCCTGCTTGCGGCTCTCTTCATATTTGTCATCCTCAAGCGTCTTAACGCAGTCGCTAAGTAAAAATAGAGCATATCGATTTTATGCGGCAACGCCTCCCGGCGTTGCCGCTTTTTTTGTTCATTATTTTGGAAATGTTAAATCTTTTATGTTTAATTAAATATATTTATAATAAATTTTACTAATAGCCCGATTTGCCGTATATTTGCAATTGATTAAGAACCAAAAGTTTATTTTGGTCTGTCATGGCTCGTCTTTTAAGCCGTTTCTTAAATATTCGGAACTAATATTAATAGCTATACTATGTGTAAGAAAACATTAACCATGCTCATGTCCGGAGTATTGCTCTTTGTTTGCTCTTGTATCGACTACAACTATGACTTGGCGAATAAGGAGATTGCGACCGACGTGAAACTCGAAGGCAATTCAATAGCATTGCCTGTAGGAAACTTGAAACCTATTCAGCTCGACAATCTTATTGACGTGGAGGAGATTGAGATTCTCGACAAGAACCCCGACGGCGTTTACAGCATAAGCATGCAGGACGATATCGATGATGTTGAGGTGGATATCGATCCGATTACTTTGGCTGTAGATCCTGTAAATTATTCGATGACTGTCGATTTCGTGAATGTCGAAATTACTGAAGTTCATATTGAAGGCGTTCCGATGGAGCCGGTAGCATTCAATGCGCCGACAATCGACCTTAAGAATCTGAATGATAAATTGCCAAGAATGAAATCAAATGCCGGCAAAGGCGTAACAAACGAGACTCTTGACATTTTGTTTGATCAATTAGAGGAACTGGTTAAATTAAACCCGGATTTCCAAAGAACTGTAAGAATCAACGAGACTGTTGAGATCGATACCTTTGTGAAGTGCAATTTCAGTTACAGGTTGCCTTACGAGGTTGAAACGATAGAGAATATCAGGCTTTCTTCGGCTGACGGCGACACGAAAGGCACTAAAGTGCAGGTAGTAGTCGCTAACCCTGCGGCTCTTGGCAATGTGGGTAAAAAGATAGATTTCAATATTGAATTCCCCGAAATATTCCGTTTGGCGAAAGACCCCGAATCGTTAGATGCTATTCAGGTATCTGATGACAAACGCGGAATTTCGTTGAGCGATTATGAGCTTAAGGGCAACGAAGTGAATTTCAGTTTTTACATAACCGAACTGACAGGTGTGGATGGAAAAATTTCTGACGGCGTAATAAATATTGATGAAAATATAAATTATTCCATAACGTACAAGGCCGAAGGCGATGTTTTGATAACGGCTCAGACAAAACGTGAGGACTTGGGCTTCAATATTGATTTGGATGTTCCTCTTGCGTTCAGCGACGTGAGCGGCAAGATAAGAGACATCAAAGTCGATTTTGAACCTGTGGAAATGGACTTCAAAGGCAAATTCGACAATCTGAAGTACATTGACAGAATCAATTATATCGAGTTCGACAAGTCTAAGAGCAAGATTCATTTCAAAACCTCAATGGATGTTGATTGGCTCAGCGGCTTTAATCTTAAGGAAGGATATGCTCTGAAACTTGAATTCCCTGACGAACTGACTATCGACGACGATATCTCGCAATACGAAGGAAAGGGAAAAGAGGTAGTATATAATGCCGAAGAGCATGCATTCTACATATATGATTTGAAGATTCTTGCTGATGACGAATGGTATCTTGCCCTTGACAGATTGACTCTTGATAAGGATGTCGATGATGCTGGCAAATTCGAGATTGATGTGGTGGCGAGTGTCTATTTCGTCGATGAAAATAAAAATAAGATAAACAATCTTGTTTTTAAAGGATGTGAGCTTGAATCGATGGTGGCTGTCCTCGATAAGTTGAAGGGCGAAAAGAACGCGAACTTTGAGATGCTTACATCGGATTTGGTAATTGAGGACGCATCGGTAGAAACTGAAGTCATTCACTCAAAACTCGATGCTCATACAGACTTTTCATTAAACGAGAAGGTGCCAAACGAACTCGGCCGTATAGAGACTATCGACTTTGTAGAGCCTGTTAATATAACGTTCGACCTTTCTGTTGTCGGTTTGGAAGACCTTAATACGGACATTGATTTGGATTTGCATGTAGCGTTGCCGTCGTTCCTTAATATTGAAACCGTGCAGAATTCTAATGCAAGAATAAATGCCAATGTCGAAGGTGACACGCTGTTCGTAATTGCGGAACATCGTCCGAGCAGCGGAAACAAACTCACCCTTGAGGTGCTTTGTACAAAACTCGATTTCAAGGGCGAAGAGTTCGGACCCAATGGCCTGCAGCCTACAGTCTCTGAGGACGGCGACAAATACATCAAATACTCAAGCGAGGTGGTTGTTGTAGGCGACGCTTCGATAGATGGTATGGAATTCCACTCTCAGGTACTTGACAAACTTGGCAGTATCAAGTTCGATGTTGATGTCAAACTCGACGAGATACAGGTGAAAGGCTTCCACGGAGAGCTATGTGCCGATATTGACAATATTGAAGAATCATTTGAGTTTGATCTCGGTGAAGGACTTGAATTCCTGAAGGATGACAACAATACTCTGGTGCTTGCGGATCCGCAGATAGAACTATCCCTGATGAATTCTATAGGCGTGCCTCTTGATGTGGATATTGAAATTGTTGGCAAGGACGATAACAATAATGTGATTGAGACATCTGTAATATCTACAAGCTTGAGTATTCTCGCCGCTGAATATAAGGATGGCGTACTTACTCCCAAAGAGACCAAGTTGCTGCTTGTTAGCGACAACTCTTCAAAAGTTGGTTATCAGACTGTAAATATCGAGAATCTGAAGAACTTGCTGAAGAAGATACCAAGTTCTATCGATTTGAAGGTGATGCCGAAAATAAATACCGATGCGACACACCATATCGACATATCTCAACCGCTCGTTTTCAGCGGCTCTTATGCGATATCGGTTCCGTTGAAGTTCGATGATCTCAAGTTCAGCTACAATGAGACTATCGGTGATCTTCAAGGCTCTCTCGGTGAGGTTATGGGAATGTTCACAAATGTTGGAGTAAAGGCAAAATTGGACATTCTGAACACCATACCTCTTGGACTGTCTCTGACTGTAGTTCCGCTGGATGCGGACGGAAAGGTTATTGACGACATTACTATCGCTCCTATCAAGATTGACGCAGGACTCGGCGGCGATGTCCTTAAGCAGGCCGAAGGCGGCGAAGAGGTACAGAAGGCGCAGAACGTTCAGTTCGAGATAAGAAGCGCAAGCGGTGACCTTTCAACTCTTGACCAGCTGTCGCTCAATATAGAGGCCGCTTCGAACCATACTACGGGTTCTGTGGGCATTAAGGGCGAGCAAGGCATCAAGATTTCAAACATCGTGCTTGAAGTGTTCGGCGACATTGAGATAGACTTGAGCGACCCCTCTTTTATGGGAGAAACTGAGTGATAACCCTTTTACGGAATAAATGGATATGAAAAATATTAAATCAATAATAGTTATATTGCTTCTGTTGGCGGCTCCGGCAGCAAGTATGGCCCAGTCGGCCGAATCGTCATATTTCCTCGACGGAATGCTGTTCAATAACAAGCTTAATCCTGCCATGAAGGCGGAGCGCGGTTATATGTCGCTTTTGGTCGGCAACTTGTCGGTACAGACTAAAGGAAATGTGGGTTTGTCCACTTTCCTTTATCCTCGTGAAGACAATAAACTCGCGACTTTCATGAGCGGCAGCGTTACAGCCGAAGAGTTCTTCAAGAAGATGCCGAACGATGCACGTCTCGGATTCAAGCTCGACGAGTCGTTGTTCTCGGCTGGTTTCAGAATGTTCGGCGGTTATTTCTCGCTTGGCGTCTCAATGCATTCGTCATTATCTTTGTCAATACCGAGAGGTTTCTTTGAATTCGCGAAGCTTGGTCTTAAGAACAACACGTACAGCTTCTCGAACTTGAACCTGAACACGATGAACTATGCGGCTGCTACAATAGGATATTCTCATCATATTTACAAAGGTCTCCGATTGGGCGTGAACGTAAAGTATCTGATGGGTATAGCTCATGCCGACCTCTTGGTGGACAAACTGAATGTAGAGTTGTCGGGAGACCGTTGGATGGCTGAAAGCCATGCGAGGGCTCAGGCAGCGCTCTTCTGTGAAGCAAAGCCGACTCTTGATGAGGATGATGTCATCAATGGCGTTGAGTTCGGTAGTTTTATTCCGTCAGCCCATGGTTTTGGAGTTGATATCGGTCTTGTGTACGAGATGGACAGCATTGTCCCCGGTCTGACTCTTTCGGCATCGGTACTCGATCTCGGATACATCAAATGGCCTACCATGATGGCGGTTGAGAGTACGGACGCAAAAGTTGAGTTCACCGGTTTCAAGGAACTCGACTATAATAATGCGGAATCGTCCGTTCAGGCAGAGCTTGAACAGCTTGGCGCTGATGCCTCTAAAATGATTGAATTCAATTACAACGGCGCCAAGCCTGCGAGGACTAAGCTGAACACGACAATGTATTTCGGCGCAGAATACAACATGCCGTTCTACAAACCTCTTTCCGTGGGCGTGCTTTACGGTCAGAGCTTTTCTTCTTTCAACAGCAATAAATGGTATAATGTGAGGGGTTATCTGAATATATCCCCGCTAAAGTGGCTCGAAGCGTCTGTAAACTATGGTTACGGCACTTACGGAACGAATCTGGGATGGATGTTCAACTTCCACCCTGTGGGATTCAGCTTCTTTGTCGGCAGCGACTTCATGATTACCAAAGTCACTCCGCAGTTTATTCCTGTCGATAACTTGAATGCGCACGTAATTTTCGGTATCAACTTCCCGATGGGAAAACGCAAGTAAAGATGCTGATATCTCATAAGCGATGAGCGGCCGGTCGGCCGCTCATCGCTTATTTTATACTATACGTTCCTTATTATATTATAACTGTTTTCCGACCTTTTTACGGGTTAATTTTAACCTTTTTCAAAAAAAATGTTATTGATGTTGCTTTTCAAATATCTTTTCATACATTTGCTGTAAATCCCGTTTTCTCAATGAAATGACGTACGTCGAGCTTCCACATGAAAAGCTGTATAGACTTCCGTTCTATCTCGCAATGGAAGAGCATATAGCGCGAGTCATGCCTGCGCAGGACTATTTCTTTATGTGGCAAGTCGCTCCTACGGTAATCTTCGGGCGTAATCAGTTGCTCGATACCGAAGTCGATACGGAATTCTGCAAACGCAACGGAATTGAGTTCTATCGCCGCAAGAGCGGAGGCGGATGCGTGTATGCCGACAGCGGCAATATAATGCTCTCGTACATTACTCCGGACACTAACGTTAATTTTACTTTCAACCGTTATATGCTCATGGTGGAGCATGCTCTCTGCAAGCTCGGCGTCGAAGCTAAGAGTACAGGCCGAAACGATATTCTCGTAGGCGGCAGAAAGGTGTCGGGCAATGCTTTTTATCACCTTCCCGGGCGAAGCATAGTTCATGGCACGATGCTCTACGATACCAATCTCGAATATATGACAGGAGCGACGACCCCTTCTCAAGCCAAACTAAAAAGCAAGGGCGTGGAGTCGGTGCGTCAGCATGTGACGACGCTCAAAGAGCATATATCGCTCGGTATCGACGAATTTAAAAAATTCCTGCGTAATGCCTTGTGCTGCGACACGCTTATCCTTACGGACGGCGACGTGGCGGCGATAGAGGTGCTTGCGGAGTTCTACACGTCGCCCGATTTCATTCAAGGCAATAATCCCGCTTCGGCATTCTCGCGTTCGGCAAGAATTGAAGGCGTGGGCGAGGTCGCCGTATACATTGAGGTAAAAGAGGGCATGATAAGAAGAATGAATGTCTCTGGTGACTTTTTCATTGTCGGGGATATTGACGCTATGCTTGCCGGAAAGCTTAAAGGCGTTCCTTTTGAACGTTCTGCGGTGGAGGCCGCCCTTGCCTCAGTCGATTGCCGCAACGTTATATTGAACTTGAGAAATGAAGAACTTATAAACTTAATATTTGACTGACCTATGGAAAATAAAAGGACTTGTCTTTATGACAAACACGTTGCTTTGGGTGCGTTGATAAGCCCGTTCGGAGGCTTTGACATGCCTATTCAGTACACGAACATTGTAGACGAGCATAATGCCGTGCGTCAGGCATGCGGCGTTTTCGATGTGTCGCACATGGGCGAAGTGCTGATTACGGGTGCCGAAAGCGAGAAGTTCGTGAATTACATCTTCACGAACGACATTGCGGACGCTCCCGACGGAAAGATTTTTTATGGAATGATGTGTCACCCTTCGGGAGGCGTTGTCGATGACCTTCTTGTCTACAAGATGTCACAAGGACGTTATTTCCTTGTCATCAATGCGTCTAACATCGACAAAGATGTGGCATGGATAACGGAGAACGCCAAGAATTTCGACGTTGTTGTCGAAAATCAGAGCGAAAAGTACGGCGAAGTGGCTGTGCAAGGCCCTAAAGCTGAAGAAATAGTGGAGCGTGTGCTGGGAATCGAGTGCAGTGAACTGCTCTTTTACACATGCAAGGAGGTTGAGTGTAGAGGCGAGACCATAATCGTAAGCCGTACAGGCTATACAGGCGAGGACGGCTTTGAGATTTATGCTTCGCATGAGTTTATAAACGATGTATGGGACAGGCTTATGGCAAACGGCGAGGTCGCTCCATGCGGCTTGGGTTGCCGTGATACATTGCGTTTCGAGGTCGGGCTTCCTCTCTACGGCGACGAGCTTACCGACGAGATAACGCCTCTTGAGGCTTCGCTCGGAATGTTCGCTAAACTCGACAAGGAGAATTTTATAGGCAAGGAGGCTCTTGTAAAGCAGAAGGCCGAAGGCCTTAGACGCAAAATAGTAGGCATAGAACTTAAGGACAAGGCTATTCCTCGTCACGGATACGAAGTGGAGGCGGACGGTAAGGTGATAGGTGTTGTCACGACCGGCTATAACTCGATATCAACAGGCAAGAGTGTCTGCATGGCGCTTCTGGATATCGAATATACAAAATTGGATACGGAAGTTTCTGTTCGCATACGTAAAAAAGTCTTCCCCGGCGTTGTGACAAAGAAACGCTTCTATGACAAGAATTATAAGAAATAGACATTATAACTAACCATAAACAAATTCATTATGAGCAAGATTATTGAAGGACTCTATTATGCTGAGTCACACGAGTACGTGAGAGTAGAGGGCGAGTACGGCTATGTCGGCATTACCGATTATGCGCAGCACGAGCTTGGCAATGTCGTTTATGTGGACATGCCGGATGTAGATGACGAGGTTACGGCCGGTGAGGAGTTCGGTGCGGTAGAGAGCGTAAAGGCTGCCAGTGACCTGATCTCTCCTGTAAGCGGTACGGTGGTTGAAGTGAACGAGGCTTTGAACGACAGCCCTGAACTTGTAAACAACGACCCGTATGAGAATTGGATAATAAAGGTGTTGCTATCCGACGCTTCTGAGGCGGAAAATCTTATGGATGCGGCTGCGTATAAGAATGCGATAGGCGAATAATCAGTTCTTTATGCCCTTCAACGGGCATTCGCTGCGAATGCCCGTTGAAGGGACAGCCTTGTAATAACTATTCTACAAACGCTATTGTCAAATAAACAATGAAATATTTCCCTCATACTCAACAGGATATTGAACAGATGCTCTCTGTGGTCGGGCTCAGGTCGATGGACGACCTCTTTGCCGAGATTCCTCAGCAGTTGCTGTTCAATCGTGAATTTGATCTCCCTGAGGCGATGTCCGAAGTGGAGATACGCAAATTCTTTGACACGCTCGGCAAGAAGAATTCGCAGCTTGTCTGTTTTGCCGGCGCCGGTGTCGAGGACCATTATGCTCCGTCGGTTATAGCTCCTGTAATATCACGAGGAGAGTTCCTGACGGCATACACTCCATACCAGCCCGAAATATCTCAAGGTACTCTTCAGTATATATTCGAGTATCAGTCTATGATTTGCGAGTTGACAGGCATGGATGTCACCAACGCTTCAATGTACGACGGCACGACCGCTACGGCAGAGGCGATGATGATGTGTGTCTCAATCGCTAAGAAACGCCGCAAGGTGCTTGTCTCCGGAACCGTGAACCCGAAGGTGAGACGGGTAGTAGAGACGTATGCGCGTTATCAGGGCGTGACGGTGGAACTTATCGCCGAAAAAGACGGCGTAACCGATATTGCCGATCTTGAAGCCAAGCTTGCTGGCGATGACGTTGCGGGCGTGATTCTTGCGCAGCCTAACTTCTACGGTATCGTAGAGGACTACTCTGGTGTTGCAGACATGTGTCATGCAAGAAAGGCGTTGATGGTGATGAATGCGAAGCCTTCGTCTCTCGCTGTGCTTAAAAGTCCGGCGGAGTGGGGCGCTGACATCGCGTGCGGCGACGCTCAGTCACTCGGCATCCCTATGTGCTACGGTGGTCCTTACGTGGGCTATCTTGCATGTACCAATGCCAATGTACGCAAGTTGCCGGGACGTATTGTCGGAGCTACGACCGACGTGGACGGCAAACGTGCCTTCGTGCTGACGTTGCAGGCTCGTGAGCAGCATATAAGACGCGAGAAGGCGAACAGCAATATCTGTTCCAACCAGTCGCTTATGGCTCTTTTCGTTACCATGTATATGTCAGTCATGGGAAAGAAGGGACTCGAAGAAGCTTGTTCGCTTTCGTACAGCGGCGCTCACTATCTTGCCGAACAGCTTGCCGCTACGAACAAATGCAGACTGGCGTTCGACAAGCCATACTTCAACGAGTTCGCTGTAAGGACAGCCGTGCCTGCCGAGAAGGTGCTTGAGGCTTTGCGTGCCGGCGGTATTCTCGGCGGTGTACGCATCGCCGATGACATGCTCCTCGTCTGCGTTACCGAGCAGCGTACAAAGGCTGAGATTGACCGTTTTGTCGAAATTGTAAGAAATATTTAAAGGGAGGGCCGGCTATGATAAGAAATTATGATAAATTAATATTCGAACTCTCGAAAGAGGGCCGCGGCGGATATTCTCTTCCAAAGAACGAGTACGCGGCAGAACATTGTATATGCGGCTTGCCGGCTGCTCTTAAGCGTGAGGCTGAACCTGAATTGCCTGAAGTGACGGAGTTCGACGTGGTGCGTCATTATACGAACCTCTCGAACAAGAACTTCGGCGTCGATACGGGTTTTTACCCTCTTGGCAGCTGTACCATGAAGTATAACCCTCGCATTAACGAGGAAATTGCCGCAATGCCGGCATTCGCCGCTCTGCACCCCGACGCTCCGGCCGAGGCGACGCAAGGAGCGTTGGAGGTCTATTACAACCTTGCGGCGTCGCTTGCCGAAATTAGCGGTTTGTCGGCCTTTACTCTCAATCCGTACGCAGGCGCTCACGGAGAACTTACGGGCCTTATGATTATGCGTTCGTACCACTTGCAGCGTGGAGACGCCAAGCGTACAAAGGTGATTGTTCCCGACAGCGCTCATGGCACCAATCCGGCGAGCGCGGCTGTCTGCGGACTTGATATTGTCGAGGTAAAGTCAAAGGCTGACGGAACGGTTGATGTAGAAGACCTGAAACCGTTGCTCGATGACACTGTCGCCGGAATAATGATGACCAATCCCAATACGCTCGGAATTTTCGAGACCGATATACCCGAAATAGCACGCCTCGTCCATGAGTGTGGCGGCTTGCTCTATTACGACGGAGCAAACCTCAATGCGGTCCTCGGCAAGTGCCGTCCGGGTGATATGGGCTTTGACATCATGCATATAAACCTGCATAAAACATTCTCTACGCCTCATGGCGGCGGAGGCCCCGGCGACGGCCCTGTGGGTGTACGTGCAGGGCTTGAGGCTCTGTTGCCCAATCCGCAGGTGAAGAAAGACGAGAAAGGCGTGTTCTACATCGAAACCGACGACAAGTCTGCAGGCTATGTGTCGAACTTCCTCGGCAATTTTGCCGTGCTGTTGCGTGCCTACACTTACATTCTCACGCTCGGACGCGAGAACGTGAAAATGGTGGGACCTCTTGCAGTGCTTAATGCCAATTATGTAAAAGAGTCGCTCAAGGGCGAGTATTATTTGCCTATAGAGGGAGTGTGCAAGCATGAATTCGTCTTCGACGGGCTTTCCGACAAGTCTACAGGCGTAACTACGCTCGATATAGCCAAACGTCTGCTCGACTACGGCTATCATGCTCCCACAATATACTTCCCGCTGCTTTTTCATCAAAGCATAATGATTGAGCCGACGGAGACAGAGAGCAAAGAGACGCTCGACGAGTTTATTCAGGTGATGAAACTTGTTGCCAAAGAGGCTGTTGAGACTCCTGATGTCGTAAAGAACGCTCCTTATAACACTCCTGTACGCCGCCTTGACGAGACAACGGCAGCCCGTTTTCCTAAGACTACTTACAGACAGTTGAAGACATAAGTTTAGAGTACGGATGAGGGCTTAGAGAATGTAGGCAGAGCGGTGTGTCCGCCCGGTAATGAGGAACGATTAACGGGACGCGCGTTCTAAAAGATGAAGGTCTGTGCCGGCGAGTGGGCCGAAGCTTGCTTACGCATACGGCGAGCGCAGCCGAATTCGATGAAATCGAAACAGTTTAAATCGCAAAGGCGAGATATTCTCGCCTTTGCGATTGTTTTTGAGGCGAAAATATCTGCTTTTTTTGCTGTTTTGCCATTACTTGCAGTCAAAAGTTTTAAAAAATAACGATAATCCTTTTTACTGCCGCAAAAAATAACTATCTTCGCATCGCAATTCAGCCGAATAAGCTGATTTTGATGACAAATGCCGAATTTTTGTGCCAGCGAGTGTGAAAATCTATTTTCATTCAACGAGCGCCTCCAAAAATCTGGAATTTACGAAATAAATGCCGAATTAGCTCAGTTGGTAGAGCAACTCATTCGTCCAATGAATAAAAAAGGTTCATACAGTGGCGAATGAAAAACATACCAATGACATTTTTACGAAGCAAATGCCGAATTAGCTCAGTTGGTAGAGCAACTCATTCGTAATGAGTAGGTCCGGGGTTCGAGTCCCCGACTCGGCTCAAAGAGGCTTTTTAGCCTCTTTTTTTGTATACAAGCGTTATATCCTTTTCTTGCACCATAAAAGATTTATCCAAAGCAAGCATTTCGGTGATATCTTTTTCGCTATCTCCGGTCCCGAAATCAAAGCCGTCGGGAATGACGAACTTTGTCCGGTATTTTCCGCAGAAACCGAAGCGTGCGTAGAAGCCGTGCAGTCCCTCGTCGGCGGGTAGAGTAGCGATAGCCTTGTATCCTTCGGCTTTAGCTTTCTTGACAGCCTGCCCGATGAGCTTTGTGGCATATCCTTTGCCGCGGGCTTCGGCTGCTGTCGCCACAGCATACATATACGCGACAGGCATGCCGTCAAGCTCAAAAGGAACGAGATGCAGCATCGATTGCAATTTTCCGTCCTGTTCTATACAGAACATACCCTCATGGCTGAAGTAACGTGCCATGAATTGCTTGATGAACTCATCGCTGTCGCCAAAGACCTCTTTCCATAGTAGCTGGCATTGCTTCTTTATGTCGCTGTTCTGTTCCATTGCCATGATAGCTTTAAGTTACCGGTTTGACAGATTAATGCTTTAAACCGCATGCGGGCAAGAGTGAAGAGATGCGGTTACCGCAAAGATAGCAACAAACGAGCGAAAATTGCGCAAGCGAATGGGTGAAAATTTATTTTCACACGCAATGAGCGCAGCTAAATTTCGCTGAAAGCAAAAATATCGAAGCCAGCTTCGATATTTTTCAAAGCGAGTGCAGAAAATCTTCGGGTTTTAACTCAAAGACAGCCACAAGAAAGGTTCGCCTGCAAATGTTGGAGGTGGAATGTTTTATTCTTATTGTAACTTACCCTTGACAGGTTGTTTTTTATTCTTCTTGTAGTCGTTCTGTCATGTACTTTTGTCGCACAAAAGTACCAAAAGGCCCGGCACAGGGCGTTCGAGCCGCTTTCTCCTCTTGCTCGTGAATTGCCGCCGGCAATATAACTCGTTCGTCGTCCGCTTGCCGTTTCAAGCCTTTCTGCCGTTAGCAGGGCGCTGCGGAACTCGCTTCGTGCGGCTATGCAATGTAAGTTATACCCGCACTGCGCTCATACAGTCCTCGCGCAATGGCCTGCATACGGCAGGGCTTTGCACTCTCTCACTTACAGTGCCGGTTTATTTAGAAAATTACTTCTGCTATACCGCCGGCAATGGTAATGCTAAAAACTCTAATGTGCAACAATGAAACAATTAACTATAAGAATTCGCTGTTTTC
>JAZNPP010000045.1:0-67348 GCA_045589695.1 Bacteroidaceae bacterium
AACCGGTGTGTTTGCCCGCTAATGATACGGGGTGACTAAAAAGTAAATTTCTGTGTTACGTTTGCCTTCAAAATCCTCATTTACGCTCAGTAAACTGCGGTTTTGAAGCCTGCACAAGCCTTGAACTTTGCTTTTTATTCACCCCCGACGACATGAGGGTGACTTTTGGGTCACCCTCTTTTTTTTGCCTGCTCTTATTTGCAACATGCTTGCATGAAATAGTATATGCATTGCAAATGAAAGCGAACGGTATTGGCAAGATGCCTGTATTGACATAATAGGGGGCGTAGAAGAGGCGGCTTGCGTGATGAAGATAGGCTATTGCCAATAATAAAACAAGAACGGCTAAAACTTAGCCGTTCTTGTTTTGTAATGTTTGTTTACTATTTCTTAACGTGTTTGAGAAACAGGCTTAAGTCGAAATATACTCGTCTTGCCTGGAATTTGTCTGTGGGTTCTACGACTATTATGTTGCATAGAGTCTCAGGGTCGAGTTCACGTGAAACCTCTCTCTGTATCTCAAGTTCATGGAACAGCACGTAGTTCTGGTCATCGGGGGTGATGACCTTGAAAGGACTGTCGCTGCTTCGGCCGTTGCCGTACTGGGTAATCATGCCCAGTATTCCTTGATATTTCTTTGCGTACGACTCGAATTCCTCTTGGCTCTTGCCGAGGACTTTCGAGGTTACAAGCAGGTTGAAGAGGGCGTTAAGGCTCACGGGATTGTATTCGAGTATGGCTTTTGCGGTGTTGTATGCCTCGGCGTGGTTACCCTCGTCGTGCAGCTGCTTGAGTCTCTTCTCGTTTTCATCGTTGCCCGGATTGTATTTGTCAGTGAACGCCTGGCCGTAATATACGAGAGCTATATCATCGACTCTTATCATAGGGTCGTCGTTCTTGTATATGTTCACTATGTCGTCAAAGTACTGACGCTCGTTCTTTACAATGCCCTCGATTGTCTCATAGTCGAGAAATACCTGTGAACTTGCAGTAATGGATGTGAGCATTATTGCGATTGATGTAAATATCTTTCTCATATCACATTTTGAATTTCAATATAACTCCTCTGTTGGCGGGAACGGTTACGGTTGTCTTGTCGTACGGGTTGAATGTAACCTCAACAATTTCTCCGCTCAATAGTTCTGTCGCTTTCAACGTTCCCTCCTTGTACGTTGCTCCGAAGTATGCGAAAGCCTCTTCGGGAACTGTTACGCCGCACTCTTTGTCGTTCTCGCTGAAATTCGTTACTATTAGCAGCAATTCGTTCTCGTAGCCTCTGAGGTATGAATATATATGGTTGCAGTCGTAGCTGTCGCTGTAGGGGTTGGCGTACTGCAGACCGTAATATACTCCGCTTGAAAGCGCCTTTTCCTTGTTGCAGAGGTTGAGCAGGTGTGCATAGAACTGCTGTAAAGACTTCTCTTTATCGGTAAGCTGTTCGCCGCTGTAGTCGCCATTGCCTCTCCAGCGACGCAATGTATCGACGCTCCAATAATCGAATATGGTCGTTCTGCCGTCTACGCCGCTGTAACCCTCCTTGTCCATGCCCCGTTCGCCGAGTTCCTGTCCTGCGTATAGCATGAACGGTTCTGTGCCCGACGTGGCCGAAACGATGAGCGCCGCTAATGCACGCTCGGCTTTGGCTGCAAAGAAGTCCGATGCGATACGCTGCTCGTCGTGGTTCTCAAGGAAGGTGAGCATGTTGCCGCGTATGTCCGATGTGCTTTGCAGGGCATAGCTGATATTGTTCGCCGATGTCTGTCCGTTCATTACGCCGCGCAAGGTGTCGTAGAGGCCTACTTTGTCGTAAAGGTAGTCGAAATGTCCCTCTCTGATGAATGGACGGTATATATGCGGCTGGTATATCTCGCCGATGAAGATTATGCCGGGAAACTCCTCTTTTATCTTCGCTACCGCCCACTGCCAGAATTCAACGGGCGTCATCTCTACCATGTCGCAACGGAAACCGTCGATACCCTGTGATGCCCAATATCTCAAAATCTTCAGCATCTTCACCCATGTGTCCGGAACGGGCGAGAAGCAGCGGTTGCCGGTGCGGTAGTCTATGCCGTAGTTGAGCTTTACCGTGTCGTACCAGTCGTTGCGGCCGGGGGTCCCGAAGCAGTCGTTGCCTGTAGCCCGTAGCGGTGTCTCGGCGTACTCCTCTTCGGCACAGTCCTTTGCGTCGAGGTTGCATCCGAATGAGTTGTCTCCTAAATAGTAGAAGTTGTTGTGTCCGGCATAGAAGACGCTCTTGTCGTCATGCTCGCCGAAACTGTATGTTCCCTTCGGGGTGCAGTCGCTGCAGTAGTGGCGTGCCACATGGTTGGGGATGAAGTCCATTATGACCTTAAGGCCAGCCTTGTGGGTGCGTTCTACGAGAGACTTGAACTCTTCACGGCGTCTCTCCACGTTCACGGCAAGGTCGGGGTCGTTGTCGTAGTAGTCCTTTACGGCGTATGGCGAGCCGGCTTCTCCCTTGACAATGGCAGGGTGGTCGGCTGGTATGCCGTAATCGCTGTAGTTGCTGCGTGTGGTGTGTTCAATAACTCCTGTGTACCATACATGTGTGGCGCCGAGGCCTCGTATCGCACGCAACGCCTTCGGCGTGATATCGTTGAACTTGCCGCAACCGTTCTGCCCGATTGTTCCTCCTGGAACGCAATTCTCATTGCTGTTTCCGAAGAGTCGAGGCAACAGCTGGTATATTATTATCTTTGACATGATATGTTTATGCTTAGTTGGTTTATGCGTTTATGCTTGCCTTAATCTTTTTGATCAGCCCTTGCTGAACATTGCCCGGTCCGCACTCGATGAATTCGTCGCATCCGTCGTTTATCATGTTCAGAATGGTTGCCGTCCAACGTACGGGCGAGGTAAGTTGCGCTATGAGGTTGCTTTTTATCTCCTCGGGGGAGGTGTGAGGCAGAGCGTCCACATTCTGGTATACCGGACAGCAAGGATTTTTGAACTCCGTTTCGTTTATCGCCGCTTCGAGTTCCTCTTTTGCGGGCTGCATGATGGGGGAGTGGAAAGCTCCGCTTACATTGAGCGGCAGGGCGCGCTTTGCGCCAGCCTCTTTCAGACGGGTGCATGCCTCTTCGACACCTTTGATGTCGCCCGATATGACAACCTGTCCCGGGCAGTTGTAGTTGGCCGCTACCACGACGTTGCCGCTTTCGCTCACTTTGCCGCATACATCTTCTATGGTCTTGTCGTCTAATCCTAAGATTGCTGCCATAGTAGACGCCTGCATCTCGCATGCTTTTTGCATAGCAAGGGCACGCTTGTAGACAAGTTTCAAACCGTCTTCGAACGACAAAGCTCCCGCAGCGGTCAAAGCCGACAATTCACCGAGCGAATGGCCTGCCACCATATCGGGTTTAAACTCTTCGCCCTGCGATAACGCGCTTATCACAGAGTGCAGAAACACAGCAGGTTGCGTTACTTTTGTCTGGCGAAGTTCTTCGTCGCTGCCGTTGAACATTATATCGGTAATGCGGAAGCCTAAAATTTCATTGGCTCTCTCAAAATATTCTCTTGCTATGGGGCTGCTCTCGTACAGTTCTTTTCCCATGCCGCTGAATTGTGATCCTTGTCCTGTAAAAACAAATGCTTTCATTTGTGTTGTATTTATTTGTTTGTTTGTTTGTTTGTTTGTTTCGCTAATCCTTTTTCGGCTCAGCCGTTAGACGCAAAATATCCCTTTTGCGGATACATGCGCATGAAACCGTAATTTAACGTCTCCTGCAAATATAGTTGTTTTTATTTATTTATAGCCTCTTTTTTATATATAATATTGGCTGTGCCCGAAAAAAGTGCTATCTTTGCGGATAGAGGAAAACGAGTATGTTGTTTACCGTAATCTTGAACACTATTATCTATGACAAATTTTATGACTATGTCTAAAATAAGAAAAATCACTGTTTGGGCTTTTTTGCTACTTTTTGTATCTCAGTCATTATTTGCTCAGTCCGGCAAGGCTAAATTGCAGGATGCGAAATCAAAGAATTCTAAAAGTTCTTTAATTTCAAATACCGTCTCGAACGCTGCTTCAAATGATGTCATGACGGATGAGGAACTGATTATGTATATCATGGAAGAGCAAGCAAAAGGTACTGACAAAAACAAAATCGTTCTCGATTTGGTGAAAAAAGGCGTTACGGAAGCCCAACTGAAAAGGGTAAGGGAGAATTATTTGGCGTCTAAGAAAGGTTCCAAAGCGAATTCTGCTTCGAGTTTCAGTGACATGTCTGCAGTACCGACAAGGCAAAGAACGCAGTCGCAGTTCAGCGGTCTTGCTTATACCGTGGATTCGCTTGATGTCGTCATTCCTGATTCCGTCGAGTTGGCCAATATGTTTCTCGATAAGGAAATAAATATTTTCGGACACGATATTTTCGCAAACAAACAATTGGTGTTTGAGCCTAATTTGAATGTTGCGACTCCCGAAACATACCGTTTAGGTCCCGGCGATGAAGTTATTATTGACGTGTGGGGAGCGTCTCAATCGACTTTTCGTGACTATATATCGCCGGATGGTTATGTGAATGTCGAGATGCTGGGCCTTGTTTATCTTAATGGAAAGGACGTAAAAGAAGCTAACGAATATATTAAAGAAAAATACAGCCAGATATATTCAGGTATATCAGGAGACAATCCCAATTCTGAGATAAAACTGACTCTTGGCCAGGCTCGTTCTATTCAGGTACGTGTTATGGGCGAGGTTGAAAACCCGGGAACATACACTGTGTCATCGTTCGCGTCGGTCTTTCATGCGCTTTACTTGGCAGGCGGTGTTACCGAGATAGGCACAATGCGCGATATAAAGCTTTCGCGCAATAATAAAGTGATTTCTTCGCTTGACATATACGATTATCTGCTTAATGGAAAAACCGATGGCGATGTAAGCCTTGCTGACGGAGATGTCATTACGGTATCTACCTACAAATCGCTGGTGAATGTCGAGGGTGGCGTAAAGCGTCCTATGTACTACGAGACTTCTGATAAGGAGACGGTCGCGGATGTGCTTGGCTTTGCGGGCGGTTTCGCAAGCAATGCATTTCGTAATGATGTGAGAATAGAACGTAAGGGTGAGAAAGAGATGCAAATATTTACTTTGGATGAGAATGGAAGCAAAACATTCTTGCTAAAGGACGGAGACGTTTTGACAGTCGATACAATAGCGAATACATACGAGAATGTCGTTGAAGCAAAAGGCGCATTGTATCGCCCCGGCAAATTTCAGCTCGGAACCGTCTCTACTGTAAAGGAACTTATTGAAATAGCGGGCGGCTTGAAACCTGAAGCGTTCATGAACCGTGCTGTATTGAATCGCCGTCTTCCTGATATGACAATGGAAAATGTTTCGATAGACTTGAATGCTCTCATGAACAGAACTGCCGACGATATCGAACTGAGAAACTATGATGTCCTGTTTGTAAATTCAATAGAAGACCAACGTAGTGTACAGTATGTTGATGTTTATGGCGAGGTCGCGTTTCCGGGCAGATACAGATATGTTTCGAATGCAAGCATTGAGGATTTCGTGCTTATCTCAGGAGGTTTGACAGAAAAAGCTTCTGCAGTGCGTGTTGATGTGGTGCGTAAGAATTACGACCCTTATGCTGTAGAGCCGATAGATACAATAGCGAACGTTTACTCATTCGACATTGACAAGGATTTAAAGATTGTCGGCGACAGCAAGTTTGTTTTGAAGCCTTTCGACGCTATATACATACGCCGTTCTCCTACATATTTTTCAGAATCTAATGTTACTGTTGAAGGTGAGGTCGCTTTTGCAGGAACATATACTATAGACAATAAGAATCTAAGGTTGAGCGATCTTGTAAAAAAAGCCGGCGGCGTTACGAACAGCGCATATATAAAAGGCGCTCGTCTTGAGAGAAAACTTTCCGATACCGAGCGTGAACGTATGGAGCAGACACTTAAGATTGTTCAGCGTCAAATGTTGCCCGAGGATGTAGAAAATATATCTGTTGCAAATGTTCAAGAAGTCGGTATTGAACTTGAGAAGGCTATGAAGCAGCCCGGCGGCGAATATGACTTGTTGCTTAAAGACGGAGACCGATTGATAATTCCGGAATTTGAAAACACGGTGACGATAAGCGGAAACGTTATGTTTCCTAATACCGTGTCTTTCAAAGAGGGCAAGAGGCTTAAATATTATATTAATCAGGCAGGAGGATATGGAGAAAAGGCAAAGAGGTCAAAAGCGATAGTCATATACAAGAACGGAACGGTTGCTCGTGCCAAGAAATATTCCACAAAAATTGAACCGGGTTGCGAGATAATAGTTCCTACTAAACCTGTGGGCAAAGCATGGAGTCCTGCCGAAATATTCTCTTTGACATCATCTTCGGCGTCTTTGGCTACTGTGATAATATCATTGATAAATCTAATTGCTAAATAAGGTTATGCAAAACTTTTCATTAAAAGATATAAATGTCATAGATTTTTTCAAACTGATACTTTCTGATTGGCGTAGAATAATCAGAAACTGCTTTATAGCTGCTATAGTTGCGATAGTAGTTGCGTTCAGCATTCCTAAATCATATGAATCTACAGTTGTTTTAGCTCCTGAGTCAGGGTCTTCTTCTTCTTCACTCGGCTCGTTAGGTTCATTAGCGTCAATGGCAGGGTTTAATGTCGCTAATATGCAGAACAACGATGCTATTTATCCAGAATTGTATCCTCAGATACTTTCTTCTTCGAATGTGTTGTGGGAATTGTGTGAGATGGATGTGGAATCACTTGATGGCGATATCGACTGTACACTGTACGAATATATAAAGGAACATCATAAATCTCCCTGGTGGGGATACATAACAAAGGCACCCGGATATCTTCTAAAGGCAATAAAGGGTGAAAAGGATGATACTGTGCGTGTAACTGCAAATACATCCTATTTGATGTATACAAAAGAGCAAAGTAAGATTATGAAAAGCTTGAGCGAAATGATTACTTGCTCTGTAGACAAGGGAAACCAAGTGATAACAATTTCCGCGACGATGCAGGATCCTTTAATTTCAGCACAGGTCGCGGATCGCATTTCAACGATATTGAAAGAGCATGTTACTGAATACAGAGTAGGCAAGGCCAACGAGGACTTGAAGTATTCAGTTACTTTGTTCAATGAGGCAAGGGATAACTATTTCAAAAAGCAGACTGAATATGCGGAGTACCTTGACCGTCATGCTTTGGGAACGTTGAAGAACAGTGTAAAAACAACAGAGGAACGTCTAAGGGACGAAGCTGAACTCGCATATGCCATATATACTCAAATTTCACAGCAGATGGAGATCGCCAAGACAAAGGTACAGGAAAGAACACCTGTTTTTACCGTTATGCAGCCTGCAGTAGTACCAAACCTTGCAGCGTCGCCGCGTAAGCTGTTCATATTGGTGTCGTTCTTATTTTTGACTTTCTTCGGTCATGTAATATGGATGCTGTTTGTCGAGAAGAAAAAATGACTTGTTCTTAAATATAAATACGGATTCTGTATTATTGATGCAGTTTGGTCATAATGGGTGTATTGAATCTTATATCGTTGCTTGCTGTTTATTCGGAAATTACAGTTCTTGCTGTATTTGAATATAAGATTTGGAAAACTATATACACTCCATTGAATATGCTTATGTTACCCTATGCATTCGTACTGTTATTGACAGTAGTGTCTGCAGGGCACATCGGGCTCGTCGATTTTTATTATCCCAGCATAATGCTATGGATGATTGGTCTTTTGATTTTTGCGATTCCAAGTTACGTCATAGGCCTGAATTTCCAATCAAAAAATATTGTCGATAATAATTCTTCATTCTGTATTGATGAGGGGTTTTCGATGAGAGGATTGAATATATTGACAACGTTGCTTGTGCTGATGTTCATAATGCGTCTTTCGATACTCTTACGGACTTCGGAATTCATGATAGGTTCCGAAGATTTCGGTGAAGAGTTTTGCGGTCGAGGCTTGTGGGGGCACCTTCATAGACTCTTGCATGCGCTTGCTGTCATATACATATACAAGTATGACAAGAAACATTGGTATTATGCCGTCTTTGTAGTGCTCATATTTGTAATATCGTTTTTGTATGGAGTAAAATCATGGGTACTTATACCGCTTTTGGGCGGTATAAGCATGCGGCTTTTTTTCGGTAAGTTGAAATTAAGGCTAAGTTTGCTTATTAAAATATTGATTTCAGGCTTTCTTGTATTTCTGATAACATACTTTCTTATACTGTATGTCGCCCGTGGCGAAAGCGCAGCTGACGTTTCTGTCATTTTTGAATTCATTGTAGGGAACTTTATTCATTATTTTGTAAGCGGAGTACTGTCGTGGAGCCAGGATCTCGAACTTGGCATATTGGAACAACCCAATTTCGATATGCTTATATCAAACTTGCTAAACCTTTTCAGTGCAGCTACTGGCGGAGAATATATAACCCCAATAAATCCCCATTTCATTCATAACGGCATCAGCAGCTCTAATGTACGCACGTTTTTCGGGACAATATACATCAACTCTACGACGTTCCAGTTTGTGGCAACTGTAATTGTAGTCTCGGCATTGCATTATCTGACGCTTATATGGCTTAAATGCAGCCGCAATTTTTTTGTGGCCGTGCTGTATTTCTTTTGGATAGGAATGCTTATGTTCGGCTGGTTCGAAGTGTTTTTCTTCCATTTGGCTTTCCTTGAGGTTCCGGTATGGATATTGATAACGTACATCTTCGTCAAGTTTACAGCGGGAGAGAGTAAGGCAAGAACAACAAGGTAATTATGGTACAATGGGTCTCTTTTCTAAAATAAAGAAACATAAAAAGGTAATAGGGAATTTTTTCTCTCTATCTCTTATTAACGGCATAAGTTATATTATAGCCCTTTTTCTTATACCATATCTTCTGCGTATTTTAGGAGAAGAAAGGTATGGCGCCTATCTGTTTATATATGTTATTGCCCAATATCTGTTGCTGTTCGGGAATTATGGCTTCAAATTCTCTGCTACACGTCTTATATCAGTACATAGAGATAACATTGATAAGGTAAACGCAATTTTCAATGCAGTTCTATGGACGCGTTTTCTGATTACAACTGTAGCCTCGTCCATAGGCTTCGCTCTTGTAGCTCTGTTTATGGACAACAGTGATGTGCTTATGTATCTTTTTGCGCTCGGGATGGTCTTCGGAGATATTCTCATACCCTCATGGCTGTTTCAGGGAATGGAGCAGATGAAATATATGACAATAGCGACTGTCGTTTCTAAATTGGTTTTTGCTGCGCTAATATTTATATTCATCAACTCACCGGACAAATACGTTTACGTTCTGTTGCTTCATTCTTTGGGGTACATCGTGTCAGGCGTGTTAAGTATCGGAATTGCTGTGAGGCAGTTCGGTATTCGACCCGGGCTTACAACTTTCCATGACATTAAAGAACAACTGAAAGACGGCTGGCATGTTTTTATATCCAATATAGGAATAGAAGTGTACAGAAACTCCAATGTGTTTTTGTTGGGAGTATTTGTCGGTGATGCAGCAGCCGGTATATTCGGGGCCGTCGAAAAACTTTTTAAAGCAGTGCAAACAATTATAAATGCAATGCCAATGGCTATATATCCGCATATAAGCAGGAGATTTTACAATTCAGGCGTAAGCGATAACGTCACGACATTGATGCGGCTTATAAAATGGGCCTTTTTGATGATTCTTCCTGTCTGTTTAATTTTTGTCGTCGGATATCCGTTGGTAGCTATGTATCTTGATTTGCCAAAAGATGTTGTTTTCTGGCTTACATTATTTATGTCACCGGCGTTACTGTTCGGCTGTCTTAACTATATAATAGGGATTGTCGGGCTTGTAAACCTCGGCGCTTCAAGTCTGTTCCAAAGAAATATTTGGATATCAAGCATCGTCGCAATCGTGTTGATGATTTTTTCATGCCGTGAGTATTCGTATTATGCTGCATCGGTAGCATGGACTATGGCAGAAACGGTTCTTTTCTTCTTATGTATTTTCTCTATAAAAAGAATAAGATGATTACATCTCTTGTTATGGTTGTGTGATTTATTTATACGTGAGTTATAGTAAAGTGAAATATCTTCACTCTTCCCTTGTTACCATTTCTTTAATGTATATTGAAGTGTTCCGTCGCTCATTATAAGTTGCTTGCTGCTGAGGTGGTCTATTATGAATGTTGTACTTAGGTCGTAAAGCATAAACTGCTTCAAGTCCTCTTTTGTCGCTGCAGGCTTTTCTTGCGGAAAAAGTCTAAGACCGTCAATGTTTATAGTTCCTTTTTCGCTGTCGTAATAAAAGTTTCCTAAATACCTTAATGGCTCTTCGTTCTCATTCATTCTGCTTATAAAGGTAAGGTTACGTTGGAATGAATAGTAGATGTCCAATGGGTAAATTGTTGAACCGGAACTTGTATCTTCAACCTTCTGCAATTGCCACATTCCGTCAAGGTCGCCGTTGATGTATACATTATCAACGCATGAGCTTAGCAGCACGACAGCTATTGTGAGTGATGTTATTATTCTTTTCATTTCATTTCACTATTTGAAAAAAGCTCCGACATGGGTGAGCGTAATCATGAAACCGATATTCTCTCCTATGAAATTGCTCTTGTCGTAACCGAAAGAGAGCGTTCCGAGCCATTTAGCATTCTTGGGCATGCATGTTACCTCAGCAAGGATGGATGTCGTATACCTCTTCTCGAGGAACGGGTTTGTATATGTTCCCCAGTTCTCGCTGTAGGTGTAGTTGAGCCTGTACGCAATGGGCAATCTGCAGTCTACAATTCCGTTTATTCCCGCATTGTGAGCTATGAGCCTGTTGCCTTTGAATTGCAGGCTTCCGTTTGTATTGTATACGGGGGAGAAAGTAAGCGGGTTGCCGATACCGAAGCCCCAATGATGCCAACCGGGGTATATGCCGTGGTTGTAGTAGTTGTCGCATCCGTCCATCTGGTCGTTGAAGTTCGCCGAGGGGTCATGATACAAAGCGCCGCTTTGGTCGCGGGTCGTCAGGAATTCATATCTTATGTTCGATATGAAAGGGAGAATGTTCGATTTGTTTCTGATGTTGATACCTACAAGAAAATCACGCCAGGGGTATATGAGTGTTCTTCTTTTGCCGTCCTTGTTCATCTGATACTCGAAAAAGAAGAGCTGGGAATAATCCTCGAACATATGTTCTCCGTATATCCTCACCTCCAATGGTTTCGTATGCAGAGTGAATGCAGCGTGCCAGTTTCCGAGCTGGTTGCCTGAAATATTCGTCTGTTCTACTATAGGTGTATCTTTGCTGCCGCCCATCGGAATGAACGCTTTAAGAAAATCCATGAATGTATGCGGCATTTTTATGGTTTTGTAGCCAGTATTATACAATGTTCCTCCGAACTGCGTATGCATTTCAAGGCCGCCGTCGAATGTCAGCGGGAACTTGGACGGGTTACCTACGCTTATGAAGCCGGCTTTGCCATGGTATAGTATGTTTACGCCGTACTTTTTCTTAGGATCGTTACCGGTGAACTCTCTTTGGAATTTGCCGTCAGAGAATATTCCGTATGAAATGTAGGCCCTTATCCTGAACCACTCTTTTGTTCCCGGAATAGTAAGGAATTTCGGTATCTCAATTCTTACCTGAGGGATAGGTCGGCTGTTTCCGCTGAATGTCAAACCGCCGCTTCCTAAGCCGCTGAAACGGTTTGTGAACAGGCTGGGGTAGCGTTCAACCGTATTGCCGTAGCAGCCGCCCCTAATGCTCTCTCTGGAAAAATATTCCGCCTCGCAGCCTCGCTCCTTGCTGCCGACGGACAAAGTGAGCCAACGCCAGCTCAATTCTCCGTACGCCTGCTGGAAGTTCACTATTGACGCCTGGTTAAAGCCGGCGATGACGTCCGCCGTTATCTCGTAGCTGAAATCATTATTTTTCCCGAATGTGTTCCTGTAGCCCATTCCGTAACGGGCGTATCCGTTTATGCTGCTGACTGATGATATGGCGTTATTGTTTGCTGTAAACCAGTACGGGGCATAATCTCCCCAAGATGCGATTGTGTTCAGCTGCGTGTAATATCTGAAGTCGCCGCGTCCTTGCGACATTGATGCCGTAACGCAAGCGACCAATGCGATAAGTGTTATGTATGTCTTCTTTAAATTACACATTCAGCGGATTTGATATTTGCTTAAATACAAAAGTATATATTTAAATTGATATCGTGACAATCTTGCCCGATGAAATTATATCGAACTGCTGATTTTGAGCATGTATTAGAATTTTCGATACATGCTATCGTAAAAACAAATAAACAACTTCTGTGAAAAAAAATTATAGATAGTAAATTTGTGCAAAATTTGAGCATGCAGATTTTGTAAAACAATATTCATTAAATAAAATCCGACTATGTTTAAAAATTTCCCGGGATACAGCGTTCTTGAGAAGATACAGAAGAACAAATCCCACAAGAGAGAGAGGAAGTTGCCTCTTAATGCAATAAAACTTATTTTTATTGCTGTAATTTCTATCGTAGTAGCAATGTTGCCGACAGAGTCTTTCGGAATTGAAGGCCTTACTGTAATTCATCAGCGCATCATTGCGCTTTTTGTTTTCGCAGCGCTTATGTGGCTTACCGAGGCTATGCCTTCATGGGTTACGTCAATGATTGTAGTTACTATAATGTTGTTTACGGTATCTACCAGCGCTTTTAATTTCCTCCGTCCTGAGGGCGATGTAGGTTTGGTGCCTTTCAAGAGCATCTTCGCATGTTTCTCTAACCCGACAATCATGCTCTTCATCGGCGGTTTCGTGCTTGCTATCGGTTTGACAAAGGTTAAGCTCGACGTCGCTCTGGCACGTGTGCTGCTCAAGCCTTTCGGAACACGTTCCGAGATTGTACTGCTCGGTTTTATCCTTGTGACAGCTATCTTCTCGGCATTTGTGAGCAACACTGCTACTGCTGCAATGATGCTGGCGTTCCTTACCCCGGTACTCCGCTCGTTGCCAGCTGACGGCAAGGGCCGTATCGCTTTGGCATTGGCAATTCCCGTCGGCGCTAACCTCGGCGGTATGATGACTCCTATCGGTACTCCTCCTAACATGATCGCTCTTGACTATCTTTCTTCACAGGGTATGGGTATCAGCTTCGTGGACTGGACTATCAAGATGGCTCCGCTCGTTATCCTTCTTCTCATTCTTTCTTGGTTGCTTTTGAGAGTGCTTTTCCCGTTCAAGCAGAAAAATATCAAGATTGAGATTGAGGGCGACATCCGATGGAACTACAAGACATGGTCTGTTGTCATCGCTTTCGTCGTGACTATCTTCATGTGGATGTTCGGTACTGACATGTGGGGCATCGACACCAATGTCGTGGCTATGATTCCTATCGCAATATTCTGCGCTACGGGCATTCTTACTCGTCGCGACCTTGAGGAGATAAACTGGAGCGTCCTATGGATGGTAGCCGGCGGTTTCGCTCTCGGCGTTGCTCTTAATTATAAGGGTGAAGGCTCAGAGAGCCTGAGCAGCCTTATCGTTCAGTCTGTTCCGTTCGACAACTTCTCTCCGCTTGTAGTAATGGTGCTTGCAGGTCTTATTTGCTTCGGCTTCTCTAACTTCATCTCTCACTCGGCTGCGACATCTTTGCTCGTTCCTGTGTTGGGTGTTATTGCAAGCGGTCTCGGCACATCGCTCGACAGCTATGGCGGTCCTCAGGCTATGTTGGTAGGTATCGCTATCGCATCATCAGTTTCAATGATTTTGCCTATCAGTACTCCTCCTAATGCTATCGCTCACTCTACAGGCTTCATAGAGCAGAAGGATATGATGAAGGTGGGTATCATTGTCGGCATCATGGGTCTTGTACTCGGATACGCAATGCTGATATTCATCGGTTTCTAATAAATTTATTTTCATAAAACATCAAAAGCACCGCAAAAAGCGGTGCTTTTGATGTTTTATGACGTATGACGCTTTGAGAAATATTCCTATTGTTAATGTCTTTACATTTATTTTGCTAACTTTGCAATATCGGTAATTTGTATTATAATTATAATTGTTATAAAGTATGGTTTGTATAGTAATGCTCAACTGGAACGGAGCTGATGATACTATTGAATGCTTGAAATCCTTGAATCGTATGACTTACGATGACTATATGGTCATTGTCGGGGATAACGGTTCACACGATGAATCCATATCTCTAATTACCGATTATTGCAAATCGGCGTCGAATGAATTTTTTACCCAGACTGTAAGGCACGAAACGGATATAAAACCTGGCAGACGCTCTGTCATTCTTTATGAACTGAAAGAGAATAATGGTTTTAGCAGAGGCAATAACCTCATACTCCAATATGCCGGTAGGTTCAAACCTGATTACTATTTGCTATTGAATAATGACACGGTCGTTGAGCCGGACTTTCTTCAGAGGCTCGTCAATTATCAGGAAAGCCACCCAGAACTTAAGGTTCTTACCCCTCTTATTCATTATTATTTCGAAAAGGATTATATATGGAACGCAGGCGGTAATATAAACTGGGGGTTCAGGAGGTATCATTATATAAACAAGCATGTAAATGCAATTAAAGAGAAGGATTTTATTCCTTGTACATACATCACAGGTTGTGCCATGTTTTTTGTACCTGAACTTCTTGATGAGAAGAATAGAATATTTACTGAGCAGTACTATTTCGGAGAAGAAGATTTCGAACTGGCCCAAAGGATGATGCGTAAAGACGTAAAGATGGGCTGTTTGTTGAATTCTGTCATATATCATAAAGTAAACCGTGCGATAAGAAATATGCCTCCGATAGGTAAAATGTATATTTTCTATTTGCAACGTTTTATTGACGTAAGGCATTATATGCCACGTTGGCAATATATCTTTTGGGTTATGGTATATCTGCCTTATATCGTTTTGTTCCAGTTAAAGAACGGAACGTCCCTGAAAATGACAATGCGTTTGATAAGGAAACTGCTGCATGAGAGCGAACGTCTCGACGGTGTAACAAAAGAGTATTTTTTTCATTATCTGAAGAATGGATTATAATTGGTTGTCCTAAAGGTTGTTTTTATGAAAAGACTTTTTGTTTTAGGTAATTACGGTTATGTCACAAACAAGCTCGACGGGCAAACTATTAAAACAAGGGAGATATATTCCTTGCTTAAAAGAAATGCATCGGACTGTAATGTGACATACTTTGATACTCAATATCTTAAAGTATCTAAATTGTATCTCCTCAAAATGCTTTGGAAACTTCTTGCCGCAGATGATGTGGTATATCTGGCCGGCAGGAATAACATAAACCGTTTTTTCAAGTTTCTCTTTTTTGTAGCCTCTTTATGTAACAAGAAAATAATATATCCAGTAGTAGGCGGGTGGCTTCCGGAGTTCATAAAGGGAAAAGATGACTTTATAAAAAAGTTCGCAAAGGTGGATGCTATACTTGTAGAGACTTCTTCTATGAAAAGAAAGCTCGAAGAGTATTATTCTTTTGATAACGTAAGCCTTTTTCCTAATTTCAGAATAAGTGAATATATCCCGCAGTTCAGAAGGAACGATAAGTTACGTGTTGTATTCATGGCGCGTATTTCATCCGCTAAAGGATGCGAACTTGTTTTTGATTATGCCGATTTTTGTAAAGACAACAATGTAAAAGATGTAGAGATATGTTTCTACGGCCAAATAGAAACAGGGTATGAGAATGATTTCCGCAAACGTTTGCGGCAGTTTGATTTTGTGTCATACGAAGGTGTGGTTGAACCCTCAGATGTTTTCGATACTCTTGGAGCGTATGACGTGCTGGTGTTGCCGACACATTATGAAGGCGAAGGTTTTCCCGGTTCAGTCGTTGAGGCATATATGGCCGGAATTCCCGCAATAGTTTCCGATTGGAAAGATTTGTCAGAAGTTGTCGAGGATGGTAAAAGCGGCTTTGTGTTCGACTTGGCATCTCCTGATGAATTCAATACTGCGCTTGAAAAGTTGAGATGCGACAAGGAACTGTTGCAAGAGATGAAGAAAAATGCGTTCGAATTAAGTGAAAAATATTCCGAAAGACATGCTTGGCGCATAATAAAGGAATTCCTTTAATGAAATTGCTCATATAGCTCATTAATAAATTTATAAATGGAACTTCGTCAGCTGAAATATTTTGTAAAGAGTGCCGAGTATCTCAATTTCTCGGTTGCCGCAAAACATCTTTATATAACGCAAAGCACGCTTTCGCAGCAGATAAAACAGCTTGAGTTTGAACTCGGCTTTGAACTTTTCCTGCGTAACAGCCGTCATATATCGCTCACGGAAGCGGGAGAGGAATTTCTTCCATTCGCCCGCAAGACTATACTCGATGCCGAAGACGGCGTGCAGCGTCTGCATGACCTGCAGCATGTCAAGGTCGGAACGTTAAGGGTCGGTGTCACGTACAGTCTCAGCACGGTGCTTACCGAAGGGCTTATAAGTTTCATGAGAGAATTTCCGGGCATCAAGCTTGAGATATTCTACAAGACGGTCGATGAACTTCTGAGCCTGCTCAGGGAACACAAGGTCGATTTTATTCTTTCGTATAAGCCTCTTTTCGATGCCCCCGATGTCGATTCTATGCCTCTGTTCGAGAACACGCTCGCATTGGTCGTGGAAAAAGGTTGCAATATAGTGTCTAAAGCGAAAATTAAGCTCGAAGAGCTAAAGGATTTGCCTCTAATATTACCCTCAAAAGGGCTTCAGGCACGTATGATGCTCGACAGATTGCTTGACGGAATGAATATTGAACTTAAGTCGAGGCTTGAACTGAACGAAACGAACATTCTACTGCAAATGGTGGCGACAGGCAACTATGCCACGATACTTTCAACCTCGGCAGTCTTCGGCAAGAACAGGTTCAAGGCTATACCGCTTGACGCTCCCGGCAACGTGATGGAGGCCTCGTTGCTCAGTCTTAAGGGGGCATATCAGAAGACCGCAGCTAAGGAATTCATAAAAATTCTGCTCGATACGGAAGCTGTAAAAAGAAGGCTTATAAATCTTATATAAATATAATATGAGAAAAACAACATTCACTCTTGTTCTGATTTCTTTTCTGTCCGCTTTTGCCAATGCGCAAAGTATAGATGAATATTCAGTGGTCCGATACTTTAATTCCTCTTTGTCGAACGGTTTTCACAGTTTCGATGATGGGGATGCGGTAATTGATACGGATATCGCAAGCATGCGGGAAAATATTTGGGATATCTGGAAAAGCATCGTCAAGGGATACGACGAGGAAAAACTGATAGAACTTGACTTGCTTGAAAACAGAAAAACAGGCTCATGGCAACTCCCTCCGGAACTTGAGCAGAACGCGACAATGCCTTATTATTTCGGGTGCAACGAATATCCTGCGCTCACCCGTGACAAGTATCCGCTTTTTCTGTATATGCATGGCTCCGGTGATAAAAACCAAGAGTGGGAAACCGGCATAGGGCTCTGTTTGCGTCGTTTCTATTCTCCGGCAATATATTTTGTTCCGCAGATTCCGAACGCCTATGGCGAATATTACCGTTGGGCGATACAGAGCAAGCAGTGGGCTTGGGAAAAACTGCTGCGTCTTGCATTTGTGAATGATAATGTCGATGCGAACAAAATCTATTTCTTCGGAATATCTGAAGGCGGTTACGGCAGCCAGAGGTTGGCGTCGTTCTATGCCGACTACCTTGCAGGCGCAGGTCCTATGGCAGGCGGTGAGCCTCTGAAGAACGCGCCTATGGAAAATGTCGCCAATATCGCATTCTCGCTGCGTACCGGCGAGCTTGACGACGGCTTCGGACGCAACCTTCTGACGCGTGCCGCTCTCAATGCCGCCGACAGTCTCGCGAGCCTGTATCCCGGCCATTTCAACCACTTCATAGAGGTTATACCGGGTTATGGTCATAGCATAGATTACCAGCCTACGACGCCGTGGCTGTCACAATACACGCGCGACCCGCATCCCGACTTCTTCATATGGGAGAATTATGACATGTACGGGCGTTACCGTACATCCTTCTACAACCTTCAGGTTATTGAAGACGCAAGAGAAAACAGCGGCTCAAGAGCATGTTACGAATATAAAAGAGTTGGCAATACAATAAACCTTGACGTAAGGACGGTAGAGTATACGACAACTTACACTCAAGGCGGAATACCGATGCTTTTCAGGAAAGAATACTATAATGCCGAGAAGGGTGTCGTGAGAATATATCTCAATGAAGATGAGTTTGACCTGAGCAAGCCTGTGACGTTGTATCTCAACGGCTGGAAAATCTTTGAAGGCAAGGTGCAGGCCTCGGTGAAGAGCATGATAGAGAGCTGTGCATTGTTCTATGACCCTGAGCGTCTTTTCCCTGCTGCGTTGGACGTGGACATTGCGAATTATTCGGCATCTACGGCTGTCAATGATGTGGCAGGCGATGAAACTGCTGCCGGGCAGCCTGTCTATGACATTTCAGGGAAAAAAGTGAATAAACCCGAGAAAGATGGTATATATATTATAAATGACAGGAAGGTGCTGATTAAATGATAAACGTTTAACTGCCGTCGAAGCTTCGCTTTGATAGTTTGCGGCATTCGCTACCGCAACCCATTCGGCATCACTTTCAGCGATGCTACGATTGACAAGATGCTGCTCATGCCGTCGAAGCTTCGCTTTGATAGTTTGCGGCATTCGCTACCGCAACCCATTCGGCATCACTTTCAGCGATGCTACGATTGACAAGATGCTGCTCATGCCGTCGAAGCTTCGCTTTTTACGTTACCTCACATACATATTGTACTCTTTTTCAAAGCCTATTGTACTCTTTTCGCTATGTCCGGGGTAGATAACAGTGTCGTCGGGCAAGGTAAAGAGTTTCTCTTTAATTGATTTTATCAGTTCGTTGTGGTTGCTGTCGGGGAAGTCGGTGCGGCCGATGCTTTGGCAGAATAACGCATCGCCCGTAAATACAGCTTTCTCTTTCTCGATGTAGAAAGCGAGGCTGCCGGGAGAATGTCCTGGGACTGCGAGCGCTTTTATCGTCTCGTTGCCGAACTTCACCTCGTCGCCGTCTCTTAGAATGCGGCCGAGCGGCGGAACGCTTTCGCTGTATCGTATTCCGAACCGCGCGACACGCTCGGCTATCGTTTCAGCCCAACTCCAGTCCTTGTCGCTCGCCTCGGCTCTCAAGCCAAAAGTCTGCTCGACATAGGCATTGCCGAATATGTGGTCGAAATGCAGATGCGTGTTAAGGTAGTGCTTTAAGGTCAAGCCCTCGCTCTGCACGAAACGTCTTATACGTTCACGCTCTTCGGCAGCCCACGCTCCGCAGTCGATAAGCACGGCTTCATTGGTTTCATCCCACAAGAGATAGCAATTGACCTCAATGGGGTTCACGACAAAAATCTTTATGTTCATCGCAGTCGGCTTTTATATCTGTACGTATACGACTTTCTTCTCCTTGAAGAACTCTTCGTCGAACCATGTCTTTATGTCCACAATTTCGCAGCACTTCCTGAACGGACGTGTCTCGGCTGTCACGTCACCGCCTTTAAGGCATATAATGCCGTTAGGAAGCGCATTTTCCTGTTCTTTGGATATGTTCTTACGGCATATCTTTGCAAGCTCGGGCAGCGGCATTACGGCACGGCTGACAACGAAACTGTATTTCTCCTTTATCTCCTCTGCACGGCTATGGCTTGTCCTTACGTTTGCAAGCCCGATGCTGTTTGCAATCTCTGCGGCTACGCGCACCTTTTTGCCTATGCTGTCCACAAGATGGAACTTGACTTCGGGGAACATTATGGCAAGCGGAATTCCTGGGAAACCTCCTCCGCATCCCATGTCCATTATCGTAGTGCCTGGTTTGAATGTTATATATTTTGCTATAGCGAGCGAGTGCAGCACATGGTGCAGGTACAGATTCTCTATATCTTTGCGTGATATGACGTTTATCTTGCTGTTCCAGTCGTAATATAGACCGTAAAGAGCCTCGAACTGAGCGGTTTGCTTCTCGCTAAGGTTCGGGAAATATTTCTTTATGACATCCATTATTTAATCAGTTTTTTTATTTCGTCGTAACTTACGTTAATCATTATTTCGCCTGCCGAGTAGGGGGCAAGGTCATATTTGTTGTAAATGAATACTATCTGTTCCTTTTCAAGTATGAAATTGTTCGACACGAACATATCGGCATCGCCGTACATGTAGCCTTTAGCCTTTACGGCGTCAATATCCTCAAGGTTGAGCTGTTTTGCGAGATTTTTCTCAAGAATGGATATAAGAGGCTCCTCGTAGCCCTCTTTCAGAATATCTTCCAGGACAATCTCTTCGCCGTTCGCAGGGTTGAAGTTCAGTGCAGTGCAGTTGCTCATAGGATGCGCTCCGCCGGTGTACTCTTCCCATTGTATAATGTAGTTGATATACCCCTTATATCCTGTCGAGGCTTCGCTGCTTATCAGGTAGTAGTTGTTGTACCATACTTCGGGAACTCCGTTCTTCCTTGTGTCGATGTAGTCGGGGAGCAGTTCATGGTATTCCTCTTTTATTCTTTCGGCGTATTCGCTGCATGCTTCGGCAAGAGACATTACATTATTCTCGGTAACAGGGCGCTCGAAGAGCGTCCACGCCAATGTTCGTTTTATATTGTCGTCGGCCTCCTTGTCTCCGGTCTCTACCAATGTCAAGGATATGTCGATGCTGAGTTGCGGCGACTCTTCGGACTGCTCTGTCAGCCTGTACGATTCGTGCAGTTCGAACGGTGTTGTCGTTATTGAAGAAATGCATTCCTCCTTGCTCTTTGTCCCGCAACACGAAAAAAAAGCTATAAACAGAGAATAAACTATAAATTCAGCGCACTTTTTCATAATGGGAATGTTTAGTGTTAAACCGGACCTTTCAAAGGATGAACAAGCGAATGGAGCCGTGGCTGCAAAGCTGCTTGCCTTTGCGTAAAGGCACAATAAAGGTAGTGCATTTACATCTAAACGCCAAAATTGGAAAGTTTATTTTTGCACGCAAGGCGAAAATAAGGCCTGAATGGTGTTTTAATATCAGTACAGCTTGGCTCATGCCGGCTTGAAGCCGTTGAAAGGTGTCCGGAATTTATTAACTTAAATCAGTGTGTTATGAAAGTGTGTAATGTTATCGCCTTTGCCGGAGGCATGTTGGCCGGGAGTGTGCTGGCGTTGCTTTTCGCTCCCAAAAAAGGAGCGGAACTGCGTAATGACATCAAAGGAAAGCTCGATGATGTGAAGAGACAGGTCGATGAGACCGTTGCCAGGTACGGCGGCGGATGCAACTGCAAGGAGGGTGTTCAAGTAACTGTCGAGGAGTAGCTGAATGGGGTTAAGAGATAATTTCAAGGCTCTTCACGACGATGCGCGCGTCTATGCGTCAAGGAGCATCGACTGTTACAAACTGACATTGGTCAAGCGCCTGTCCCGACTTTTCGGAGAGGTCGCCTGCGGGTTTGTAATGTTCATGCTCCTTTTCTGCGCATTCATCTTCGGGCTTGTGGCAATGGTGGCTCTGTTCGCTCCGCTGACAGGCTTGCCGGCTGCTCTCTTGTCGGCATTGGCGTTGCTTGCCGCAGCTGCAGCCGCTGTATACTGTTTTAAAGTCAGGCTTTTTGTCGATGCCGCCGTGAAACGTCTCTGTCAAATACTTTATGAGAAGGATACCGACGATGAATGACTTTAGTAACATATCCTCGTACAAAGAGTTGTGCGAGACGATAAAAAACAATAAAAAGGCTGTAGAGTGTGCCGAAAAGGCCTTCCTCTCGCATGGAACGGCTCTGCTTGAGTCGCTGTCGCCAATAGAATTGAGCCGCAGGTTCAAACGGTGGTTTGCTCCTCTGTCGGCATTATACAGTCTCTTTACAAGGCTATAAGGCATCATGTACCGGCTCAAAAGGGAAATGTGGCAGTCTGTCGCCGTAAAAAAATATAAAATCTGCACACCCTTTCATTTCTTTGTTGTATCTTCGCAAAAATTAAGAACAGCATAAAACAGTATGAGCAAAATAATTCTTACAGGCGACCGCCCTACGGGCCGTCTTCATTTAGGACACTATGTAGGCTCTTTGCGCCGTCGTGTCGAGCTTCAGAACTCGGGCCTTTACGATAAGATTTTCATAATGATTGCCGACGCTCAGGCGCTGACGGACAATGCCGATAACCCCGAAAAGGTGCGTCAGAATATCATCGAGGTCGCTCTCGACTATCTGTCGGTAGGCCTTGACCCGTCAAAGTGTACTATCTTCATCCAGTCTCAGGTCGCTGAACTGTGCGAATTGTCATTCTATTATATGAACCTTGTAACCGTGTCACGTCTGCAGCGTAATCCGACGGTAAAGACAGAAATTCAGATGCGCAATTTCGAGACGAGCATTCCGGTAGGTTTCTTCACATACCCCATCAGCCAGGCTTCGGACATTACGGCTTTCCGTGCTACGACTGTTCCTGCCGGCGAAGACCAGCAGCCGATGATAGAGCAGGCACGTGAGATAGCGCGCCGCTTCAACGGCATATATGGCGAAACGCTCGTGGAGCCTGAAATACTGCTTCCCGACAACGCTGCCTGCCTGCGTCTTCCGGGTACCGACGGTAAGGCGAAGATGAGCAAGTCGCTCGGCAACTGCATATATCTCTCAGACACGGCAGAGGAATTGAAACAGCATGTAATGGGCATGTATACCGACCCTGAACACCTGCGTGTCCAGGACCCCGGCAAGGTTGAGGGAAATACCGTGTTTACATATCTCGACGCATTCTGCCGTCCCGAGCATTTCGAGAGATACCTTCCCGAATATCCGAACCTCGACGAACTCAAGGCTCATTATCGTCGCGGAGGGTTGGGCGACGTCAAGGTAAAGCGTTTCCTTATAGCTGTTCTCGAAGAGGAACTTGCTCCTATCCGTGCCCGCCGCAAAGAGTGGGAGGCTAAAATCCCCGAGGTGTACGCCATGTTGAAGAGAGGGTGCGAAGAGGCGCGTTCCGTTGCAGCCGATACGCTTAACGACGTACGCCGTGCAATGAAAATCAACTACTTCGAAGATGAAGAACTTATAGCTGAACAGGCACGCAAATTCGCCGAGCGGCTATAATTTAATATATACAAGAAAAGGATATGGCTCAAGAGTAAAACTCTGTATCACGCTTGCCTTGAGAATCCTCATTTACGTTCAGTGAACTCAGACTCTAAGCGTTTCGCAGGCCTTGAATTTATCTTTTCATTCATTCCCGACAAACAAGAGGACAACCCGAAAGTAAAAGCGGGCTGTCCTCTTTTTTGTATGACTGGTTATCGTATTATTACAGTTTTTCCGTTCTTGATGTATATTCCTTTTGAGGGGCTGTTTACTGCACGGCCGGAAAGGTCATAATATATATCGTTCCCGTCATCGGTACTTTCGGTCTTAATCTCTTCAATGTCTGTGAAGTTCATCTCTACAATATAAAAGCCTTTCCACGGCGTCGCTCTCTCGTATGCGAATTTACGCCCTTCGGGTACGAACAGCATCACATTGACGTACGCGTCGTTACTGAACACGTTGGAGCTTGCCGTAATGGCTTTCTTTGAGCTTACCTTTATCTCCATGAGGTTGTTGCACTCGCTGAACGCATAGTCGCCTATCTTTTTTATCGTATTGCTGATGTAAAGGTTTTCCAAGTTATCGCAGCCGTAGAATGCGTACTCTCCGATATTCTTTATTCCGTCTGCTACTGTAACGTCGGTCAATGGAAGACAATTGCAGAATGTGAAGCCTTTTATCGTTTCTACATCTCCGGGAATAAAGAGTTCCGTAACCAACTCGCTATTTATATACAGCTCTTTGGCTTGTGACAGCGGGTTTGCATTCTCATTGGTGAATTCTATTCCGCACCATGAAGCAATGTCTGTTATATGCACCTCGCATAGTGCCGAGCAACCTTCAAAAGCGTCCTTCCCGAAACTCTTTATGCTGCCAGGAACAGCAATGCTTTCTATCGTTATGCAATTCTTGAATGACTCCTCTCCGATTTTGAACTCTTCGCCTTTATAATCTTCAGGTATCCCGACATGCTTTTCTTTACCTACATATTTGACGAGGGTATGAACGCTGTCAATTGTCGAGAATACGAAATCGTTAATCAACGCTCCGTTAGGAGCAGGAACGTTTATTACCTTTTCGGCATGTAAGGCAATGCCGCCATACTCGTCAGAGCCTTTTACAAATTCAAGATGCGAGAAGTTGGTTACACTCCTGAGGTTGATGCAATTGTAGAATGCGTTCTCGTCGATATTTGTCATGCTGTAGGGTATCTCAATGGCTTCGAGCCCCTTGCAGTTTTTGAATGCGTTGCCGCCTATGCCAATTACATTGCGGGGAACAAAACTGCGCTTGCATCCAATAAGAAGTAAGTTCGTCGCGCTCTCTATCACAGCATTGCAGTTTTCTCTACTGTCGTACAGCTTATTCCCTTTTCCTACTGATATGCCCGATATTTCAAGGCTGTCGTCAAATATGTCCGCACCTAACATGTATTCTTTGCCGTTGCAGCTTGCGGGCAAGGTTATCTCCGTACTTTCTCCGACATACTTGACAAGGGTATGAACGCCGTCGGTGGCCGAGAATACGAAATCGTCTATCAATGCTCCGTTAGGAGCAGGAACGTTTATTACCTTTTCGGCATGCAGTGCTATGCCGCCATACTCGTTAGAGCCTGCTTCAAAATCCAATGGCGAGAAATTTATTACCTTCTTAATGTTGCCGCACCCGTTAAAAGCGTTTTTCTCGATTCCGGAGATATTGTATGTTATTGTAATGCTTTCCAATGCCTCATGTTCTTGAAATGCATATTCGCCAATTGAATATGAGCCTTGCTTGTAGCTTTCGGGCAATTTGACATCTTTTGCGTCTCCGACATATTTTACCAGTTTATGCTTGCTCTCCTCGGTAGAGAAAACGAAATCTTCTATAATCTCTCCGTTGGGTGCCGGAACATTTATTACTCTGTCGGCATGTAAAGCAATGCCGCCATGCTCCGCAGTGCCTGCGCTGAATGTCAGTTCGGAGAAGTTGTTTATCGTTTTAAGATTCTCGCATTTGCCGAAGGAATTTTCGCCAATATACGTTACACTGTTGGCAATATCAATGCATGTAAGAGAATAGTTCCCGTAGAAAGCATTGTTCGCTATAGACACAGTACCTTCTTTAACATGCAGCTTGAAGTTCTGCGGCATGGAGCCTTTGTATTTATACAACACATTGTCGATATATACAATTCCGTCGGGCTGGCTTTTATACCAATTGCTGTCGTCAAAGGCTTCTTTGCCAATATTGTATCGTTCGTTGTTGTAGCTGCCGGGCAATGTGAACTCTACTGCGTTCCCGATGTATTTTACCATGGTATGGACACCTCTTGCCGTTGAGAATACATAATCGCCGATAATTGCTCCATTCGGAGCATTGACCACGTCGTCGGCATAATATGCGACAAAGCCGTTGTCAGCCATTCCTTTGGTGAATGTCAATGTCGAAAGGTTGTATATTGTCTTCAGAGCCTTACAATTATAAAAAGCGTTCTTGCCGATACTCTTTACATTATTAGGGATTATTATTTCTCTGAGCTGTACGCAATTGTAGAATGCGGCGTCCTCAATTGTCTCAATGCTTGCGGGCAAGGTTATGTACGCAAGTTTGTGGCACCCTTCGAACGCTCCGTTGCCTATTTCCTTGACGCTGTTAGGCACAATTATTTCCGAAAGGGCTGTACACATGCCGAATGCCGAGTGCCCGATAGCCGTAACGCTTTCGGGTATTATAACTTTCGATACTCTTGTATTTGCATGGAACGCCGATGCGCCAATCATGTAACTCTCACCGTTATAGTCTTGCGGCAATGTTATTTCCGCAGCGTCTCCCTTGTATGCCGCTAACGTATGAATTCCGTCAGATGTCGTGAATATAAAATCGCCTACAGCTGTGCCGTTAGCCGCATTTACCACCTTGTCGGCGTAATACGCTATGTAACCATGTGATGTGGACATTCTCGCAAACGTGAGCTGTGAGAAATTATATACTTTTTTAAGCGAATTGCACCCTTCGAACGCCTTCTCTCCTATCTCCGTGATGCTTGCAGGAACGGTAATGCCGCTAATGGCCGAGCATCCGTGAAAAGCATAACTTTTAATCTCTTTTACGGTGTTGGGGATAATAACTTCTTTCAGTCCGTCGCAGTCGGCAAAAGCGTTTTCACCGATGGCTGTGACGCTGTACGTGATATCATTGTATGTGACAAGTGGGGGTATGTTTACTATGTCGGCATATTTTGTTTCGCCGCATGTTACCTCTGCTGTCATGTTTACGTCGTTCGTAACGTTAAAGTAAATGCCGTCTGCATTGAATAGGTTTTCTTGCGCATGGGTTTTTGCCGTGGTCATAAGGCACGCAAAAACAATTATTAATGTCGAGTATATACGCTTCATGCTTATATGTTTTATGCTTAGAGTGCGAAGTTAGTGATTTTTAATAAGGTTTTCTGCATTATAAGCCAATTTATCGTCATAGGAAAGCGAATATCAGATGCTCGCTTCACTTATAATCTTCGTCTTTCGCTTGTTGCCGCTGTTGCCACTGTTCATGCGTACGGGAAGCGGGTAGTTGTAACACACCCACACGAGTATGGCTGTCGCCATTACTCTGTCGTCGTGGTTGCCCTCGATAGCTCCCATCTCTTTGCCGTTCTCCTTGTATTCGTACAGGTCGAGTTCATACGTTGTCTCGATGCACCGTTCTATGTAAAGCCCGTCACGGAGCGCTTTTATAAGAAAGTTAATCACCATTGGCTTTGTCGAACTGTTCGTGTGAAAGCCCCAGCGTCTCGGGCGTCCCTGTTTTACTTCCTGCAACGACGTGCGGCAGTAGAGGTTGCTGTATTTACCCGAAATCTCGTTAAGTATGTACTCGAAGTTATCACCTTCGGTACCCTCGGTTTCGAGCGTGTTGGCCTCTATTACAAGCAGGGCGTTGTCATACGCTCGTGCAATCTCCGCGGCTTTCCATGCGAGTTTGTCATGCTCGATATGCCCGTGCCAGCACGCGACAATCTCAGGTACGCCGCCGTCGAGCATGGCAATGCGGTCGGCAACCGCAATGTATGAATAGTCGGCTTTGTCGCCCGTGCCGCCGACATCGACAGTAACGACATAGCGGTCACGCATGTGCTGCTCGGTATCGGGCATCAGCCATACATGCAGAACATTTTCTTCGCTATTTTCTCCATGCTCGCATGGCACGAACTCGCTCTTTCCGTTGCGTTCTATGATGTCGCCTGTAAACAGCGGCGGCACGCAGCTTTTTCTTGTCTCGTTCACGTACCCTATGCGGAAAACTCTGCGTCCTGTGCTTTGAAAGGCTTCGCCGGCGGTCGAAGGGAATTCCGAAAAGAGCCGCCACTCATCGGGCATCTCACGCCGCTTGTCTCTGTACCACGAAATGGCCTCGAGGGTAGCGCCGAGCCTGAACAGTTCCTTTTCGTAATCATTCATGCTATCGACAAAACTGCCGTAATCTTCCTCTTCGATAGGTTTGCTGTACAGGTCTATGCTGAACCAGGGTATGAACACCGGCGTAAAGTTGTTGCGGCGTTCCGTGGCATCTATCCATGTACGATGGAAGAAGTTGCCGACACCTTTAGCTGTCGATTCAATGACTTTCATGGTGTACGGGCCGCTTGCGATAGAACCGAATATTGACTGAACGAGGTCCTCGGGCTTGCGTCCGTGAGTGGCTTTCCATAAACCGACCTCTGTCAAGTGCGCCATGCTTATGTCTTCGCTTCGCAAGGAATCGGGCTTCTGTGCCGAGCCGAGAGAATAGCGGCTGTTGCTCCAGCTTATCACTCGAGTCTTCTGTGCCCCTTGATACGGGGTGGTGGTGAGCTGTCTGCCTCCGGAGGCCCAAGCAGGATAGCGTGATATGACCTTCGAAAGCATGCCGGCGACTATTGACGACTGTTTCTCGATGTCACCGCATATGACGCTGTTCCAGTTACGTCGGTGTACCAATTGTATCCACAGCATGTATATCTGCGTTAGGGTAGAGCCACCCCATTGACGTGCCTTGCATAGTATTATATCTATCGGCTTGTCGTTTAATCTAAGTTCTTCCAACGCTTTTAGGTATATGCGTTGAGGACGGTTGAGAGTAAAGGCCGTGTCCCGTCCTTTGCCTTTGTCCGAAATAGTCGTCATGCTTCTTGCCCAGTACTCGAAGTCATGCTTTATGCGTAAAAGACAGAACTTCAGCCATAATTTTATAATGTTGCGGTTGCATGGCTCACAGCCGGCAACCTCTTGCAAGTAACGTTTGGCACCCATCGCTGCCAGCTCTTGAACAAGTTCCTCCTTTTCCATGCTGACAGGAAGGCGCATGCTCTCTATCGGAAAACCTTCGATATTGACAAGGCTTCGCTGTATCGACGTGGAGCCTTCACCGGTTATAGGGTTATAAACGGCTGAGATAGCTCCCAACCGTTTCTTGTTTTCTGTAATTACCTTTTCTTTTTCTGTCATGGTCCCGCTATATCAGATGCCTGCCAAGTCTGTAGCTCTTCTCCTCGTTTTCTTCCTGTTGTAAATCTTCGCGAAGAGCTGCTGCACGTTCTCGTAAAGACCAAGACGTAACGATATATGCGTCTGAGCCATTTCGGGGCGGCGTATCAGTAGCCAATGCATGCCTGTCTCGTTCGCTATGTACTCGGCAATGGCTTGCTGCAGTAGCGGGAGAAGGTGTGCCTGAGGCGTGTAATCCGTCTCGAACGTGAAGAGAATATTCTCATCGTCAATTTCGAAACTTATATAAGGGAAGCGAAGAGCAACAGCTGAAACAAGTTCGTTACATCCTTTTCTGATGAGCATGTAAAGCAGTTCTTCGTCGTCCTTGCCACTTTGTATTGTATCGGCGTCAATATCTTTCCTTTTCGCCGATTCTCCCATGTAATAGTTCTTTAAATCTATCTGCTGTCGCAGTTCGCTTCTCTTTATAAATATTGTGCTTTTCATAGTTATCTGTTTATCTTTTTTTTCTTTCATTCTTTTACAGGCCTTTTACGCAATGCGAGTGTCTCACGCATTCTCTCTTTCAACTGCCGCAGCTTGGCTGTAGGTATATTAGCCTCTTCGGGCTTTGTCGTGAGATACCACTCCTGCAGGCAACGGCAGGCAATAATACTTTCTATTATAGCCGCAAGCGTTTGCAGCCTCTCTGCGGGGTAGTTGGCCGGCAGTTCAATCTCTGCAATATAAGTGTTGCTTCCTGCGCCTTTCTTTGCGGAGCATCTCCCAAGATAGAGCGATAGCGCTGTCGTACATTCATCAAGGGCCAGTTTTATAATTCTGTCGAAATATGAAACCTCGTCCTCTGTTATCATGATAAGCTTTGAGAACTTTTCGGGAACTCCTGTAATCTCTCTCGCTTGCGCCGCATAAGCGCTGTCTACGTAAAGTTGTTTGAGAATATTTTCTCTGCTGATGTCAAAAGTGGCAGTTGTCATGTTTATGCTTAATGTTTTGTTCGTAAATATATGTCAGTTGAGTACTCTGCTGCGGTTGCGGAGCGTCTTGTAAACTATCCCCCGGAATGTCTCCTCCTCTATGTAGAACGACGGTGCAGGCTCTTCTATAATTCTTTCGAGAATGATGTATTTGTAACGCTTATCCTTGTCTTCGACCCGCTGGTTGTATCTGCGGTATATCTCCTTATACATTGCCAGCTTGTTAGTGTTGCTTATCGGCAGCTTCTTTTTCCTTGAAAGCAAAGAAACGAATCGTCTTGCATTCTCGAATGTCACGTAAAAGCGCGGAGCTTCACTTTTCATTGCCTGTTCAATAACTTCGTCCTGTGTCGCGAACGGTCTGCTTTTCTTCAGTTTCTTGTAGGAATCGTAAAAACAATTCACGATGTCTTGTTTACGTGTTTCACGTAAAGAGTTTTTCATAGTGTTTTTCATCTGCTTTTTGTATACAAAAATATAGCCAAAATCGGCTAAACAATTGCTGTTTTACCACAGAATTATTAACAAAGGCTCTTTTTTGTTCCAATAACGCTTGAAAGAATATTTCTGCCGCCCGTACTGCTTCTATATATAATAATGTGAGGATTTCCGTCGCTTGAGTAAATTGCAGACAATCTTTTCTAAATGTCATTTCAGCAACCTTATCGGGCTGTTTAGGTTGTTCCTTTGCTCAGGAATTAATCAATAATTATGGAACAGGAAATTAAAAAAACGAACATGACTGCTGCCGATGATATTCCGGCGGCTGTAGAAAAAAATCCGGCATCGGGAGATGATGCTGCTGGCGCTATCGCTTCTTATGAACTCCTCGCAGAGGAACTGAAGACTATTTTCGGAAACGACTTCGATCTCTCGGACTCGCTCTCGCAGGAACTGTTGGTAAACTATCTGCGTATGAACAAGGAACAGAACGAACAACTTGCCGAAGCTCTCGAACGTGACCCTCGTCTGGCGCAGCTTCTTAGTGACGTGATCGACGGCAAACGCAATGCGCATGATGCGATGGCGCGTTATTTCGGGCGCGCGTTCATGTCTGTCGATACCGACAGCCCTGAATACGAGGAGATAATACTTGCCGACGAAGAGCGTAGGGAGGAGATGATGCGTATCGCTAACGAGCGTCGAGAGTATGAGATGAACCTCGAAGAGAGCATTCCTGTAATAGAATCGTTCTGCAAGGAAAAAGGCTATGACGCCTCAGACTTTATGGACAAAGTCTGGGAAAGCGTAATATTCCCTGTAATGTCGGGAAAGTATACGCACGAAGTATGTGTGGCGCTTGACCATGCCATTACTTACGAAAAGGATGTAGAGGACGCCTTCGCGGCCGGCGACATAAAGGGGCGCAATACTAACATTCAGAGAATGAAAGAGGACTTCGGCGACGGCATGCCGAAGGGGATGAGCAGCATCGCCCCCGACACTGCTCCTAAGCGAAAACGCAACTCTCTTATCGACAAAGCGTTGAATGCATAATTCATTAACTAATTATTAACTTATAAAATTTTATTATGAAAAAGATTTTCTCTTTCGTGAAAGAAAACCCGCTTTTCGTGGTTATGTCACTCGTGGCTGTCGCATGCTTCATCTGGGGTGACGCTGTTACAGGTACTTTCCTTGCGGCCGTGAATGTTCTGCCTGCAGCCTCTCCGGCCGCTTCTAAAGGAATCGCAGGACTTGCAGCGCACGGCAGCGGCGAAGCTACGACAGTGTCTAACGCAAAGGAACTCGGCAGCGATTTCATTGATGCAGACGCTGATGACCAAATTATCGGCATTGCGAGCGACGAGAGTGTCATTGACACCATAAAACGCAAGATTCGTCGTCAAGTGCGTGTGAATTCATTCGAGGTAGACCATTATCTTATCGACGACAAACGCTCAAAGGCATACACCAATGAGACCTACACCGGCATAAAGGCGACACGCGCCGAAATACCATTCTCCACAACCGGCGAGAGAAAAATTTTCCAAGAGTATTACACTGCAATCTGCAAAGGCGTGAACGGTTACGATCCGACAGGTCAGATAGAACTCCCGGGAGTAGACCTTATGCTTTTCTTCGTGGGCAAGAACGCTACTACAGAAGCGCCTATCGCAATGGCGGTCAATGGTCCTAAGGTAACTCCTACCGACGACTATTGCGTCGTTCCTACAATCCCTTCCGGAACAGAAATCATTCTTCTCTCTTCTGCCGCTTACGAGACACAGAAGTTCATTGCTCCTTCTACAATCGTTCCGGTACCCGAACGCATGTACCTTCAGAAACAGCTCTGCAACAGTATTGTCAGCGACTACTTCGCCGCACAGAAGAAACGTATCCAGTTCAGCGAGTCGCAGATTGCCGAGGCTGTATTACGTCAGTTCCGTCTTGAGAGCTGTCGTACAGCGTGGGTAGGCCAGCCGGGCAAGTTCAAGGTACAGGCTATGGACAATGCTATGGGTTACCAGTGGGATTACTTCTCAAAGGGTATCCGCTGGCAGTTCAAGCGTCAGTATGACCTCTCTTCGAACATCACGTTCGCCGATTTGATAAACCTTTCTATGGTCAAGTTCACAGGATTCAACTGCACGAAGAGGGCCATCTGGCTTCTTGGCAAGCAGCTGCTCAACGACATTCAGAAGATTGACCTCACGCTGCACAAGAACATCAGCATGGCAAGTGACAAAGTCTTCGGTATCGAATGTACCAAGATACACACGGTATTCGGCGACATTGACCTTATACACGACCCGACGCTCGATGCCCTGGGCTATGCTCATTGCGGCGGTCTTATCGACGAGAACGGCCTTGTACGCTACTACATGAAGAACGAAGACGCAAAGACCGAAAACGTAGACGGTGAAGAGGCGAAGCGTGAGGTTGTGATGACAATCGACTGCCTCTGCCTAAAGGGTTACTCTCATATCTGGGTAAACGGCGCTGCCGCCGAGAGCGACATACCGGGCGCTTCACGTGTGACAAGCGCAGCTGAACTTCCTGCGTCACCTAACATCAACGATGTTGTAATTCTTACAGCCGATGTCAGCCGCACCATGAACGGCGAGTCAAAGGTCTGGTTCACCGCAGGTACTGTAGTCACTTACAACGGCAGCACTTGGGTGGAATATACAGGTGAGATTCTTGTGTGATTTTGTTGAATAATTTTAAGTACCCGGCATGTTCTACGCCAGATGCCGGGTACTTGGCTTTAAAATAATGAATTATATGAAAAAGAGAATAACTTATGAAATACATGGACAGATAGAACGTAACAGCTACTTCCGTATCGGCAAGGCGCTTGTACGTATAGAGTTTACCGGCGGTGCCATGAACTCAACGGGAGTATATCCGGCGCAGTATGTTACCGACAACGCCCTTTTCCAGAAGGCGATAGAGAACAGCGACGCTTTCCGTTGCGGTGAGATTAAGCGAGGCAAAGTGGAGATAGTGAACGAAGCCGCAGAAGTTGCGGACGATACATCGGCATGCGCCGCATGTTCCGACGCTCTCTCTTTTCCCGAAGTAACGAACATGCAACATGCCCGAACTGTGCTGATGGGCGCTCCGTATAACTGCTCATTGGCAATGCTGCAGAACAAGAATGCCATAAAGGCGGTAGCTGCGGAAAAGGGCATCGTATTTCCTAATTGGCCATGATAACTACTGATAATCTTGTGCTGAAGGTGCGTCGTCTTATCAATGAGGCCGATAATGACCCTTCGATATCGTTGATAACCGACGATACCCGTTCGCTCGATACGACTATAAAAGAATTGTTGCCGCAGGCTGTAGCTCTCGTTCAGAAAAACAGCGGTACAGGTTTGGTGAACGCCAAGAGTATCTCTCCAAAAGAGGGGGAATCGATTGTCATAACCGATTATTGCGCTACGTTTCCTCTTCCCGAAAGTTATGTTTCTCTCGTTACGGTAAAGCTTTCCAACTGGAACGTTCCTGTCACTATTACCGAAACTCCTTCGTCGGCAGCAGCTCTAAGGCAACAGAATACCGCGACAAGAGCGACTCCTTCAAAACCGGTATGCGTAGCTTTCACTACCAACAGTCGTAGGTGGTTTTTCAGAATGTACCCTGTTGGACCGAGATGCAGTCTGGAACATCTTGTTTATGAATCGGCCATGAATATTGACGAAGGCCTTGACTGCTGTGACAAAAGAATGGAGGACGCTGTCGCCTATGCCTGCGTGTCACTGCTCTATAATGTTTTTGAGAGGTACGATGCGGCAAAGTCGTTCATGACATACGCAATGGCGTTACGAAGCGACGGAGAAAACGTAAAACCGCTAAAGTAAATGCTTATGGACAGTGTTAAATTGATATTCACGTCGTTGCTGGCTAATATCGCGAGCCTGCTGTTCCCGATAAAAAACGACATCTTCGGTCTTGTGCTGCTCTTCAGCGTGAATTTTATCGTCGGTTTGCTGGCAGATGTCAGCAATAGAAACGATTGGAGCTTCAAGAAGGCTTTCCGCTTCTTCCGTGACGCTGCTATATACTTTGTCATGGTAACGTCGATATATATGTTAGGGCATCTGAAAGGCGAGGAATCGGCAGCCGTCCATTGCGTCTCGTTCATGATATACGTGGCGATATATTTCTATGGCACGAACATCTTCCGCAATGCCAGGCTTATAACGAACGAGAAAAGCACTCTCTACCGTATTCTCGATTTTCTCTATTATGTCATGAGCCTGAAAATAGTCGAACGTTTCACCTACTTGAGCGATTATTTCAAACATGAAAGCAACGAAAATAGTTCTTGTTAGTATTCTCTCTGTTCTTGCTGTTTCATGCAGGGTAAGAGAGATAAATACCGAAAATACCCGTTCTGCAAGCACCTCCATGAGCAGCGTGCTTGCAGACAGTATAGTAGTGCATGACAGTATAATAATACGGCAGACGCCCGACACGCTCTTCTTTACGAAATACCGCACTTTTTACAAGGAGCGTCTGCGTTACGACACGCTCGTGATACGTGATACGGTATTCGTGAACCGGACAATCACAGAGAAGGGGCAAGGCCGCACTTACTCTCTCCTATGGCTCTTTTTACCGTTACTCACGGCAGTGTTGTGGAAAATCGGTTTTTTTGACCTTATACGCAAATTGTTATTAAAAAAATAGTATAAAATGCATAAGAATTTCTCTTTCAAAGGAACTGTCACGAGCAACGACAATATTCTTGCCGCAGAAGGCGAGTGCATGGAACTTGTGAACTTGCGAATGGCGAACGGCTCTCTGCGCCCGATACCGTCGCCGGCTAAGGTTGCCTCTTTGCCGTATGTATACATAGCGATATATTGGCACGAAAACGCTTCGTGCTATATTTGTATAAGGCGTCAGTCGCCCCGCATGGTAGATTTCTACGACAAAAACTGGCAGCCGTTGAAAAACAGTGACGGGACTAAGGTCGCATTCGGCGGCCTGACGATGGTAAATAATATTGAAATAATAGGTAATGTGGCCTGTTGTCTGTGCGACAACGGCATATTCTACCTGTTATACATCGACGGGAATTACCGCTTTCTCGGAGACCGTCCTAAGCTCCCTCGTCTCAATATTACTTATACCTCAAAAACGCATAAAGTCGTTACTGAAGGCAAATTCACTATGAACAGGACCGACACGGACATATCCGACTTCTGGCCGAGCTGTTCAAAAGGATATTTCGACGAATGCATATCTAAGTGCCATAAATCAGGGCATTATATCGACAGGGCTTTGTTCCGTTTCGGGTTGCGTCTTTTCGATGGCTCATACATCAGCTGTTCTCATGTGATATACGTAGGCGACGAGAATGTCGTTGAGGGCGTAGAACGTGATTCGGGAAATCTTGTATATGAACAGCTCGATACTGCGCAAGCCTTTTCGGCGTTCAGGACAATGGTGCTTGGCTTCAAACCGGAATTCCGTTTCTCTGCTCTTTACCTGAATGATTGGAAAGGCGTAGTAACGGGTATCGATCTCTTTACAACGGGCTCCATTATGGGCAAGAAGGTTGGTAAGGCATCGTCGAGCCTCTATGACAGCGAAACCAAAGAGAGAACAAGCGCAGAGTATGAACTGTATACCGAAAAGGAACTCGACGAACTTTATAATGATATAAGCGACGCCGCGCTCTATTACAAGATCGCGGAATTCGATATCGAAGGAAACTGCCTTTACAAGATTGACGACGTCTCGCCCGAGAATTTGGCGTTGCAGGAATCTCTTGCAAGTTCGGATATTCAGCAGCCTTTGCACGCGACAGTTGCCGGCTGCAGCTATATGTTTAATAACAGGCTTCACGTGGCCTCTTTGCGTGAATATCTCTTCAAAGGGTACGATTCTTTTTCAATATGTCCTGCCGGCGGTTACCGTAAGGTGGCGGAGATGGTCGTCGTGCAGACAAAGATAAACACTCCGGGGGGCGTGGCTACTGTATTGCAGGAATTCGAGATGCCCGAACTCGGGTGGAACGGGACGTTTGAATTTCCTGCTTTGCTCACCTATCCCGACTCTCGGGCATTCGAGATGTCTTTGTTCATATATGACGACACGGAACTTTTTATGAAGTGTCTCCCGCTGACACCGCACAAGTATCTTAACCAGGCACAATACCTGCATAAGTGGAGCCAGCCTTACAAGGTTACCGTTACGGCGTCTTTTGCCAATTCCGTTCCTTTGCCTTTTGTCTCGGACGAGGATGTGCTGGCTATTTTCAAAACAGCCGGAGTACATAATGTCATATATTCGGCGAGCATGAAATCATGGACATATAACGGAACGCGATTCCCGCCTTCCGATTATGCTAATCTGAGAATTTTCGCTGTACCTAACAATGTTACGGACGGCGATAAGATTATATTCACGATAGTGAGCGACACGTTTAACGGCAAGTGTACCGACATCAAGAATCTGCCGTATGATTCGTCGTGGAAAATAATGGGAGGGCAGAATGTCTACAGGGAATACAGACCGTATGAAGAAAAGATTAATGTCATGAAGGTTTCAAAGGTCGATAATCCTTTCGTATTTTCTGCAAAATCGGTCTATTCGCTTTCGAACGGGAAGATAACCGCTATGGCGAGCAATACCGCAACATTGTCCGAAGGACAGTTCGGACAGCACCCGCTTTATGTCTTTTCACGCCATGGCATCGAGGTGCTATCGGTCGATACCTCGGGCGTTACGGCTTACAGCAATGTCTACCCGGTCTCTACCGAAGTTTGCCAGAATCCTAAAAGTGTATGCGGGCTCGATGCGGGAGTTGTCTTTCATGGCTCTCAAGGGGTAATGCTCATAAGCGGCGGCAAATGCGTGAAACTGTCGGCAGCGGTCGATTACGATGCAAAAGAGACGGAAGCTATAAAGAGGTCGCCAGTCTTGAAGGAGATTTCACTTCTGAACGACTGCAACTGTTTCTCTGAGGGCGTACTCTTCAACGATTACATCCGGGGGGCTTCAGTCGGGCGTGACGCCTCAATGAACGAGGTCATATTTTTTAATCCGTACTATGAGTATTGTTATATTTATTCTGTCACTCATGGCACGTGGAGCAAAATGAGCGGTATATATGCCGGTACAGTAAAGTTTGCCGACTGCTTTATGCTTATCGGGTACAACGAGGGCGTTACGAGCATATCGGTATCGGGAGATAAGTTCGCAGGCAGCAACGGCGTAACGCTTTTTACACGTCCTATGCTGTTCGGGACAAAACTGCCTAAACGCATAAAACGGCTTATGCTGCACGGCTATATGGCGAAGCCCGACAACTATACAAAAGAGCAACCCTTCCTTTCGTGTTACCTGCTCTGCAGCAACGACGGGGTGAATTTCAAAATAGTATCGGGGCATGAACGGAACAATGAGTCTCAAGACCTGCTTTTTCCCAGTTTCCCGACATGTTCATACCGCTATTTTATTTTTGCCCTTTCAGGCACGCTAAAGTCGAAGAGCATGCTCACCGGTCTTGAGATAGACCTCTCGCCCGCATGGAACAATAGACTGAGATGACAAAAAAAGAGACCCGAGGGTCTCTTTTTTTGTCATCTTTTATTATCTGTTTTTATTTCCTTCATTCAACAGCCATTTCTCGTTCTTATTGATGTATATGCTGCAACGCACGAAAGCGATGAACGACAGCAGGAATATTATTGTAGGAGCAACGGCCGAAAAGAGGCGTTCGGCAGTGCCGGTCATAGCTATGAAACTTATCAGCTGTATTGTCAATAGAATTTTCGTGTTCATGGTTTTTATTATTTTAATATATCTGTTTTTCTTTGTTTAAAATTCCCAATAAATGAGTTTCTCGTTTTCGCAGTCATACTTCTTTGTTACAAGCGTAGCTTTGTCTATAACCTTTTTCTTTCTCATCAGCGTTACAGTACCAATTGTCTCGTCGTCACTGAGCGTTCCGTCAGTTACGATCTCTATTCTGTACCTGTCGGGCGCAACGGCTTTCTTACGCTCTTTAAGGAACTCCTTGACAAAATCTTCGTCAATGAAATGCTTCTTTATTTTGTAAACCTCCACTAGTTTGCTTTTATATGCCCCGCTTCCTCTAAACTTGTACCACAGATGCGTCAGCCACTCCATTAACCTCTCCTGCGTAACTTTGAAAACATACTTACAATTCATAGTAATTAGATTTAAATTTTTGTGTTTTTCGGAATTGTGCTAAATTTGTCATAGAACCGTGTTTTTCTGCTTTTTTTGTATGTAATATGACAAAAATGATATAAAAATGTGGTTTATTAGCCATTTATGGCTACAAATATAACTCTAAAAAATGCAATCGAGTTGTTGTTTTAGCCAAAATGTGCTATTATGGATTTTGTCTAAATAATACGGCTGTTTTTAAGAAAAAGGGTATGAAAAAAGGTGGAATAAAAGCAAGAGTGACGGCTCTTTTCAAGTCTAAGTCGCTCAATGTGAACAAGGCGAGCAAGCTGTTAGGCATACCTCAGCGTACACTTAACCGCCAAGTAAATGAAGACGGCAACGTCTCCATGGAATTGTTTTACGCCATTCTTGATAAAATGCCTGACGTCTCTCCTGAATGGCTTATAATGGGTGATGGCTGCATGTATAGAAACGATGAGCCGATGTCGTGTGTCGAGGCTGTTCCGTTTTATGAAGACCTGCCTGTTACCGCAGGCCTCCGCGATTGTTACGATCCGACATTGGAGAAACCGAGCGGCTATATATCGTTGCCGTCTCAAGACGCCAGTTTTTACTTCCCTGTTTCAGGCACTTCAATGGAACCCGAAATATTTTCAGGCGATATCGTCGGTGTAGTACGGGTCGATTCATTCGAGAGGATTTCCCCCGAAGCGATATATATGATTGTTACCAATGACAACAGAATGGTTAAGCATTGCTACGTCGATGAAAACAACCCGGATTTGCTATGGTGCGTATCTCCTAATTATCCTTCGTTCCCGGTTTATAAATCGGAAATATGTGCAATGTTCCGTGTGGTGTCGAGAATACAATATCTTTAAGATAGCGGTTCAAAAGTCCTTTATTCTATCCCCTTCAGTGTTTGCTGAATGAGCAGTCCTAAATCATCATCTCCCTGCTCCTTTTCTTTATTCAGTTTCACAAGAAAGTCGGCTGTTGTTTTCAATGCCTGGTTTATCGTGCCTGGGTCTTCACAGTTCGACGTGAGTTTCTCCAATCGCCCGATAAGACGGTGAAACAGCGCTAATGTCTCGTTATGGACATCGTTTAGCGTAACGGCATTCTTCTTGCTTTTCATCATTAATTATTTTTAGCCGCAAAATTATATCTCATTGCGTCGTTGCAGGTTGCTGTATTGACAAAAGATTCTTTTTCAAACGAATATGTCAATACAGCAACCTTCTTGCGCTTTTCCGGTATTTCTTTTGCATCAAAAAATTATGACGCTATCTACAGTTATGTCCGGAATTAACGGGGCATTGGGCCTCTATTCCACAGTTAAAGGGCTTCTTGACTCAACTGAGTACAAAAAGAAGCAGGAACGGTTATTGAAAAGTGCAAAGAACGACGAGAACACATGGTACCGAAAAAACTACTATGGCAATTTTCTCAACGACACTGCAACTCAGGCAGCTATCAAGAGGGTAGAAAACTCTTTGAAACGAAACAATGAGCAGGAACGTGCCAGAGGCGTAATTACGGGTACTACAGCGGAGCATGCGATTGCACGTAACGAGCAGGGCTTGCGGTCGCTCGACAATGTGATAACGAACATCGCATCGGCCGACGACGCGAAGAAAAGAGAAATTGACTCTATGCACAGAAGAAATAAGTCGTCGCTCATGAACAGCGAGTACAATTCTCTGTCGCTTGACGAGAGAATGGCGAGATCGGCCGCGAGCAGCGGCTATAATCTGCTTCAGAACGCTTTGCTTGGCGTAGAGTGGGGGCGTGAGGGCAAACGATAAATATTCTCCTTATGAAAAGCAAATACTTTGAAATGACAGGCAGCGACCCGTTCGGCGAGTTTATAAGGGCCAAGGAGCTGAAGCTCCGGGAGAACAGGAAAAGGGGAAACATGAAACAGTTCGTAAAGATTCTCTCCAGAGTCTCATCATCGGGCAAAAAAACTGAAAAGCCCTCCCGTCCGGCTCTCTTCATTCATCTGTGCGGCAAGCATAGGGGCATGCTGTACGGTTTTCTGTCAAGGGCTGCCGAAGAGAAGTTTTTCAAACGCTCTTAACGCTCTGCTGCATAGATACTATTACTTGTAAAGAATAACCACAAATAAATTCGATAATTATGTTTTTTGAGAACAGTGACACTAAAAAGAAAAAACAGGACGAGGCGATATTAGCCTCTTCGTTCGATGTCGATAACTCATCGTTCGCGGCCGATGTCGATACTTTCAAACCCGACTACGGGATGCGGACAGGCATGGACGTAATGAAAAAGAGAACAAGCGAGAAGCTGGAAACTCTTGCCTCTCCTCTCGACGCCTCCAAGTCCGAAAGGCGTTTCAAAGACTCTTTCAGCAGCTATATGTTGCCTAAAGATACTCCAGAACGCCGCAAAAAAGTTTATGCACTCTCGCAGTCGGCCCTCGACGACGTTGTAGGCGATTATTATAACAATGAGGTCAAGGCTGACTTCGAAAAACGCCGTGCCGCCTCAAAAGAACGTGGCAAGGAAGAGTACATGCGTTATGCGTCGGTACCTGGCGCATCGCCCGAAGATGCGTACAGGGCATCGTTGCGTGCCGATAACCCGATGAATGTAATAGACGAGACTATAGAGAATATCGACAACGATAAACTCTATGACAAGGTATCGACTCTCGCTTCATACGGCGGTTTCGACCCTGAAGATTACGCAGAGAACTTTGTAAAGCCCTCGTTGCGTGACCGTATGGCCGAAGAGTATGTCGAAGAGAATACCCCGAAAAGCAGAGGCGAGTATATAGTGCGTTCGGCATTGGACAACTCCCTTACGGGAAAGGTCTCGTCATTAGGCATCGGAGGTGCCGACGGCGACAGCCGCCGCAAGATCGCTGCAGCGGGTCTTGCGAACTACGATTCGGACAGGCTCGACGATTTTGTTGCCGGCGTCGGTTCTCTGCTTGTCGATGCTCCTTTCTTTAAAGGCTTCGGCGGAGCTGCCTCGTACCTCACAGGCAAAGCTACTACGACGGCTGCAAACCGTATCGCTTCCGAGGTTATGAAACGAAGCACGAACCGTTTCATGAACCAACGTTTCGCCGACAATATCGCTCGCAGGGTAATTACTCAGCGTCTCGGTAGCAGAATTCTTCAGAGTTCGTCGGTTCAGGGCCTGACATTAGGCAGCTACGACATCGCCAACAGCGTTGCGGACGACATAATTCATAACGGAAATATCAACCCGGGCAAGGCCGCCGGCGCTTTTGCCCGTGGAGCCGCTATGGGCACGGCATTGGGCGTAGTAGGCACTCCGCTGAAGAAAATGTCCGAAGGGCTAACAGGCGGCAAGAAGATGCTCTCTTCGGCAGGTGTCCTCAGTGCCGAATCGGCTCTCTTTACGGCAGGCGGCGAGATAGAAAAAATAGCTCACGGCGTCGAAGTAGCCCCGATAGACCTCTTGTATGACTTCGGCGAGAGCACGGCAACTCTGCTCACCATGAGAATGACCCATTGGCGTCCGAAAGGCATGGAGCTTAAACTCGCCTCGGACGGGCGTATAAAAGATGAACTCAAGCTCTCCGGCTCGGAAAAACAGGAACTCAGAGAACTTAACGTGGACCCCGAAGAGTTTATGTTCGCTGTAGAGAAGGAACTGCGTATGCCATCGTTCGGCAGCGCTAATGCAGAATATGTAAAAGAGTGCTACGCCAATCTCATGTCCAACCGTAAGCTGTCGCCGTCGGCAAAATCGAAACTGATGTTCATTGTCGAGAATAAGGTTACATCTACGCCGCCTGCAGTGTTCGACTATTCTGCAAGGCAAAAGAACGACGGTTCCTGGAGGGTTGAAATGCTCAATGCTAACGGTGATGTGATCGAAAAGAGGGATTTTCCTCACGCCGGGAACGTGAAGAGTTTCCTTATGGTCGAGAAAGGCAATATACGCCGTAACAGAATAGCTTTCTTTGAAAAAGAACTTACCGACGGTCTTAATTCGCAGAACTTCTTGCGTCAGGCGGGTATCTATGCCAAAGAGCGCGGGGTGAACGTCAATGAGCTTGCCGAAGCCATGTATAAGTCGGCTAACAAAGAGAGACTGAGCGATGCCGAGCAGAGTATGATAAATGAGGTGATGCACCGTTCGTCGTACAGCGCTCCCGGAATGGTTGAGGAACTGTATAATGTACGCCGTGCGATTGAGAATAAATATGGTCTCGAAAAGGGAAGCATGCTGTCTGTAATCGACAAAAAGTTCTTTAACTGTTCTCCTGTCGAAAACCGCGCTTTGGACGATTACGAGGCGTATGTACGCAGCGAGGTGCAGATGCTGAAGCGTGGCGCAAACCCGGACCGTCTCACCGAAATGTACGACAAAGGACTTTCGAGCATGTTCTACGGTTACAGCAATGACGATGTCAAGAGGTCCGAGGTAAACGAGTATAGGCTCAATATGGCGAAGAGATACGAAGGACAGGAAGGGAACCGCTCCGTCCCGGCAGCGAGTATGCCTTCTCTGAGCGACATCCGTTCAAGAGCCGGATATGAGTCTGCTGCGACAAAAAAGGAAATAGAATATTACGGCAAACGCGCGAAGGAACTCTCACGGAAGTTCGGTTTTGAGCTTAATCTCATTACCGACAAAAGGGAGATAGTGACGCCTGACATGAAAGACATCGACGCTGTCATGGAGTACGACAACCAGCTGAGGGCATTGGGTTGGCAGAACAAAGGCAAGATATTCATAAACCTGCCCAATATGAGGAGCTACAGCGACCTTGAATCGACAGTGGTGCATGAGGCTGTCGCTCATGGAGGTTTAAGAAAGGTTTTCGGCTATCGCCTTTACGATTTCCTCGAAGAGGTATATAAGAGGGCCGACAAGAGCGTGCTTGACGGTATTTCACGTACCCGTAACCAGTATGTCGGCGCCGATGCCTACACGGTAATCGAAGAGTACCTTGCCAAGATTGTGGAGAAGAGCTACCCCAATGCCCGTGAACGCGGCATAGTGGAGAGTTTCAAGGATTTTATAAAGAGTTCTCTTGTCAAACTGAATATTTATACCGGCAAGAACCGCAAGATAAGCGAGCAAGAACTTGAAACCTTAATGAGAACGCATTGCCGTTATGTGATGAATAAGAAGGATGTCGCCAAGCACCGTAAGGATGTTTTCGGCGATTTTGAAATAGCGCATAAGAACGAGGTCGGATATTACGACAAAAATGCGTACGGCGGCGAAATGCGCGAACTTCTTAATGACGACGGCTACATAAAGAACACTCCGGCATATATTCTTCCCTATAAGGTGCTGCTCAAGTACCCCTATTTCTCAAAGGAACAGCAGGAGAGAATAAGAAAAGAGTATGGCATGACCGAAGCTGATATCGAGAAGCAGCTCGACGGCTACTACTATCGTTTCATAGGCGAGAGAGGTGCCGAAAACTTGCGTAGAGCGCGTCGCAAGCCGCAGCCGAGCGTCGAGCGTTCCGAAGAACTTGAACGCAAGGGTTACAAAGCGGACTATATAAAGTTCTCCCAGGGTTGGGAACGAGGCTCCGACGGCAAGTGGAGGTATGAGACGGGAGAGAGAGGCATGCTGATGAACGATTACATCGGCGAACTGCTCGAAAAGAACAATCGAGAAGTTTTCAAAAAGTACATGTACCTTAAAAAAAAGCCGCTCAGGTCGTGGGATGACGCCGATAAGGTCATGTGGAACAGGATTTATAACGAGGTCAAGCCATTGACGGCGAATATGAAGCTCAACGATTTGCTTCAGGACTTTGACCTCTACGACGCCTATCCTGAGTTTGCCAATGTCCCGGTGAGACTCGTCGTCGATTCGCCTTATATGACACACTATAACGGCAGAACAGGCGAAGTTGTCGTGAACAGGAACTTTTTTATAATGCCCGAAAAAGAAAAACACTTTTCGGGTACGGTACAGAACATGATTCAGGAATATGAAGGTTTCGGCAAGTCCGTTTCTCTCAGGCTTGCATCGGTTGAGAAGGAACTTGCAGATAAATACAGAGATGCCCAGACATACTTGAAGATGCTCTCGCAAAACGATCGTTCTTCCGACGAAAGCGATTTGAAGAAACTGGTTAGAGCTTTGTTCAAAGTGCAGTTCGGCCACAAACCCGAACTCTTCAAGGAGCGCTTTCCTACATACGACGATTATCTCTTCTATAAGCTCACGGGCAAGAACAAGTCGTTCAGCGGCAATGTTGAGGCCGAGAATGTAAGGGCGCGTTTTCCTATGACACCTTTCGGGCGTAGGCTGAGCATGGCGAAAGATACCGAGGCCGTTCCTCGAAAAAAGCAGATAGTGTTCGAGAAACTCGCCGACCTTGAACCGTATTTTACAGGCCCGCTCGATATCATAAACAAGAAATTGCGGCGATACCACGCCGACAATCCGTTCGACAACCGTCTGCGTTTGGGCGATGACATCGATTACACGATACCCGAGAACATTGAAAGGTTATACAATACCTACGATGTATACAACGACGAATACATCCACAACAAAGTACCCTATGTTAAAAGTAAGGAGTATTTGGAAAAACGCAGGAGAATGGATGAAAAATCTTACAATACAGATGATGATAAAAAGCTGCTCAACTGATTGACTAATGAAAACTAATAAATTTCTCGATAAGAGAGTGAAGGCGGCAGGCTTGCCTGCAGGGCCTGCGATAAGGACCTCTCCGGGGAAGGCTACAGACTTCCTCAATGAATGCGCTGCCTGTTGGAACTCTCTTGATGAGGCTCGCCGCAAATTGCGGCGAAGCCTCATGTATAGCTACGGCGACCAGTGGGGCGACCTTGTCACCGACCCGGATACTCTTTCGCCGATTACCGAGGGCGAACTGATAAAGAAGAACGGCAAAGTGCCGCTTAAGAACAATATGATAGCCCCGATACTGAATAATATCGATGGCCAACTGAGACAGAACCTTATGCGTCCTGTCTGTGTCGCCCGTGACCAGGGCGAAGCTAAGGTGGGCGAGATGATGTCGGTAGCTATAGAGTATGTCCACGATATAAACGAACTCGAAGAAGTCGATGCCGACTCAATGCGTTTGCTCCTTAACGGAGGCATGGTGGCGCAGAGGGTGGAGTACGGAATGAACCCCTCGAAGGACAGGCGTGACGTGTGGGTCTACAGCGTCAATCCATCGAGGCTCTTTTTCAACGCCAACCTCGAAGACGTGCGCATGTGGGACGTAACATGCATAGGAGAAATTTTCGACTTGCCGCTCGACGATGTCATAGCCCACTTCGCCACTACGCCGCAAAAGAAAGAGTTTATAGAAAACGCGTACGGCGATGTCCGAGGTTTCATTTCTATAAACAGGGCAGTGCAGGGTGACGAAACGGCGAACCTCACATTCTTTTCCGCCTCCCGCAGCTCGCTCTGCCGTGTCATACTCGGCTGGAAACTTGAGTCGCGCGATGCCTACTATTGGACCGACGAGATGCGTGGTACATGGGGCTACGAGCCATATACGCCCGAAAGCAAGCAAATGTTCGACGAAGAGAACGAGCGTCGCCGCACGGAGTCTCATAACGCTGCCGAAGAAGAGCTGCTCCTTATTAAATACAATTTCGCAACAGAGCGTTTCTGGTACTACCGATACATGACACCCTGCGGTGACGTGCTTCAAGAAGGGCGCAGCCCTTATTGGCACGGCGAACATAACTATGTGCTGCATCTCTATCCTCTTGTTCAGGGGAAGTTAGGCAACTTCGTGGAGCAGTTCATTGACCAGCAACGGGCCATAAACCGTACAGCTACTCTCATAGATTTCATTCGAGGTACATCGTCAAAAGGTGTTCTCGTCGTTGATGACGACGCCTTCGAGAGCATGTCACGAGAAGAGATTATCGACGAGTACGTACGTTACAACGGTGTGCTTTTCGTGAAACTCAAGCCGGGGCAGAGCATCGACGGAGTAGTGCGGCAGTACAACAGCGGAGCGTCAGTAGCTGGCGACTTTGAACTGCTCAATCTTCAGCTGCGTCTAATAAACGAAATTTCGGGAGTCAATTCCGCCATGCAGGGGCAGGCCCCTAAGTCGGGTACTCCGGCGTCGCTCTATGCGCAGCAGATACAGAACTCCTCACTGAACATGAAAGGGCTCTTCGACAGCTTCAGGACGTTCCGCCGCCGTCGTGACACAAAGCTTATGAAGACTATTCAGCAGTTCTACAACGAACAGCGTTACATCGATATGGCAGGCATGCAGTACTCCGACGAGGCTAAATGGTACGACCCGCAGAAGGTGCAGAACAGCGAGATAGATATTACAATCTCCGACGGCTACAACACTCCAGCTTACCAGATGCTCGCCAACGACTTCCTCATGGACCTCTTCCGCAGCAACGCCCTCGATGTAAAGACCCTGCTTGAGAATACCTCATATCCTTTCGCCGGCAAGATACTCGAAGCCATAAAACGCAACGAAGAACAGGCCGCAAAAGGAGCCCCGATGGAGGGGATATCCCCGGAACTCCTCTCGGCAGTTGAGAACAGCGGCAATGCGGGCCGTGAGGCAATACCCCAAGCCGGCACTTCCGTTAAAGAGGAAATGGATGATAGAAAAATAAAACCATGACTCTATGACAAGTGTAAAAGTTAAGTTCCGCCCCTCGAATCATGAATGCAGAGAGGGCGTAGTTTATTATCAAATAATAAAAAGCCGTGTAATCCGTCAGCTTAAGACGGATTACAGGCTTTTTGCTTATGAGTGGAATGAGAATGGCGAAACCGTGATTATTTGCGACAGCAACCGTGCGAATAAATCCTGTTTTCTCATTTACACAATATTTTGGACACTGCCCAATGATCCATCATTCTATTAGTCTTCATCGTTATTTGATTTTTTCATTTTTCCGATATTCTTTGTATCTTCGCATGTTTTTAAAGCCTTTTCAATGAACTCCAAAGAACGTATCATCCAGCTTCGTAAGGAGCTGCACGAACATAACCATAGTTATTATGTGCTGAACATGCCCTCAATCAGCGACTTCGAGTTTGACTCGCTGTTGCGTGAGCTGCAGGAGCTTGAGGCCGCCAATCCCGACATGTACGACCCTTCGTCGCCCACTATGCGTGTGGGCTCGGACATAACTAAGGAGTTCAAGCAGGTGCAGCACAAATATCCTATGCTCTCTCTTGGAAACACTTATTCCAAAGAGGAAGTCAAAGAGTTCTACGACAGGGTAAGACGCAGTCTTAACGAGGATTTCGAGATTTGCTGCGAGCTGAAGTTCGACGGTACCTCAATATCGCTGACATACGTGAACGGTATTTTGCAGCGTGCCGTCACCCGAGGCGACGGCGAAAAAGGTGACGATGTCACGGCGAACGTTAAGACTATCCGTTCCGTGCCTCTCAAGCTTTCGGGAGAGGGCTATCCTGCGGAGTTCGAGATACGTGGCGAGGTGCTTATGCCCTGGAGCGTCTTCGAGCGTCTTAACGAGGAACGTGCTTCCCGAGAGGAGCCGCTTTTCGCCAACCCCCGTAATGCGGCGTCGGGCACGCTTAAGCTTCAGGACTCATCAATAGTGGCAAAACGAGGGCTTGACGCGTATCTTTATTTCATGCTCGGCGAGACTCTTCCTGCCGAAGGACACTACGAAAATTTGCAGGCTGCAGCGCGTTGGGGTTTCAAAGTGTCGTCTTATACCCGCAAGTGCAGTACCCTCGAAGAGGTGTTCGGCTTCATCGATACAATGGATGCGGAACGCAAGAATCTTCCGTTCGCTACCGACGGCGTCGTGCTTAAGGTCAATTCCCTGCGTCAGCAAAAAAATCTCGGCTACACGGCGAAGTCGCCACGCTGGGCAATAGCATACAAGTTTCAGGCCGAACGTGCCTTGACACGTCTCAACGAGGTCACTTACCAAGTGGGCCGTACGGGTGTCGTGACACCCGTTGCCAACCTCGACCCTGTGCAGCTGTCGGGAACGGTGGTGAAACGTGCTTCGTTGCATAATGCCGATATCATCGAAAAACTTGACTTGCATATCGGCGATATGGTGTATGTGGAGAAGGGCGGGGAGATTATCCCTAAGATTACAGGCGTGGACGTGGACGCCCGTTTCATGCTCGGCGAAAAGGTGCGTTTCATCGCTAAATGTCCCGAATGCGGTACTCCGCTTGTCCGTGCCGAAGGCGAAGCCGCCCATTATTGTCCTAACGACATTACATGTCCGCCGCAGATAAAAGGCCGCATCGAGCATTTTGTCGCGCGTGACGCAATGAATATCGACTCTATCGGCCCGGAAACGATAGAGATGCTTTTCAACTATAATCTGATAAAGGATATCTCGGATATTTATCAGCTTCAGCCCGAAGAGCTGATGTTCCTTCCTCGCATGGGGCAGAGGTCTGCCGAGAATATAGTGTCGGGCATACGTGCGTCGTTGGCTGTTCCTTTTGAACGTGTGCTGTTCGCTCTCGGCATACGTTTCGTTGGCGCTACGGTAGCGAAACGTCTTGCGCGCGCGTTCAAGAATATCGGCGGTCTCATGGACGCCTCCTTCGAAGAACTGACCGCCGTCGATGAGATAGGCGAACGCATCGCCTCGGCTGTCATCGCTTTCTTCTCAAGCGAGGCCAACCGCTCTCTTGTGGAACGTTTGAAAGCGGCTGGACTGCAATTCGAAGTCGGCGAAGAGGAACAGCGGCCGCATAGCGATATTCTGAAAGGGCTGAGCATTGTTATCAGCGGTGTCTTTGTTCACCATTCACGTGACGAGTACAAGGATATCATAGAGAAGAACGGCGGCAAAAACGTGGGCAGTGTGAGCAAATCTACTTCGTTTATTCTTGCCGGCGACAATATGGGACCGAGCAAGCTCGAAAAGGCACAGAAACTCGGTGTCAGAATCGTCAGCGAAGATGAATTCCTTGCTATGATAACGATTAACGAATGACGATTAACGGTGGGCGTGTAGCGTCTGTAGGGGCGGACGGGGGTGTCTGCCTGCTGTGATTGGCGTGCAGTGAAGAACGCTTGGCAACACGGCCTGACCGAACCAGTTCGCTCGCATGTTTATTTACTTACTCGCTATGTGGTTAATCTTATTCCTTTTAGCCTTTATAACCGCTTTCCCGTCTAAATTATGAATTTTTGTCAAGAGATGTCAAATTTTGCTCCTTTGCGATTATTTCTATTCTTTATTTTATAATAATAGCGAAATTTGATGTAATTTTGCAAACCGAAATTTTAAATTTATGATGCGAAAAACATTTCGAGGCATGGGCGTCGCCCTTGTAACGCCTTTTACCGAAGAAGGTAAAGTAGACTATGCTACTATAGAAAAACTCGTGCAGATGCATTTGGATTGCGGTACCGACTTCCTTTGCGTACTCGGTACTACTGCAGAAACTCCCACGTTGTCAATCGATGAGAAACGTGAGATTCGAAAGCGCATTATAAAACAGGTCGATGGCCGTATGCCGATCATGGTGGGCGTAGGCGGTAACTGCACCCAGGCTGTCATAGAGGAACTGCTTACCGAAGATTTTGCCGGTGTCGATGCGATTCTCTCAGTCGTTCCGTATTACAGCAAGCCCACTCAGGAAGGTATATACCAGCACTACCGTGCCATCGCTTCGGCAACGTCACTTCCTATATTCCTTTACAATGTTCCCGGCCGCACAGGCGTGAACATGTTTCCCGAAACGGCCGCACGCATCGCTCGCGACTGTCCGAATGTCGTAGGTTACAAGGCCGCGTCGGGCAATATTGAACAGATAAGACGCTTGATAGAAATAAAGCCTGCTCATCTCGATGTCTTCTCGGGCGATGACGGACTTACGGTAGATGTCATGGAGGCCGGCGGCTTGGGTATAATATCTGTTTTCGGCAACGCATGTCCTGCTGAACTCAAGAATATCGTAGACAAGATGTTCGAAGGCAAGGTCGAAGAGGCTCGTAAACTGATAGACGGACTCGGCGAGACTCTGCGCTTGCTTTTTGTCGAGGGTAACCCTTGCGGAATCAAGGCCCTGATGACAATCAAAGGCATGCTCGACAACCGTTTGAGGCTTCCTCTCGTTCCTGTAAGCGACGACACCTATTCCCGTTTGCGGCAAGAGGTTGAGAAAACCGGTATCTGATGGACCGTTTGAAGGCTATACTCGAAGAGAAGGTTGGACAATACAACTGCAAGGCGTTTATCGAAAACGACCCTATACGCTTCCCGCGCTCATTCACCCGCAAAGAGGATATAGAGATATCGGCTCTGTTGGCCTCTGTCATAGCATGGGGTAACCGTAAAATGATTCTGCGCAGCGGAGAAAAAATGTTCCGTGATATAATGCGTTCGGCTCCCTACGACTATGTAATGTCGGGAGAGTGGGAAAGTCTTGAAGACAGAATGAATATCCATAGAACATTCTTCGTTTCCGATTTCAAGTATATCTGCCGGGGCTTAAGAGATATCTACAGTCGTTACGGCTCTATGGAGCCGCTTTTTACAGACTGTTCGACATGGGACGGAATAGAGCGTCTGCGTTCCGAACTCGCCGCATCGAACGGAGGCGTTTTCACAAGACATATCAGCAACCCTCTGCACCTCAAAGGAAAGCCCGGCTCGGCATGCAAGCGCATGCATATGATGTTGCGTTGGCTCTGCCGCAACGACGGCAAGGTCGATATCGGAATATGGCGCTCGGTATCTCCTTCGTCATTGATGATTCCTATCGACGTTCATGTGGCACGTACGGCACGTTTGCTAAATCTCGTTACCCGCAAGCAGAACGACCGCCGCACAGTTGAGGAACTTACGGCAAAACTGCGGGAGATGTCTCCCGACGACCCTGTCCGTTACGACTTCGCCCTGTTCGGCGTCGGTGAGGCGGGCGACACTTTTATTCAGAATGTTATAAACGAAATATAAGGTATAAAGTACCGCTATTACTATGGCAAAGATTACTAAAGAAGATGCACTGAACTACCATGCCGGGCGACGCCCGGGAAAGATAGAGGTAGTTCCTACAAAACCATATTTTACCCAAACCGACCTCTCGCTTGCCTATTCGCCAGGCGTTGCGGAGCCGTGTCTTGAAATTCAGAAAGACCCGCAGAACGCATACAAATATACCGATAAGGGCAACCTTGTGGCCGTTATCTCAAACGGTACGGCTGTACTCGGGCTCGGCAACATAGGCGCTGTCGCAGGCAAGCCTGTAATGGAAGGAAAGGGCTTGCTGTTCAAGATATACGCAGGCATTGACGTGTTCGACATCGAGGTGAACGAGGAAAACCCCGAAAAGTTCATCGAGGCCGTTAAGGCTATAGCTCCCACGTTCGGAGGAATAAATCTTGAGGATATAAAGGCACCCGAATGTTTCGAGATAGAGCGTCGTCTCAAAGCGGAGCTTGACATACCCGTAATGCACGACGACCAGCACGGTACAGCCATTATCTCGGCTGCCGGATTGCTGAACGCTCTTGAAGTGAACGGCAAGAACATTGCTGACGTCAAGGTGGTGGTGAACGGTGCCGGAGCGGCCGCTATCTCATGCACAAAACTCTATGTGGCTCTTGGCGTGAAAAAAGAGAACATCGTGATGCTCGACAGCCGTGGTGTCATAAACACCTCTCGCGGCAACCTCACTCCCGAAAAAATAGAGTTCGCTACAGAGAAAACGGATATCACGACGCTCGCCGATGCGATAAAAGACGCCGATGTCTTCCTCGGTCTCTCGAAAGGCAACGTGCTGACAAAAGATATGGTACGCTCAATGGCAAAAGACCCTATAGTGTTCGCTCTCGCCAACCCTGAGCCCGAGATTACGTACGAAGACGCAATGGAGAGCCGCCCCGATGTGCTTATGAGTACGGGCCGCAGCGACTATCCAAACCAGATAAACAATGTCATCGGCTTCCCTTACATTTTCCGTGGAGCGCTCGACGTCGCAGCAACGGCTATCAACGAAGAGATGAAGCTCGCTGCCGTAAGAGCAATCGCCAATCTGGCTAAGCAGCCTGTTCCGGAGATAGTGAACAAAGTATATAAGGTAAGGCATCTTACTTTCGGCCGTGACTACTTCATTCCGAAGCCTGTAGACCCCCGTCTGTTGATAGAGGTCTCAATGGCTGTGGCTAAAGCGGCGATAGAGAGCGGTGTGGCACGCAAGAATATTGAAGACTGGGATAAATACAAAGAGCATCTTCTTGAATTCATGGGCCGTGAGTCAAAGCTCACGCAGCAGCTCTACGACATGGCGCGTACCGAGAAGCAGCGTGTTGTCTTCGCCGAAGGCGCTCATCCTTCAATGATGAAGGCTGCCGTGCAGGCTAAAGAAGAGGGTATCTGCCAGCCGATTCTCCTCGGCAACGATGAAATCATAGGCAAGCTCGCCGAAGAACTCGGTTTGAGTCTCGACGGCATCGAAGTGCTTAACCTCCGTCACCCGAGCGAGCGTGAACGTCGCGAACGTTACGCAAGAATACTTGCCGACAAGCGTCAGCGTGAAGGCTATACTTTCGAAGAAGCTAACGACAAAATGTTCGAGCGTAACTACTTCGGCATGATGATGGTCGAGACAGGCGATGCCGACGCATTCCTTACAGGCCTTTACACCAAGTATTCCAACACCATCAAGGTGGCTAAAGAGGTTATAGGCATGCAGGAGGGTTTCAGTACTTTTGCGACATTGCATATCATCAACTCAAAGAAGGGAACATACTTTTTGGCCGACACTCTTATCAACAGAGCGCCTGAGACATCGACGCTTATCGACATTGCCCGCCTTGCCGAGAAATCGGTACGTTTCTTCAATCATGAGCCTGTGATAGCGATGCTTTCGTACTCAAACTTCGGTACGGACCAGGGCGGCAGCGCCGAAAGGGTGCGTGAAGCCGTATCGTACATTCACAAGAACTATCCGCAGTGGACGCTCGATGGCGAAATGCAGGTTAATGTGGCAATGAACAGCGAGCTGCGTGACAAAAAGTATCCTTTCACAAAGCTATTCGGTAAAGAGGTCAATACGCTTGTCTTCCCTAATCTTAATTCAGCCAACTCGTCCTACAAGATGTTGCAGGCGCTTAACCCTGATACCGAGATTATCGGACCTATTCAGATGGGACTTAACAAACCTATCCACTTTATAGATTTCGAGAGTTCCGTTCAGGAGATTCTGAATGTTACAGCAGTCGCCGCAATCGATGCTATGGTAAATAAAAGATAAACGGAAAGGTGAGAATAGAAAAGCATAAGGTGAGAGCGTGAAAATAAAAACGCTCTCACCTTATGCTTTTCAATCCTCCGTTCAAGCCTTTACTTCGCAGGCATGCTATTTTTCCACCTTGCGGCGTATGAGTCGAGAATTTCTCTTACATGCTTTCCGATAATGGCGTAGTCCTTTTCCTTCAGGTTGGCAAGCGATACACGTATGCTCCATTCCGGTCCGTCAAACCCGCCGCCGTTAAGCACTATGAGCGACGTCTCCGTCGCAAGGCGGAACACGACATCCAACGGGCTGTAGTTCAGTTGCAGCCAGTCGGCGAACTCCTTGCCGTAATACCTCTTGGCCCACACTAACATGTCAATTTCCGAATAGTATCCCGCACGCAAAGGGTCGGGCAGCAAAGTAAAGCCCATGTTTGTCCATAATGCATCGAGCCTGCGTCGAATGATTTCTTTCATCTTTGTCTTGAACTTGTCGCCCTCACGCTTGTCGATGATAGAGTAGAGGGCGAACAGCGTCATCTGCATCTGTTGCGGCAACGACAGTCCAGCAGTATGGTTAAGCGCTACCTGACGGCTGTCGGCTACCATTCTGTCAATGAAACGCATGCCTTCAATGTTGCCGCTGATGCTGCCGTAGCGTTGCTGCAGCTCTCCTTTGCGTTTGCGTGGCAGTCTTTTCAGCATCTCGTCGAAGATGTTATCCCTATGCAAGGCTATCACTGCAGTACGCCAGCCTGTAGCGCCGAAATATTTCGAGAACGAATAGACGCATATAGTGTTGCGTGGCAGACGTGCCATCAGCGACTGGAAACCGTTGGCGTATGTGGCGTAAACATCATCTGTAACAATCATCAGGTTAGGATTCCAACGTGTGACGATGTCTACTATCAGGTCCACCGTTTCCGGCGCGAGGGTGTAGCTCGGCGGGTTGCTCGGGTTTACTATGAACAGAGCCTTGTATGACGGGTCGCGGAGTTTGCTCACATCCTTGTCGCTGTATTGCCACAGATGCAGGTCGTCGTAAGTGGTGACTCCGGCAGGAATTTCGGTCACCTTGAGGTTGTACCGGTAAAGCTTAGGTATCTCAATGTACGGCGTGAACACCGGAGTCATCAGAGCTACCTGGTCGCCTCTGTTAAGCAGCCTGTTCTGCTGCAGCGAATCAAAAATATAACACATCGCAGCCGTTCCGCCCTCAGTGGCGAAAAGATCCATTTCGCCCTGCGGAGGTCTTCCGTCACACAGCTCTTGAGCAATGTAGTCACGTACCGCGCATTCGGTATATTCGAGAATTCTGTCAGGAACGGGATATTGGTTGCCCATAACGCTTTCGGCCCATTCGTGAACGAGTTTGTCGGCGTCGGCTTCATGTTCCTCAATCATATATATGTAACATTTCTCAAGAAAAGCCGTTCCCGGCTCTTTGCCGTTCTTTTTCAGAAAAGCCTCGAACCTTTCGGCGATACCCTCTTTTTGAGGAATTCCCGCAAGCCCCTCTTCGCATTGCCAATCACGGCACGCCTCTTCAAGGCCGAACTTGCCCAGAACAAAAAACGCCTCTCTCGGTACTGTCGCTATCCAGTTAGGGTTGCCTCGTCCAGCGTTGAGCATAGCCCGTGCAGACTTCCTTATACTCTCGTCGGCAAGCGCGATAAGACGGTTTTTCAGCTCAAACGGACTGATTTTTTCCATCTCGTTTTCAAAAGACTTGACCTCACTGCGGTCCATCAAATATTTGCCCATATTTATATGTTTATAAAAAACCACTTCTTCTATTTCTTAACTCCAGGGCAGATCGGCGTATCTGCCCCTGCAATCGTTAATCTGTTGGCGGCATTCGCTATCGCAACCCAAGCGGTGCCACTTTGCGGCACTGCGCTTGACGAGATGCTGCTCATGCCGTCGAAGCTCCGCTTTAATCGCTCATCGTTAATCGTTGGCGGCATTCGCAATCGCAACCCAAGCGGCATCACTTTCGGCGATGCTGCGCTTGACGAGATGCTGCTCATGCCGTCGAAGCTTCGCTTTAATCACTAAACGTTCATCGTAGCCCTCTCAACTCTCAACTCTTAACTCTCAACTCTTAACTATCCGACCATAAGCGTCAGTAATACTCCCCACAGAATAAGCAGAGTGTTGCCTACCGCATACGTTACGGTGTATCCCAGAGCGGGCGTTTCGCTGCCGAGCGTCTCCTGCAACGCTCCTATGGCGGCAGTGGTAGTCCTTGCTCCCGCGCAACAGCCAAGAGCTATCGCAGGGTGAAACTTGAACAGTTTCGCAGCGACGAATATACCGAATATCAATGGCAATGACGTTGCCGCTATTCCTGCCAGGAAAAGTGAAAGTCCGGCCTCCTTGAAGCCTTCGATAAACCCGGGACCGGCCGAGATGCCTATAATGGCTATGAAAATGTTAAGACCTAAATTGTTGAATATCCACAGAGCCGCTTCGGGAACAGCTCCGAATGTAGGATGGCGTGAACGTAGCCATCCGAAGACAAGCCCTGCGATAAGCGCTCCTCCGCTGCTGCTTAAGCTTATGGGAACGCCTTTGACGTGCAATGTGAGCAAGCCTGCCAACGCACCGATAAGAATACCTATCGAAACGAATACGATGTCGCTTTCGTTTGTCGCAGGGTCGGGGTAGCCCGCCTCCTTAGCGGCGTTCATGACGTCGATTTTCTTTCCTACAAGCTCAATGACGTCGCCGTTATTGAGCATCGTTCCCGGAAATACGGGAATATCGATGCCCATGCGTCGTATTCTCTGAATGCTCACGCCATGCATGAACCGGCGTGAACGCAGTTCGGCGACGCTTTTCCCGTTGAACGACTCCCGCTTCCCTCTTTTCCTTGTGATTGTGCATTTTATTACCATTACAGGAAAGCTGAGCAGCTCCTTGTCGTCTATCTCTTCTCCAACCCATTTCTCTTCGCCTATCGTGTATTCATACCGTCCGCTCAGAACAACCTCGTCGCCGACGTTCAGTCTTTTGCTCGGGCTCACGTCGTCGATAATCCTTTTGCCCTTGCGTATTCTTTCCACGAAAAGCCTCTTTCCTTGTTCTTTGAAATATTCTTCAAGTTCGGCGACTTTACGTCCTTTGTCGAACCAGCCGTTTTCTATTCTATAGCTGCGGAACTCGACCTCACGCTTAGCGTCCATGAAACCGGGCTTGTCACTATCGTCTCTGCCCATTCTGTTCTCCAACTCTTTGCATGCGGCCTTTACCTTGTCAAAACCTCCGAGCAGTTTAGGCCCTAATCTTGATAGTATCCAAGCCGAGCCGGCTGTGCCGAATATGTATGTCACCGCATATGCAACAGGAATGATGTCGAGCATTTTCTGTTTCTCGGCGTCGCTTGCCGAGAGACCTCGTATAGTATCATCCGCTACGCCTATCACGGCGCTTATCGTCTGCGAACCCGATAGAAGGCCTGCTGCTTCTCCCGCATTGTATCCCATAACAAGAGCTATGCCCCAGGTGCTTAAAAGAATGAAAACGCACATGACGACTGCGAAGAATACTTGCGGAAGCCCCTCTTTTCTCAGTCCTGCAAAGAACTGAGGACCCACTTTGTAGCCGATGGCAAAAAGAAAGAGCAGGAACGCAGTCTGTTTCAATGCACCTGTCATGGGAATGTCCAGCTGTCCAACAATGACCCCGACAAGAAGCACGCTTGTCACTATGCCTAAGCTGAAACCTTTAATATGAATTCTTCCGAAAAGAAACCCGAGTCCCAAAGTAAGATATATCGCAAGCTCGGGATGCGAACGTAAAATCTCTGTTATCCACTGCATAACTCTTTTTTAGTTGATAACATAGAAACCGCAGCTTTTGTTTCTGTCTTGCAAAGTCGTTGCCATGCAGGTCGTTCGCAATCTGTATAGAAATGAAGTGACCCCAAAAGCCGGATAAAAAAACTTTTGGGGTCACTCCGTAATCAAAACTCGTTCCTCGTTAAACGTTATCTCATTTAAACGAAGTCTCGACCAAGTCTCTCAGCATAAAAATCTCTTTCTCGCTTATGCCTCGTGCCATGAGCGTCTCTTTGTCGTGCATAATCTGTTCCGCAAGGTCCGCTGTGCCGTTGCACAGCTCTTTTGCCTTATTGTATAGCTCAATTGCCAAAGTCTTGTTGCGACACACCCATTCTACATGCCCTGCGTTCATATAATCTTCGTAGCCTGCCTTCGGCATCCCGGTCAGCCTGTTGTAGTAATCCCTTGCCTGGATGTCATTGCCCGTGATGAACGAGTACCATGCAATCGCCCGCAACGCTCGGCGGGAACCCGGTTTAAGGAATTCGACTTTGTAGAACCGCGCGAACGCCTCTTCGTATCTCTTTGTCGCGGCAAAACTCTCTCCTGTCTGTAGAAGCAGCGACAGGTTTTCGGGCGCGAACTCTTCGGCCATCTGGTAGTAGCTGAGCGCCTTTTCCAATTCGCCTTGCATGCGATAGCATTGCGCAATGTGCCTGAGCGTCCACAAGGTGTCGGGTTTTATGATATCGGCTTTAGTGTAATAGTCTATTGCAGCGTCAAGGTTCCGCTCCTTCTGCATGCAGAAGCCCATCTCTTGGTAGAACTGCGCATCGCCCTCGCCGCTTTTTTCGAACAGCAGTCCAGCTTTGTACGCCTCGTTGTAGTATCCTTTCTCGACAAGGTAACGGAATATCCGCAGCATGGTGTCGCTGCTGTTTATGAGGCCCGACATCGAGAGGCTCTCAATCATGTTCAGAGATGAGGCGAACGGGTCGCTGAACTCATGGCGGAAGTTCGACAGCTTGAAGAAACGGTATATGTCCTGTATGTATTGGTTGCTTATTGTCTCGGCACGTTTTCCCTCTATCGCCGCTCTGTTGTCGATATTCTCGTCGGAATGCATGTCAGCTTCGTCGGGTATCTGCCCCAGCAATGCCTCACGCTGCTCCTGAGGAATCTGTTTGAAGGTAAAGCAGAACGAATACTTGTCGCTGTTGCAGAATATTGGTGACGAGCAGATGCTGCCGATGAGCGTCTTTCCGTTATCTGCATTGTCGGGCAGTATTTCCGATATGGCAGGAACATTTGTATCGAACGGACGGAACCAGTTCGTTATCTCGCCGAAAAACGGGAAATTCTTCAGCTGTGAGAATGTGCTCATATATACGTCGGCGCCTTCCATCTGCCATTTCGCCATCTCCTCAATCTTCCCTTTTATCTCGTCCTTCTCTATCCACGCTCCCCATTCAGGGTTCTTGTCCTCGTCCTGCTCAATCTCGCTAAGTATCTCAATGCTGAACTTGCTGCCGTTCAGTTTGGGGTTTTTCATCATGGCGGGGATAATTTCCTCACGCATCTTGCGGTCAATCTTCTGCGTCTCTCTGCAACGCAGCAGCTGAATCTGTATCGTTTCGATGCGGCTCATGAACAGAGCGTCTTCCTGCAGCGTCTCAAGGGCGGCGGTTATCTCTCTGTAATATCTTATGCGTCCGTCGTTTTTCAGCAGAACAAGTACAAGTCCTGTCGCCGCTCTCATGGCGACTGCCGTGTCGTTGTTTGTCGCGAGCCTGCATAGGGTAGTGACCTTCAAAGGCTCAAAACATTTCAAGGCGCTCATTGTTATCGCGCTGACAATGGCTGCACGGTCGTTAGCCATACATTCCTCGTCAGCGGCAAGCGCTGCAATCTTCTCGGCGGCGCTTTTTGTCCAGGCCCTGCTCGTCCATACAGCCTCCCACATCTGAACAAGCCTCCTTTCGTGTTCCTGCCACAGCTCCTGTAAAACCTTTCTGCGTTCATCGGTCGGGAGAGTGTTCGCGAGCCTTATGTTCTCGGCATTCTCTTTGTACGCTGCAATAATCTCTTCGAACGTAGCGAGGTTTTTATATTTGCGGCTCTTCTGGCTGTATACCTTAGTAGAGTGTTCGCTCTCCCTTGTGGCGGAAATCAGTTCGTTAAGCGTGTGGCAACGTCCGACAAGCTCATCGTACAACCGCTCTCTGTCAGGGTCCTGCATACCCATACGAAGATACTCCAGCATATAATTGTATGCTGTCTGCAATTCGTTGTAGCGTGTTCTCAGGTCCCAATCCTGCAAGCTGTCGATATCCGTTCCCAGGGTCTCTATAGCCTGCCTGAGCCTGTAGCTGTCGAGCAGTTTCTCAACTTTTTCCTTTATCTCTTTTATCTGCTTGTCGTCCATGCTTGGATTTTATAAAATAAACAGCATGGATACCCACGCTGTTTATCGGTTTTTATTGAATTGTGGCATTATTCGCCTTTGATAGCTGCTACGCCAGGGAGTACCTTACCCTCAATAGCCTCAAGAAGAGCGCCGCCGCCGGTTGAAATGTATGAAACCTGGTCAGCCATGCCGAACTTGTTGATGCATGCTACAGAGTCGCCGCCGCCGATGAGCGAGAATGCGCCGTTAGCGGTAGCCTTGCCGATAGCCTCGGCGATAGCACGTGAGCCTGCAGTGAAGTTGTCGAACTCGAATACGCCTGCGGGGCCGTTCCAAAGGATTGTCTTAGCGTCTACGATAGCGGCTGCGAAATCCTGCTGAGCCTGTGGGCCTGCATCCAAGCCTTCCCAACCCTCAGGAATAGCGCCTGCTGCGCATACCTGCGTGTTAGCGTCGTTAGAGAAGTCATCAGCGGCAACGCAGTCCTTAGCGAGGACAAGGTTTACGCCCTTTGCCTTAGCCTGCTCCATGATGTTTATAGCGAGGTCAAGCTTGTCGTCCTCAACGATAGAACGGCCAATCTGTCCGCCCTGAGCCTTTGCGAATGTATAAGTCATACCGCCGCAGAGAATGAGGTTATCGACCTTGTCCATGAGGTTCTCTATGATACCTATCTTTGTTGAAACCTTTGAACCGCCCATGATAGCTGTGAAAGGACGCTTGATATCTTTGAGGATGTTGTCTACAGCCTGTACCTCTTTCTCCATGAGGTAGCCGAGCATTTTGTTGTCTGCATCGAAGTAGTCCGCGATTACGGCAGTAGATGCGTGACGGCGGTGAGCTGTACCGAATGCGTCGTTGATGTAGCAGTCTGCATAAGAAGCGAGAGTCTTAGAGAACTCCTTCTGTGACTCCTTCATAGCCTTCTTCGCATCGTTGTATGCGGGGTCTTCCTTGTCAATGCCTACAGGCTTGCCTTCCTCTTCGGGGTAGAAGCGGAGGTTCTCAAGCATAAGAACTTCGCCGGCCTTCAATGCAGCGGCAGCCTCGGCAGCCTTTGCGCAGTCGGGAGCGAACTGAACAGCAACGCCCAATTTCTCGGAAACAGCGTCTACAATCTGGCTCAAAGAGTACTTTGCGTTTACCTTGCCCTTTGGTTTGCCCATGTGTGACATGATGATAAGTGCGCCGCCGTCGGCCAAAACCTTCTTCAATGTAGGAAGCGCACCACGGATACGGGTATCATCGGTGATTTTTCCCTCTTCGTTCAAGGGTACGTTGAAATCCACGCGAACAATTGCCTTTTTGCCGGCAAACTTGAAATTGTCAATTGTCATAGCTTAATTGATTTTATGTTAGTAATTGATGAATATTCTGTTTTTGCGCATCTCTGTCGGCTTGCCGCAGAAAACTGCACATCTGCAAATATAATATTTTTAATTTACAAACAATTTTAAATTTATTAAAAATAAAACTTTAAATAAAATAGCCTCTGTTTTGTGGTGCTGTAAAAGATTCCCGTTTTAACCTTTCCGTTTATTATATTCTTTACATACATCCCTAAGTCCGCATTTGCCGCATTCGGGAGTACGTGCCTTGCAAACGTACCTGCCGTGCAATATTAGCCAATGGTGCGCTTTTGGAACAATATCGCCCGGAAGGTGCTTCATCAGTTCCATTTCCACGCTGTAGGGGGTGGTGCATCGCTTAGGTACAAGTCCTATCCTGTGGCTCACGCGGAATACATGCGTGTCTACAGCCATAGCGCTCTTTCCCCACACGACCGATTGCATCACGTTAGCGGTCTTGCGTCCCACGCCGGGCAGTGCAGTAAGCTCTTCAAGAGTATCGGGTACCTCCCCGCCGAAGTCGCTGCACAGCTTCTGCGCCATGCCTACAAGGTGCTTGGCTTTGTTGTTCGGGTACGAAACGCTTTTTATGTAGTTGTATATCTCGTCGGGGTGCGCTTGAGCCATCTCGTGAGCGTCGGGGTAACGGGCTATAAGGTCCGAAGTTACCATGTTCACTCTCTTGTCGGTGCATTGAGCCGAAAGGATGACGGCAACAAGCAGATCGAACGGAGTGGTGTAGTTCAACTCCGTTTCGGCAACAGGCATCGCGGCTTCGAAATATTCTATCGTCTTTTTATACAGCTCGGCTTTCTTCATGAATTCAATATCCGGGGTTTTGAGTCAGATTACGGTTGTAAATCAGTTCGTCTTTTGGTATAGGCAGCAGCAGCTCATGTTCCTCGCAGCTGCAAATCTCTTGTGCCTTGCCTGTGCGTCTGAGCATGGCCCAGTGTCCGTATGCGGGCGTATCGCTCTTTTCCCATCGCGAGAGCGTCTCATCGGTATTCTCGGCCTCAAATCTCAGTAGTTCAATATATTCTGGGGTGTAAATCGCTATTTCATCTCCAAAAATAGTGCGGTAACTCTCGAAAGGCCCTCCGGTTATTGATAAAGAGAACGACGGCGCGATGTTATAGAGATATGAGAGTGCAGTTCCGTATTCTCCTCTGGATAAATGTATCTCGCCTTTTATTGCACGAAGAGTCTCTTTGTCTATTCTATAATTGTTTGTGGAATATCCTGTCTCGAATGTACCTGTTTCATCAATCTCTCTTAAAATCCGGTCAAATATTTCCTCTTTGGAAAGTACCGGTGAATTTCCGACGTTTTCAATGTCGGTTGCTGTTATATAAGGTGCTTTACCCCACAAATGTGCGGTATTATAATATAAAAAGCATCGCAGGGCTCTGGCTTCTTTTATGAGATTGACGAATTCTTCGTTGGCATTTTCGATTATTGCGTTGCATGTGCCTATCGCATCGTAGACGTTTTTCCAACACTCCGCGATTTCCGGTGTTGTCGCAGTTATAGTCGTTTTGTGATTCGTTAAATTCTTTCCTGTGATTCTTATATTCTCAATATTCAGTTGCGAAAGTTCAAATGAAACGGTTTTTATATATGCGCTTGACAGAATAGCCAGTACATCATTTTCGCTGTACCAAAAATTCTCTTGTACGACGTTTTCTGATGGCTGTATTGTCGTGCTGTTCTCTTCTTCGCCGTCAGGGCTTGTCGTAGTGCTGTCCTCTTTGCTATTCCCGTCGAAGGAACTTTCAATGCCGGCTTTGAGTTTATCGATTATTTCCTCATTGCCGTCAAATTCCGTGAACATTGAAACGTCATTGCCGTTCGTTATTGAAAATGACGCTCCCGTAATTGCCATTCTTCCGCTTAGGGTATAATCTTTTCCTGCCCTTATCGCAATATCACCATTCGCTACAGTGTATTGTAAAAGCGATGTCTCCTTTTCCCACTTTTCTCCGTTGTATATATAAAAGGTAGCCTCGCCTGTACCATTTTCATCTATTTTTAATGATACTGCTCTGTCATTATAGGCGGTATACCAATACCCTATGAGAGGATTAGTCTCTTTCTCGTCAGAATTGCTGCAGGCAACTATGAATATTAGAATTCCAATGAATGCTAATAATGCGGTTATATGTTTTTTCATGTCGCTTTTATTAAAAATGGCTGCTTGCATGCAAGCAGCCATAAATATCAGATATTAAATTCCCGTATCTCGCAATTTCCGAACAAAGTCACGTCTCTGTGGGTCACTCCCATTATTTCGGCTTCCATTATTCGGCAGAAGAAACCGTGGCTGAATGCAAGTATCTTCTTGCCGGGGTACTCTTTGCGTACTTTGTCAAGAAATCTGCGGGCACGCTCTTTCATTGAATCCTCGGTCTCGACAGTCTCGTTAAGTACCGCTCCCTTGATTGGCGTTCCCGCAAGGTTGCCGAGGTCACGTTCACGCAGCAAAGGCTCTTTTATGAATGTACATTCAATGCCTTCGAGGGCAATATCCGCAGTGTCGAGGCAACGTTTGAGGTCGCTGCAAAGCACGACTTCGAAATCAAGCTCCGCTATACGCGGACGCAGCGAGCGCGCCTGTTCAATGCCAAGCTCCGACAGATGCCCGGGCGTCTGTCCTTGGAACAGCCCTTTTGAATTCTCTATCGTCTCGCCGTGGCGAGTCATGTATATGGTTGTAGCCATTGCTTAGTTCGCGCTCTCGAATAGTTTAAGGAAACGTACATCGTTCTCGCTGAACAGGCGAAGGTCCTTCACCTGGTATTTGAGGTTTGTTATACGTTCGATGCCCATACCGAATGCGTAGCCCGAATACTCTTTGCTGTCGATGCCGCAAAGCTCAAGCACGTTGGGGTCTACCATTCCGCAGCCCAAAATCTCAACCCAACCGGTGTTCTTGCAGAAGGGGCATCCTTTTCCGCCGCAGATGTTGCAGCTTATATCCATTTCTGCGCTCGGTTCCGTAAACGGGAAGTACGACGGGCGCAGACGTATCTTGGTGTCCTTGCCGAACATCTCTTGAGCGAACAGCAACAGTACCTGCTTCAGGTCGGTGAACGATACGTTCTTGTCTATATAAAGTCCTTCGAGTTGGTGGAAGAAGCAGTGCGCACGGTAGCTTATCGCCTCGTTGCGGTAAACACGGCCCGGAGCGATAATGCGTATAGGAGGCTGGCTTGTCTCCATGACACGGCTCTGTACGCTGCTGGTGTGCGTGCGGAGAATGATGTCGGGGTGAGCCTCGATGAAGAATGTATCCTGCATGTCGCGTGCAGGGTGGTCCTCGGCAAAGTTCATTGACGAGAATACGTGCCAGTCGTCTTCAACCTCGACACCGTTGGCGATTGAGAAGCCGAGACGGGCGAAGATGTCCACAATCTCATTCTTTACAATAGAAAGAGGGTGGCGTGTACCCAATACTGTCGGGTAAGAAGGACGTGTCAAGTCAATCTCGCATTGTTCCTCTTCTTTGTTCTCTATCTGCTCTTTCAGGCTGTTGAAATGTTCCTGAAGCGCATTCTTCAACTCGTTCAGCTTTACGCCTACTTCTCTCTTCTGTTCGGCAGGCACTTCGCGGAATTGTGCCATAAGGCCGTTTATGATACCCTTCTTGCTGAGGTATTTAAGGCGGAGCGCCTCAAGCTCTTCGGCATTGGAGGCTGTAGTGCCTTTAATCTCTTCAAACAGGTTGCTTATCTGTTCTAACATATCTTTTGTTTTTATTCTTGTTTCTTTGCTCGGATACGCCCGTTCGGCGGGCCTCTCTGTTCTAATCTGCAAAATTAATAAATAATACCGATATTTCTTATTTTATAGCCAAATTAATTTAATCGGAATTCTCGTGTAAAATTTTTCCATTTTTTGCAGTATAAAAATTGAGAAAAATCTTTTGTCATTACTGATTTTTTAGCAAATTTGTGATTTAAATGGTATTTTGTCCATAGATTGTTTGCATTATGGAATATAAACAGATTGATACAGAGGTCGATGACCTTTTGGTACGCCTTGCGCGCCGTCTTTCGGCCGAAGACATAAGCAGGATACGTGACGCATACATCCTTGCGCGTGAAGCGCATAAGGAGCAGCGCCGCAAGTCGGGTGAGCCGTATATCATGCACCCGGTCGCTGTTGCCAAGATTGTTGCCGAAGAGCTTCGTCTCGGCGCCAATCCTATAATAGCGGCATTCCTGCACGATGTGGTAGAGGATACTCCGTATACAATAGATGATATCCGCGCCAAATACGGCGACGACGTTGCCTTTCTTGTCGATGTGGTGACAAAGAAGAAGAAAAAGCATTCGACGGCGACATCAAGCCAGATAGAAAACTACAAGCAGATGCTAAACTCTCTGCACTACGATATCCGCGCGTTGTTGATAAAGCTCTCCGACCGCCTTCATAACATGCGTACGCTCAGCAGTATGCGTCCCGACAAACAGATGAAGATTGCCGGAGAGACCGATTACTTCTACGCACCGCTCGCGCACCGTCTCGGCCTCTATTACATCAAACGTGAAATGGAAAACCTTTCGTTCCGCTATCGCTGTCCGAGAGATTATGCCATTATTGAGGAACAGCTCGAAAAAGAGATGAAAGAGCGTGAGCCGGCTCTCAAGTCGTTCATGTTCGAAATAGAGCGTCTGCTCGAGAACAACGATATTCTCATGGCTCGTACCGAGGTCTATTCGCGCGGTCCTCACAATGCATGGCGCAAGATGCAGAGTACGGGCTGCGACTTCAAGCATGTCGAAGACAAATACTACATACGTATCATATACCCGAATACCCACGAGTATTCCGAAAAGGACATGAGCCTTAGGATATATTCAATTCTTACCGACCGCTTCAAGGAGAAGCCGGGCAGCGTTGCCAACTTTATCGATTCTCCTAAAGAGAACGGCTATCAAAGCTATCATGTAAAGTTGTTGGCTCCTCAAGGAACTTGGGAAGAGGTGCATATATCTTCGGAACGCATGATACGCAAGTCACAGTATGGCTGTATAGCCGAAAGCACGGAAACCAACATCACTAATTGGCTCGAAAAATTCAAGCATGTCCTTCAGGAGATGGCTACGCGCGGTAAAGAGGTCGAATACATGGACGGCGTCACCTCTTCGTTCTACAACGACGACATCATAGCATATACCCCTGAGGGCAAAGGCATTATATTGCCCAAAGGCGCTACTGCGCTCGATTTTGCGTTCGAGATTCACAGTGAACTCGGCCTGCATGCCCAGTATGCACGCATCAACGGCCAGCTTTCATCGGTGAAGACAGAACTTGAACGAGGCGATGTCGTGGAAATAGGGTGCAACGAGAACTCTTTCCCCAAACCCGATTGGCTGCAATATGTATCGACATACAAGGCGAAATCGCATATTAACAACTTCCTGAACAAACAACGCAAGTTGCCTTACGACCGTTGTGACGTCTGCCGTCCGTTGCCGGGTGATGAGGTCATCGGCTTCAAGAATCCCGACGGCTCAATATCTATTCACCGTCGTGACTGCAAGACTGCGATACGTCTGGCATCGCAGCGAGGCGATGATATTGTAGCGGTAAATTTCGAGGAGGATAAGGAATTCATGTATCCTGTTAAAATAGAAATAATGGTAATAGACCGTTACCATTTGCTTGTGGATCTCGTCGATTGCATTACAAACAAACTGCATCTGTCTCTTTCACGTATCTCTACAGAAAATCGTGACGACATTGGCTATTGCTCTATGGAATTTCCGGTGCATTCTTCGGATGAACTTCAGATGGCAATACGCAGCATCTCTCAAATCGATGGAGTTGAAGAAGTAAAACAAATTGTTGAATATTAATTAATTACTAATTTATAAATTAAACAGAACTATGAAAAAATTACTCAAATTTTTGTTCGTAATGTTCTTCGTTACCGGTGCGACAGCGCAAGAGGTAAAATACAAGATGAACATTAATTTTTCCGACGGTAACTCCATTGTCTATAATGTGTCGGACATTAAAGACATCACATTCCTTTCTGATGAGGAGGTGCCTGTAGAGCCGTCTTATTATTACATCGATGAGTCTTTCGCTACAGAATTCGGCGTTTTCGCTCCCGAAGAGTCTTTGGGTGAGTATCCGTGGGTAATAGACTACAAGACAGCAAAGGCGACGAGCTATGACGGGACTGACAATGCTGCGATAAGCTGGCTTGTATCGTCTCCTGTTGATTTTACGAACGAGACAGAGGCCTGCGTATCTTTCGAATACATTATCCGTTATGCCGAAAGCGGCAAGGTTGCCGAGAATCACCAGCTTCTCGTTTCATCGGACTATGCGGGAGAGGCTGCCGACGCTACATGGGTTAATATCCCATACGATGCCGTTGAGGGTACGGATTGGCAGACATTCGCTAAGGCAAGCGTAGCCGTG
>JAZNPP010000046.1:0-69336 GCA_045589695.1 Bacteroidaceae bacterium
CTTCAGCAGTGAGAATGCCCTTGAACTTCTCTACCGCTTCCTTCATCTGAGCATCAGACAAAACGGGAGTTAAAATGAAAACGGTTTCGTATTGATTCATTTTTAATTAATAAATAGGTTAAACATTCGTTTATTAAACGCAGGCGCAAAGATATACATAAATTTTGACATACCAAAGTTTTAGAGCAACCTTTTGATAAAAACAGCACAAAAGCAGTAAAAAAGGAACACTTTTAGATGAAGGAATGGAAAGAGATGCAGAGTTAGAGAAAACAACAGTAAATAGATAAAAATATAGACTTTTTAGTCAAAAAATTTCGTTCTCTAAATATTTATATGTTTCTTTGCAGATAGAATATAATCAAAATAATACATATAGAATTATGGCAAACAAAATCAAAATCTTAGGCATAGTTCTCTTCATCATCGGAGCTATCCTCATTATCCTCAGCCACTTCTTGGGCTGGAACAACTTGAATCTGGTCAATTTCGGTTCTGTAGCGTTGATGATTATCGCCTTAGTGGTTTACATCATAGCTAACAAGAAGTCGATAGAGGAATAAAACCTGCTAAAGATAAAAACAGAGCGGTTGGTCTTGCCAACCGCTCTGTTTTTGTTATATAATGTGTCACGCCTCGGCTTCGGGAGCGATAAGTTTGTAACCCTTGCCGTGAATATTGATGATTTCGATTGAATCGTCGGCTCTAAGATGCTTGCGCAGCTTGGTGATGTAAACGTCCATACTGCGGGCATTGAAGTAGTTGTCATCGGTCCAAACGGTCTTCAAAGCGAAATCACGCTGCAGAATTTCGTTCTGGTGAGCGCAAAGCAGGCTCAAGAGTTCCGACTCCTTTGTAGTGAGCTTTGTCTGCTGATCGTCGATAGACAATATCTGCTTCTGCGTGTCGAACTGGAAACGTCCTATCTTATACAAGGTGTTCTCTTTGTTCTTCTTGCCGCATACACGACGAAGCACGGTTTCGATACGCACAACAAGCACCTCCATGCTGAAAGGCTTTGTGATATAGTCGTCCGCACCAATCTTGAAGCCCTCAAGAATATCCTCGTTAAGAGTCTTGGCCGTCAAGAAGATGATAGGTATATCGGGATTGACTACTCTGATCTCCTGCGCGAGAGTAAAGCCGTCCTTTATCGGCATCATGACGTCAAGCACACATATATCGAACTTGCCTTTCAGGAAAGCCTTGTAACCGGCATCACCGTCGGGACACAACTCTGCGTAATAACCTTTTGCCTGCAGGTATTCACGAAGCAACATACCCAGATTCTCATCATCTTCGCATAGCAAAATTCTTTGTTTCTCTTCCATAATCATTTTATTTTAAAGGTAATACAATTATAAACGTTGTTCCGGCGCCTACTTCACTTTCGGCACGTATTGAGCCACGGTGCGCCTTGATTATCTGCCTTACGTACGCAAGGCCGAGACCGAAGCCCTTGACATTGTGGACATTTCCAGTCTGCACTCTGTAGAATTTATCGAATATCTTCTTGAGATGTTCCTTGCTTATTCCCACTCCGTTATCCTTTATTGAGAGCATGAATTTATCACCGATGTTCCATGTATGCACCTCAAGAGAGATAGGCACGTCGGGGCGCTTGTACTTCATCGCATTGTCGAGCAAATTAAAGACTACATTCGTGAAATGCATCTCGTCTACGAAGATAAACGGGTCGGCAGCCTCCAGCTTTGAGTCTATCGTTCCGCCGTTCTGTTCAACCTTTACGGCAAAAGTATTTATGATACCCTGAAGCAGTTCGTTGGCATCGAGTTCCTTCATCTTCAGCGACGCCGTATTCTTATCGTCGAACATTGACATCTGCAGCACCTTGTCTACTTGGAAACGCAGCCTCTTGGTTTCGCTCGATATGACACCTGACAGTTTCGTGAACATTTCGGGAGACTTCGCTACCGACTGGTCCTGCAGCATTTGGGCGGCAAGAGATATCGTCGATATCGGAGTCTTGAACTCATGCGTCATATTGTTGATGAAGTCATTCTTCATTTCGGTAATCTTTTTATGCCTTACAGCCATGTAAAGCGTTATCACGAAAGTTATTAACAAAACTAATGTGAACAACATGGAAGGAAGCATAAATTTAACCGAGCCGTAAATAAATTTGTTCAATGCAGCTGCCGGAAAATTAATTTCAAGCACCGCCGTATGCGTAGACGGGTCGTTTTTGAAAAGCTGCTCGGTATAAACTTTGGAGTCTCTGCCGTTTACATAATTCGGGCAACGATACACCTCTTCGCCGCCGCCGGTAAGCACTTTGAAGCAGAAAGGAATATCAATACCGTTATTGGCGAGTTCCGACTTTATAGTCTTATGCAATTTATCAAAGTCGATACGTGCCTTCAAAGGTTTTTCGCTCGCTTGGTAGAGCATGTTGTAAATAACCTCATCAAGCACCGCGCGCTGATACTTGTACCTCATTCTCAGCACATCCAATGAAAGTTTCTGCGCCTCTTCGAGAGAAAGGTTCTTCGCGCTCTTGACAAGCGACTCGTTACTGAAATGAGGAGGATTGACGACGAGAGTCTTGAATTCGAACTTGGAAACAACGTCACCCGAAGCCGACGATGTAACATAGCTATGCTCGAACTTAATGCCGTTGTCGTTCAGCTGACCGCGAAGAATGTCACGACGTACATCTTTAGAAAGATACTCACGCATCTCTTCAAGCTCAAGTTCGTAAGAAACCTGGTACAAACTGCGACGCACGCCCTCCTCGAAATGCTCTTTACGCATTCTTACCATAGCATCGATATATGACACTTGCAAATAGAGCAATGCAAAGCAACATATACCCATGACAACCCCCACTATCAGTATTGTATTCTTTTTCATACAACAAATATAATTACTGCATGAATAGGAGCATAATTTACGGCAATAAAATATTCAAATATTTCTTTTTATTAACAAAGCAAAATATTTTAATTATCAATTTGACAATTTAAAATAAATTCAATATAAATGTTTAGTAAAAAACCGCTCTCTTTTAACAAAAAAAGAGGCAGAGCGTAACGCTCTGCCTCGAATTCATGAACGATTCGATTTTTATTCTTCGTCCTTGACTGCAAGTTCCTCTACAAGCTTGTTCTGAACGTCACCGGGAACAAGTTCGTACGTCGAAGGAGACATGATGAACGATGCACGTCCACCTGTAAGAGAACTCAATGTAGTCGAGTAAGAAGCCATCTCTTTCAAAGGTACCTTAGCCGAGAGTTTCTCATAACCGTTTTCGCTCTCCATGCCCATAATCATACCTCTACGGCCCTGGATGTCGCTCATTACGTCACCCATCTTGTCTGACGGAACGAATACCTCGACATCATAAACAGGCTCAAGCACCTTAGGGCCAGCCTCACGGAAGGCCGCGCTGAAAGCGTTGCGTCCTGCAAGCATGAACGAAAGCTCATTAGAATCAACCGGGTGCATCTTTCCGTCATAAACGATAACACGCACGTCACGGGCATAAGAACCGGTAAGAGGACCTCTTTCCATACGCTCCATAATACCCTTAAGGATAGCCGGCATGAAACGCGCGTCGATGCTGCCGCCTACGATGCTGTTCACGAAGACAAGCTTGCCGCCCCATTCCAACGTAACCTCTTCGGTAGCCTTAGCGTTGATTTTGAGTTCCTGACCGTTGAAACGATAAACATCCTGCAACGGCTTGCCCTCCTCGTAAGGTTCAACGATGAGATGCACTTCTCCGAACTGACCGGCACCTCCCGACTGTTTCTTGTGACGATAATCGGCACGGGCAGCCTTAGTGATTGTCTCACGATAAGGGATCTTGGGCTCTTCGTACTTGACCTGAATCTTCTCTACGTTTTCAAGACGCCATTTCAAAGTACGCAAGTGGAATTCTCCCTGACCGTAAACGATTGTCTGACGCAGTTCCTTTGATTGTTCGATACGCCATGTAGGATCCTCCTCATGCATACGGTTAAGCAACTGCATCATCTTCTCGATTTCCGATTCGTTCGCAGGCTTGATTGCACGTGAATATTTTGAAGCGGGATATTTAACAAGAGAGAATCTGTTCGTAGAATCCTTAGCGTTAAGCGTATTGCCTATCTTAACGTCTTTCAGTTTCACTGTACAGCCGAGGTCACCTGCTTTAAGTTCCTCGACAGCCACGCGGTTAGCGCCGGCGCTGCAGAAAAGCTGAGCGATACGTTCCTTAGAGCCTCTGTCGGCATTGACAAGGTCGTCGCCGGCCTTGAGAGTACCGCTCATGACCTTGAAATAATTAACCTCGCCTATGTGCGGCTCAACAGATGTCTTGTAGAAGAAGATTGATGTAGGAGCCTCGCTGTTGTAAGGAACGGTCTCGCCTTCGGCGTTTACAGGTTGCGGCATATCCGTGATTTCAGGAGCCACGTTCGCAAGAAACTCAAGCAGACGGCTCACCGCTACGTCTGTTGATGCCGAGCAGCAGAGAACAGGGTAAACGCTGTCGGTAGCAAGACCTATGCGCGCGCCCATACGGATTTCGTCGGTTGAAAGCTCCTCAGACTCGAAGAACTTGTCCATAAGACCCTCTTCGTTTTCAGCAGCTTTCTCGACGAGTTCCATGTGAAGAGCCTTAGCTTTCTCAAACTCTTCGGCCGGAATATCCTCCACGACAGGAGCCTGGCCCTCGCCGGTGAATGTAAGCTTCTTCATCAAAAGGACGTCGATGATTGTGCTGAAGCCAGGACCGGCGTTCAAAGGATACTGAACAGGCACGACCTTAGAGCCGTAAATCGACTGAAGCTGCTCTATGATAGTATCGTAATCGCACTTCTCGTTATCGACCTGATTAACGACGAACATCATAGGCTTCTTCATTTTCTTGATGTAGCGGTAGCAGTTCTGCGTACCGACCTCGACACCGTACTGTCCGTTGATGACCATCATCGCCAAATCGGCAACAGTCATCGCGCTGACCATACCGCCTGCGAAATCGTCAGAACCCGGACAGTCGATAAGATTAAGTTTCTTGCCGGCCTGTTCAATCTGGAAAACAGTCGAAAACACCGAATAGCCGTACTCTTGCTCAACAGGGAAGTAGTCGCTAACGGTGTTCTTAGCCTCTATGGTACCTCTACGTTTGATAATTCCACCCTCAAAGAGCATAGCCTCTGTGAGAGTGGTTTTTCCAGAGCCGGAACATCCTACAACAGCAATGTTCTTGATTTCGTTAGTCTGATAAGTTTTCATACTATTTGTTTTAATTTAATAAGGAGAGGAGCAATAGAAAAACAATCAACACGTTAAAAGCCCTTTGCCTGCCCCTTACCTTAGATAGGTTAGTTAAAGTTTCAAATATGTTGGCAATGTAAGAATTTTTAGAAACAAAAGCAAATAGAAAGAAGATGTTTTTTATTCAAAGGATAAAAAAAGCTATCTTTACAGCCGAAAAGGTCACGAAACAGCGAGAGCAGTACACATAATGGCTGGCATTTATATACATATTCCGTTCTGCAAGCAAAGATGCAACTATTGCGCATTCTTCTCCTCCACCCTGTCAGGCATGCGGCAGAGGTATGTAGACGCCGTATGCAAGGAACTGCAGCAAAGAAGAGACTATGCGGGAGAAGAAGCCATAGGCACCATATATTTCGGCGGAGGCACTCCTTCGACACTTGCGACGGAGCAGCTGAGAAAGATTCTCGCCACAATTGCGGACACGTATGAAATAGAAGAGAACGCCGAGATAACAATCGAGTGCAACCCGGATGACCTTACCCGGGAATTCCTCGATGAGCTTCGTTCCCTGCCGTTCAACAGGATAAGCATGGGCGTACAGAGCTTCAACGACGCACAGCTGAAGAGGCTTGGCCGACGGCATAATGCCGAAAAAGCAAGAGAGGCGGTCCGCAATGCCCGCAACGCCGGATATGACAACATCAGCATAGACCTGATGTTCGCTTTGCCCGGCTCGACGGCCGACGAGTGGCTGTACGACCTTGAAAATGCGATAGAGCTACGCCCCGACCACCTCTCGGCATACAACCTGATGTACGAAGAGGGCACTCCGCTCTACCGCTCGCTTATGAAAGGCGAGATTGCGGAACTGAGCGAAGAGGAGAACGTGGAGCAGTTCCAGACGCTAATAAAAAGCATGAAGGATGCGGGCTACCGCCATTACGAGATCTCCAACTTCGCCATGCCCGGAAAAGAGAGCCGGCACAACAGCAGTTACTGGAACGGCACTCCTTACATAGGCTGCGGCGCTGCTGCACACTCATACGACGGCAAATCGCGCCAATGGAACATCGCAGACATAGAAGAATATATAAAAGGTATAGAAAACGGAGAGCCGAACTGCGAAATAGAACATCTGAGCGAGGAGGAGCAATATAACGACACCGTACTAACACGTCTGCGCACAGCCGACGGCATACCGTTGGAATGGATGAAGCGGAAGTTCTGCCATGAGTTATACGACTACATGCTCAGCAACGCACGGAAAGAGATTGAGTTAGGCAACCTTAAAGAGGAGAATGGCCGCATTTCGCTTACCGGGAAGGGCATTTTCATCAGCGACGCAGTGATACGGGAACTGATACATATATAGCGAAAAAAAGAAGCAGGCATGCCTGCTTCTTTTTTTCGCTATATAAAACATTCAATTACATCAAGCTGTTCGCAAGCGCGAGAATCTCTTCACCTATCGCATCGGCAGCTTCCTGTGTAGGACCCTCCGAATAGATACGGATAATAGGCTCAGTATTGCTCTTACGCAAGTGTACCCATGTTTCAGGGAAGTCGAGTTTAACGCCGTCTACAGTATTGATTTCTGCCTTGCCGGCATATGTAGCCTTGATTTTCTCAAGAATGGCGTCCACATCACAACCGGGCTTGAGGTCGATACGGTTCTTGCCCATGAAATATGCAGGATATGTCGCACGAAGCTCGCTTACGCTCTTCTTTTCGTGAGCGAGGTGGCTCAGGAACAAGCATATACCTACCAAAGCGTCACGGCCGGCATGGCAAGCAGGGTAGATGACACCGCCATTGCCCTCGCCGCCGATAACAGCGTTCGTCTCACGCATCTTGGTAACTACGTTCACCTCGCCTACTGCCGATGCGGTATATGTGCAGCCGTGAGCGTTTGTAACGTCACGCAAAGCGCGTGTTGAACTGAGGTTAGAGACTGTATTGCCCGGGGTGTGCTTCAGAACATAATCGGCGACAGTCACGAGGGTATACTCCTCGCCGTACATCTCACCGTTCTCGCAGATGATAGCCAAACGGTCTACATCCGGGTCTACAACGAATGCGACGTCGTTGCCGCCTTTAGCCATAAGCCCCATAATGTCGCCCAAGTTCTTAGCAAGAGGCTCCGGATTGTGCTGGAAGTCGCCCGTAGGCTCGCAGTAGAGCTTGTCTACCTTTGTTATACCTAACTTATCGAACAGTTTGGGAAGGATAACGCCGCCCACAGAGTTCACGCAGTCAATAGCAACCTTGAAGCCGGCAGCCTTGATAGCCTCCACATCAACAAGAGGCAAAGCGAGAACCGCATCGATATGCTTGTCATCGTATGTATTGTCAAGACGATACTTGCCGAGAGTCTCCACGTCTGCATAGTCAAATTCCTCGGCAGCGGCAATGCGAAGCACCTCCTGGCCTTCGGCCGCATTAAGGAACTCGCCCTTCTCGTTAAGAAGCTTCAATGCGTTCCACTGACGAGGGTTGTGGCTCGCTGTCAGGATAATGCCGCCGCATGCGTTTTCCATAGTAACGGCCACCTCTGTCGTCGGCGTAGAAGCCAAGCCTATGTCTACGACGTCGAAGCCCATACCCATAAGGGTTCCGCAAACGATTTTATTTACCATTTCGCCCGAAAGACGTGCGTCACGGCCGACAACAATTTTGTTTGTCGTCTTAGTTGTTGTCTTACGAATCAGCGCTGCGTACGCCGAAGTCAATTTCACTACATCAAGAGGCGTCAGACCCTCGTCGGCCCTGCCGCCTATTGTGCCTCGGATACCTGAAATAGATTTAATCAGTGTCATGTTAGTTATAAGTTGGTATTAATTGGTTATTCCGTTTTGTCGCCGAAAGCCGTTTCATCGGCAATCTCTTCGTAATCGAAATTATTTTCGGGCTGAAATGTTATCTGATACAAGCAAGGATATACATATGTCACGGCATTGTTCGTACCCTTAGTATGGGGAACGATAAGGTTCACCTTAGCGAGCTGCGACTGATGACGCGTAAACATAAGGTAGTTCAACGGAACAAGCCACCCCGTAGGCACATTGTCGCCGTAAACAGCCTTCATCACGCCCGAAATGAATGTTGCGGAGAATGTGCCGTCCACATTCCTGACACGCATCACGTCAGCCTCGGCTGCAAACAGATTGCTCGTAATAGTATCGTCGTCCTGAATATTATATTCGGAATAACGTACAAGCATGTCGCGCGTGTCACCGCTCGCGATCTTGCGCGCATCGTCGGCATCCTTCGGGTTTTTGACAATCTGCATGTATACACCGTCAATCTCGACATACTCGTTACGCGACACGTCAGTAACGGAATCGTTCGCCGAAAATTCCTCGAATGTTATAGTTTTGATACCCTTCTCCTTGATGAATTCCTTTACCGACTTCACCTCTTTCTCTTTCATTTCAGTATATGTGACAGTTTCGTCACATGCCGCAAAAAGGAGAAGGAGCAATGTATAAAAAAAGATGTTTTTCAAAATTCCTGATCTCATAAAATTCACTCAAATGTCCCGTCAGAAACGAGATTTCTCAAAATTACAATTTTCTGCGAAGATACAAAAATATGCGGAGAAAAAATCTTTATATTTATAAAACAAATATAAAAAACGGTGTTTAAATGAAAGCAGTGGATGGTAGGCTGAACAATCGTCATTCAGTAAGCTGTTTCTTGAATTTTTGCAAAGCTTTTGAGAACAGTTTTACAGCTTCGTCCATTGAGCAACGCAACTCGCCGCCTGAGGCGTTCTTGTGACCGCCGCCGTTGAAAAATTCCGCAGCCACCTCGTTGCAAGGGAAATCATCGACGCTGCGCAAAGAGACATTTATCTTTCCGGGGATCTCTTCACGCAGGAAGCACGAGAAACGCACTCCTCTTATCTGCAACGGCATGTTCACAAGCCCTTCGGTATCGCCTTTCACTGCATAATAACGCATCAGTTCGCCATGCTCCAATGTCAGCAACGCCGCATTATATTTGTTATAAACCTTAAGCTTTTCGTTCAGCACATAGCCGGTAAGCCTCATTCGTGAAAGCGAGTAGTTGTAGAAAACCTTGCGGTATATCAAATCCTTGTCGATACCCTTAGCAAGCAATGCCGCGATTATCAGATATATATCCTTCCGCGCCGATGCGTATGAAAAAGCCCCCGTATCGGTCATCATGCCGGCATATATGCACTGTGCCATTTCGAACGTCACGGCCTCATCGCCCGAAAGCCTGTAAACAAGCCTGTAAACCAGTTCCGAAGTGGAGCAAGCCACCGGATGCGATATTTCCACGCCGAACTCGTCCGACGGGAAAGGATGATGGTCTACCAGCACCTTAGGAGCATCGACAGCCGCGACAAGCCCGCCCCCTTCTCCTATGCGTGAAAGCGTGTTGAAGTCGAGACAGAAGAAGAGTTCAGCGGCCTCAATAGCCTCTTTTGCCTTTTCCGTATCGTTATCATAAAGAACGACGTTATCTGAAGCGGGAAGCCATGCAAGAAAGTCGGGAAAGGCATTGGGAAGCACCACGACGGCCTCCTTGCCCTTGCCCCGCAGATAATGGCACAGAGCGAGCGAAGAGCCTACCGCATCGCCGTCAGGGTTCTTATGAGAAAGTATCACTACTCTGTCCTTTTCCGCCAAAAGTTTTTCAACTGCAAGAACATTTTCACTCGATATCAGATTTTCCAACATAGCATTTCCTTTACTTAATCATCAAAACATAGCGAAGATAGCGATTTAACTGCATTCTTCCGCTTTTTTATCAAATTATTTGCCTCTCATGGGTATTAAATCGAAACTGTCGGCAGACGGAATTACCTTCACAGCTCCGAGCGAGGCTATATCGACCGCATCGATTCCAAGCTGCGAACATTCCCTGATTATCCTCTCCCTGCTTCTTTTGTAAAGCGAAGCATCTACCACAAGACACGAGGGTGGATAGACCTCAACCACATCCTTTATTTTTCCCAAGAACCCCCTGCAGAGCACGAGAATATCTACAGGCTCGGAGTATTCATTCTCATTCCAATAAGAGTTGTCGAGCAATTTCACTTTAAGCCCGCCGAACGTCACCGTACCGTCGATGCAGCTTACATATTCGTCGCTGTAGTCATAGCCGACCCAGACCGGCGAATCGAGCTTTTCACGCTTAATGTACGGCTGCGATACATATTCATATTGAGCGTCGGCCTGAGGAACAGTTGAAATAAGCCGGTTTTCCCCATTGCCACACACCGCATGCAGCAGAGGATTCTTTCGGTTATTGTATATGAGCAGGTGATTTTCATCGTCCGTTTTATCCTGCGAAACGACAGCCGTCGCAAGCAGCGCTAAAGAGATGACCGATGCGAATGCAGCGACCTGCCACCTGCGTTCAATAAGCGAGAATGACAAAAGCAGAAGCGACACGGCTACAAGAACAGCCCCGAAGATATCCAACGGCGGCAAAGCGTAAGCCGCTCCGGGCATGCCTGCCACAAGCTCCACCGCGCCGTTCATGCCCGCAATCGTCCATTTCAGAATATACGCCACAGGCTGTTGCATAAAAGGAAGAGGCGACATCGCCCACAACAGCACGGCAAGAGCCATAACCACAAAAGCCAGAGGGACGACAATAATATTCGTAAGGAGGAAATATAGAGGAAACACGCCGAAATAATACCAAACGAAAGGCAATGTCCCCGCCTGCGCCGTAAACGAGAGAATCAGCATATTAATGATGTACTCATAGAGAGCGCCGTGTTCGTGTACCTTAAAAAGCTCTTGCAGCGCAGGAGCAAGCAACAGTATCGAAAAAACCGCGGCAAAAGAGAGCTGGAAACTCACGTCGAAAAGCAAATGGGGTGAAAAGAGCAGCATTGCGATAGCCGCAAACGAAAGCGAGCTTACGGGCGACACGTCACGGCTGAGCAGCCGCCCTGCCGACATCAGCGTAAAGAGTGTCGCCGAACGCACTACTGAAGGCGATAAGCCTGCGACAAAAGCGAACGCCCATAACAGAAGGACAATAACCGTTTCACGCAGCAGACGGTAAATAAATCGGCCATTCAATGTCGGCAGGACAAACGCAAGCAACATATAAAGAATACCTAAGTGCAGGCCCGACAAAGCAAGTACATGACTTGCTCCGGCTGCGGAGTAGCTCTCTTTAAGTTCTTGAGGGAAGTCACGTTTCTCGCCTAAAGTCAATGCAGACAGCAGAGCGAGTTCCTTATTTTCAAAACCGAGTCTCTCATATAGCCCTACAGCACGGGAACGCAAAGCAAGCGCATGCATCCGCAAAGTTTTCCGTTTTGCCGGAAGATACTCCCATTTATCAGCCGCGACAAAACATGTTCCTGTTATATCTTTTATGTAGTAATATTTCTCAATATCAAATTCCGCAGGATTTCCGCTGTTTTCAGGCGGAAGCACCATACCTTCAAATGAGAGCCTGTCACCTACTTTGAGCCGCTCGGTATCGACTGACGGCTGAAAATAGAGATAGACATTGCCGCAGTCCCTGACATTGTCCGCAACCTCGCCGTCTTGCCGTTCAACCATTGCCAGCACCTTTACATTCGTACCTCTCATTGCAGGCATTTCGAGCAGCGTCGCCGAATACCGTCGTTTTTCGCCGCCCCACTCCGGAGCTTTTCTTTCGTGTTCCTTTGCCTCGACAAAAAGGCCGGCCGTGAACATAAGAGCCATAGCAGCCGCTCCGAAGAGCCATTTAGGGGCAAAACGGAAGAGAGAGAAAACGAAAGCCGCCGCCGATATTACAAAGAGATACAGAATATGCGATGCCGAGACATCGCACATATATCCTACGGCTATGCCCGCCATTAGAGGCAGAGCCAACCGCAATAGAGGATTATTATAAAAAACCTTTGAACTTGTCACTTTTACATGTCACGCAAGGCTGATATTATTGCATGCGGGTCCTTATCCTTGAAGACGGCGTTACCGGCTACAAGCGCATCGGAACCTGCGGCGGCAAGCAGCTTGCCTGTCTCGACATTAACGCCGCCGTCTACCTCGATAACGGCTTTCGAGCCTGTCGAGTCAATGAGTTCACGCAATTCACGCACCTTGTTCACTGTATGCGGTATGAACTTTTGCCCCCCGAAACCCGGATTTACGTTCATAAGAAGGACAAGGTCGAGTTCTTCAATTATATCCTTAAGCAGACACACGGGCGTTGAAGGATTCAAAGTCACTCCTGCCATCATTCCCGCATCCTTTATTTGCGTTACCGCACGGTGCAGATGTATGCATGCCTCGTAATGAATATTCATTATGCGGGCATTGAGATCCTTTACCGCTTGAAGATAGTTCATTGGATTGACCACCATAAGATGCACGTCGAGCGGTTTTTCGCACAGTTCAGCCACATATTTGAGGACAGGAGGGCCAAAAGATATATTAGGCACAAAGACTCCGTCCATAATGTCTATATGCAACCAGTCGGCCTGGCTGCTGTTAATCATTTTCAAATCCTCTTGGAGGTTGCCGAAGTTCGCCGACAACAACGATGGTGATACTATCTGACTCATAGAAATATTCGGGGCGGCGGCAACATGCCGACACTATCCAACTGCGAAGATAGCACAAATAGAGATTAAAAGCAAGAGGGGTCGCCGCAAAATCGTCAAACGGGAACGCTTGCTATACAATCCTACACTTGTGAGATAAATATTATTAATTCTTGAAAAAAAAGCTATCTTTGCAAAAATGCGTGAATTTTGCGAAAACAATAATATAAACGACCTATTATGAAAAAGACAAAAATGTTTTTAACGATGTTGCTGCTTTCTTTAGCGGCGACAGGTTTTGCCGGCACACCTATGCTCGGCGACGCATTGGCGAAAGGAGTTATGCCAGAAAACGGTAAGGCGTATTACATCTACGCCGACACCTATCACGGCGGAAAGTATGTAAACCGCTACCTTTACAACAATAACGGAACACTCGCAATGAACACCGCCGCTGACGAAACCGGCGACAGTTATGTATGGCTATGTTCTGTCAATAACGGAAAATACACATTCCAGAATGTCGGAGACAAGACAAAATACCTCGGACATAAGGTTATCAGCAATTCGGCTTACAATTTCACTTTGGGTAAGGCGACAGCAACCCATGCGGGCACCACTATTTGGTCCGACAATGCTGAAAGATATCTTGTAGCGAAGAATGACGGAACGGCATTTGACCAAGCGGACAAAACATACAATCAGTCATCGGACAACTGGTGTACCGATTATGTCTTCGTCGAGTACAAGGAGCCTACAGGAAAAGCATTGAGTATAGGGACAAACATACCCGGAGCCGGCGAAGTTATAGTAAACGGAACAGCGGTTCCGCTGCCATACAATAAATGGGAGGAGGCAATTGAATTCCCGGCCAAGATTACAGCGAAAGCCATCAACCCTTACAAATTTCTGGGGTTCTTCAAGGGTGAAGAGAATGTAGGCAATGAGATTGAAGTGACAAGCCTCGAAGAGAACGTTTCATACGAGGCACGCTTTCAGATAGACCTTTTTTCTACAGCTGACGATCTTGTACCTGTACGCATCTACAACAACCGCGACAACGCATACTGCATCAGAATGAACGCACGGGACAACTACGATAATGCGACAGTAAACAGCGGCGAAGGAACATACGGCGAGAACGAGATGTGGTACTTGGTCGGAGACGCCGAGTCGTTCAAACTGTACAACAAGGTTGCCGGAACAGGACTTGCGCTCACATTGGCGGGAGCAGAAAACGGTTCGGCAGCCACTCTTTCAACGAACGGCACCGACCTTTGCCTTGTCAAACAAGATGACGGCAGTTATGGAATATGTCCTAAAGGTACTGACGGTCTGAGTTTCAACATGTTCAATGGAAAGGGCAACGATATCAAGCTGTACGCCACATCGGACGCCGGCTCAAAATGGCTGCTCAAAGTCATTTCTCCAAGCCCTCTGACACTCAACTACAACAAGCAGCTCGAAGGTGCATACGAGCAGAACTACAAGATAGGCAACTTGTCGATAAACATCAACGGTTCTGAAAACAGTTCAATGCTCACGGCGACAACGATTCCCGAATCGAGCAAATGCTACCTGCCCGAAGGGGCTGTATTCAGCATTGCGGCAAGCAATATTCTTTATGGCTGGAAGGTCGATATAAACGGCAAGAATGAGATTACGGAGCAGGTTATACCCGCAGAGGGCCTTGAGGTGAACGTAAATATTTCGGTAGATAAAGAGAACAAGTACCAGTATCTTTACTATTCTCCCGACGAAAAGGGCATTCCGTACCGTATTCCGGCAATCGCGACGACAGCTAACGGATATGTATTCGCGATCAATGACTACCGCCCGTGCGGTAACGACATAGGTTATGGCGAAGTAGACCTTGTAATGCGCCACAGCGTTGCTGCTGGCGAGGAGTGGGACGGTCATAGCTGGACCGAGCCCGTAAAAATCGCCGACGGACTCGGCAATGCCGCTACCGAGACATGGAAGGTGGGTTACGGCGACCCTGCCATCGTCGCCGACAGAGAGAAGAACGAGATTCTCGTGATGAGCGTATGCGGCAACCGCACATGCTGGGACGGCAACTACGGAGTAGGAGGTGATGCAGAAAATCCCAACCGTATTTCACGCATCAGAATAAAGTTCGACGAAGCAAAACAGGAATGGACTGTAGGCGAGCCTGAAGAGGTTACGTACGAAATATACCCGTTCTTCAAGGACGAGAACGGCAAAGCACATGTAGGTTCAATGTTCATAGGCGCCGGACGTATCGCCCAAAGCAGAAAAATAAAAGTCGGTGACTACTACCGCATATATTGCGCTGTATGGGCTGTCGAGACAGGCAAGAAAACACACCACAACTACGCAATCTACTCTGACGACTTCGGTGAGACATGGAATGTACTGGGCGAGATCGGCTACGAGAACTGCCCTTCAAAATACGGCAACGAGCCTAAGTGCGAGGAGCTGCCGGACGGCAGCGTATTGCTCAGCAGCCGCAAGGGCAACGGACGCTATTTCAACGTGTTCCGCTACACCGACGCCGAAAAAGGCGAAGGAGCCTGGATGGGCGAAGTTGATACGAACGTTGTGGGCGACCTCAAATGGGGAGGCAACAGCACCAACGGAGAGCCTCTGCTCGTAGGCAACGTTCTGTTGCAGTCGGCTCCTACAGGCAATGACCGCAGAGACGTGTCCGTCTTCTACAAAATTTTGAGCGACGACCCGGATGACTATACGCCGACAAAACTGTCCAACGGATGGACAAAAGTTCAGATTTCTTACAAGGAGTCGGCATATTCGTCAATGTGCATACTCCCCGGCGGCGAAGAGATAGGTTTCTTCTACGAAGAGGTGCCCGGCGGCTATTCAATGGTTTATGTACCGTTGAAACTGAAGGAACTCTTGTCGGAAGAGGCGTACAACGCAATGAACAAGGGAGAATTGTTCACTGCGATTGAGAAGACCGAAAAGTTGATTGCCGAAAGCAGAAAAGATAGCGAAGAGATAGCCCTGCAGGCATCCGACGCTAACGAGAACTACTATGTATCGACAAACGCCGACCATAACACCGGCGGCGGAAACAAAGACGGAGACGGCATTGCCGCACTTGTAGACAACAACACATCGACATTCTTCCACACACGTTGGGGAGGCGCCGTTGTAGACGAGCCGCACTATATTCAGATAGACCTGGGCGATGACACGGATATAAGCCAGTTCCAGTTCGGCTACGTGCCTCGTAACGGTTCTCCAGCTCCTACGGCGATAAAGGTATACGGAAGCGACAATGCCGACTCGTTCACGAAGGTCATCGCTACAATAGAGAGCGGACTGCCTGCACATGATTCGGGCAACAATTATGTTTCCGGTCTTTACGAGAACAGCTACCGCTACCTGCGGTTTACCGTAACCAATTCGAAAGGTCCAGGCAACAACAACTACGGCGGACAATATTTCTTTGGCATGCTGGAGTTTGACCTTATGGTAAAAAAAGAGATTACAGACGAAGTATTGGCAGCAATCGCCGATGCTGAAGCAGCCGTCGCACAGGCTAAGAAAGAGCTTGTAACCGAACAGACCGACGAAGAGTACGCCGCATCGGTAAAATCCATTGAAGATGCCCGTAAGGCACTGCTTGCAGTCATCGAAGAGAATGAGGGCACTACAGGCATCGAAAGCGTAACAGCCGAAGAGAGCGGCTCCGTTTTCGACCTTACGGGTCGCAAGATTGAAAAGGTAGCCGCACCGGGCATATACATTGTCAATGGCAAGAAGGTTTATATCAGATAACTCATCTGCAATAACAGACAAACAATGAAAAGAAAATTTGAACTTTTATCCGTTCTCTTTTGCGTCATAGCCTCTATCGAAGCTGTGGCGCAGGGGGCGGATAACGGAGCCGAGAGATATTTATCCGAGTCATTCAAAAAAGGCATTCCCGTACACATAACCAACAACAGGAACAATGGCTATGCAATAAAATTGAACAATGCCGCAGCAGGGCAACCCGTAAACAGCGGAAACGCCGCATACGAAAAGAGCGAGATATGGTATCTTGTAGGAAACTCCGACGAGTTCAAGATGTTCAGCCACGCCGCAGGCCGGAAGCATGCATTGAAATTGACCGGCACCGGCAGCGGTTCCGAGGCTGTAATGGCACCTGCCGATGAAGCGACCCTGCTTGCCTTGAAGCGGCACGAAGACGGCAGTTTCACGATATCGCCGAAAGATAACCCCGGCATGAGCTTCAACATGTTCGGAGGTGCCGGCAGGGACATAAGGCTATACATGAGCGAAGACGAGGGCGGAAGATGGAATATAAGAACGGTAGATACCTCCCGTTCGCTGAAGCTGAGATACAAAGCTATACTTGAAGGAGGGTTTGACACGAACTACAAGATCGGCAGCATATCACTCATCATCGACGGCAACAGAAGCGAAATTATGCTCGATAAACGCAATATCCCTGAAGCAGGAGAATACTTTTTGCCCGACAGCTGCAAATTCAGTGTTGAGCCGAGTAAGGCGTTTCACGGTTGGAACATCGAGATTGCCGACAGCCCGGGCGAGCGGTCACTGCCTAAGAACGGCACGGAGATTACGGTAAACATTTCTGTAGACAAGAACAACAAGTACCAGTACCTATACTACTCTCCCGACGAGAAAGGCGTTCCTTACCGTATTCCGGCTATTGTGACAACAGCCAACGGCTATGTGTTCGCGATTAACGACTACCGCCCGTGCGGTAACGACATAGGTTTTGGCGAAGTAGACCTTGTAATGCGTCACAGCGCTGCGGCAGGCAAGGCATGGGACGGACACAGCTGGACTGAGCCCGTAAAAATCGCCGACGGACTCGGCAATGCCGCTACAGAGATATGGAAAGTGGGCTTTGGCGATCCAGCAGTCGTTGCCGACAGAGAGAAGAATGAAATTCTCGTGATGAGCGTTTGCGGCAACAGAGTCTGCTGGCACGGCAATTACGGCGCAGGCACAAAAGAGAACCCGGAGAACCCAAACCGCATGGCAAGGCTCCGCATAAAGTTCAACGAAACGACAGGAATATGGGAAGCGACACAGCCTAAAGAGGTTACATACGAAATATACCCGCTCTTCAAGGACAAAAACGGCAAAGCACATGTAGGTTCTATGTTCATAGGCGCCGGACGCATGGCACAGAGCAGCATGATTAAGGTCGGTGAATACTACCGCATATACTGCGCCGTATGGGCAGTAGAGACAGGAAGCTACCGTCACCACAACTATGCGCTCTATTCCGATGACTTCGGCGAGACATGGCACCTGCTCGGCGAGCTTGGCAATGACTACAACGACAGCCCTGCTCCCCTCGGCAACGAGCCTAAGTGCGAGGAGCTGCCCGACGGCAGCGTACTGCTCAGCAGCCGCAAAGGCAACGGCCGCTACTACAACGTATTCCATTATACCAATTTTGAAAGAGCCGAAGGATACTGGGACGGCGCCGTAGCGACAGACAAGGTTGAAGACCCCGGTTGCTGCACCGTAGCAAGCAAGTTCGGCCAAGGCACGCTAAAATTCGGCGACAACGACACTAACGGCGAGATTTTAAGAATCGGCAACATACTGTTCCAGTCGGTACCGACAGGCAACCGCCGAAGCGACGTCGCCGTATTCTACAAACATTTGAGTGATGACCCAGCGACATACACCCCGACAGAGCTTTCTAAAGGATGGAGAAAAATTGAGATAACCGACAAAGAGTCGGCATACTCATCTATGTGCATTCTCCCCGACGGCAAGAGCATTGGACTTTACTATGAAGAGGAGCCCGGAGGATATTCTATGGTATATGTACCAGTAGAGCTTGAAAACAGCATCGCGGCAGCTGTCTATTGGAACGGCATGCGACGTTGTCCGTTCTGTGATAACGATTAAAGCGAAGCTTCAATTGAGAGTTGAATAATGCAGGTAACACCTGCAAAAGCTATCCATTATTGAACAAAAAGCAACAGGAAAGAGATTATCTCTTTCCTGTTGCTTTGCAAATGATATTTATTCAGGCCGATGCCTGACAAATTCTGCAATTACTTTTTCTTTCCGTTGTATTCGTCAGAAACTGTAAGCTTCGCACGTCCTTTTGCACGACGGGCAGCCAATACGCGACGGCCATTCTTTGTAGCCATTCTCTCACGGAAACCGTGCTTGTTCTTTCTCTTTCTGTTAGAGGGTTGGAATGTTCTTTTCATCGTCTTATATATTTATATGTTTTAGTCAAAAAAATACTTTCCGCTATTCAGCTTGCAAAATTACTCTATTTTTTTAAAATGACAAAGTTTTCCAAAGGTAATTTTAATAAATAAGAATAAAATCCCTACCGGAACGCTTTCGCCGATGTTCTACCGGAACAAAAAACGCATTATGGCACCCATAAGCTTCTTCCTTTTCGCCTCGTCAGCAATAGCTTCAAAAGGGAAAGAGGTCGAAAGCGTACGATATCTGCCTTGATACGCCACTCCTGCGCTCTTCCTGTTGCCCTTGAAGACAAACGCCACAAAAGCGTCGTCAAGGGGAACGAGCACGTCGGTACTCGGCACGGCATAGCAAGCCTCGTTAGGAGTACGCACGAAAGGCAGCTCTAACCCGGAGCCGGCAATCATATTTTCGTCACATTCAGTAACAGAGCCGCCATAATCGAAACGCAGGACATTGCGTATGAAACGCTTATCGTTGCCGTTCTTCAGCATGTCGCTCGCCAAGTGGGCGCCGCTCACGAATAAGCGGCCTCCGTTATCGCAGTACTCCTTTATTTTAGCCTGCAATTCATCAGGGAAGGTTTTGTACGGCATGCCGTAATTGAACAGTCCTGCGCCGCCCTGTTTTTCCACGCCAAGAATAATATCGACGGCGTCGTAGGAATTCATATCAACATCGCCGGAGATAACCGCGTCGCTGCCGCACGAAACGAACGTTATGCCGTTCGCCGCCAACGCCTTTCCGTGAATATAAGGGTAGTTGAAAGCATTTCCCGCTATTCGTTTCCCTTCAAATTCCGAGCCGCTCAGCCCCAAGCCGTTCTCATAGCCGATATTCTCACGCAAAAGGTCGAGCTGGTTTCCGCAATATTCCGCAGTGGAGATATAGGGCACGCCAGGGTCCACTTCCATATCGAAACCGGCTTTTTTGTCGGTCACGACCGCATGCGGGGCTCCCATTCTATGAAAACCGTTTACAACAAGCACCTTTTTGGGGGAGTCGGAAGAGAGAAAAAGCGACAGTTCCTCGGAGGGCATGCTGCAACCGCCATCGTTCAACGCTACAACCTTGAAAGTATAAAGCCTGTTCTTGGACACCGGGAGCGTAAAATGCGGTTTCTTGACAACTATACCATCGTCGTACCCGCCATTCTCCGTTTTAATATACACAATGTATTTCTTTGCTTTTGCCGTGGGTTCATGAAGGTCTTCCACCGGAGCCCACTTCAACACCGCCTCTTTACCGTCGGGCGACAGCTCAACACAAAAATTTTTTACAGGAAGCGGCTGTACGACATAATCCTTTCCATGCACATACGATATATGCTTCAGCAACGATTTATACACCGAACGAGCCAGGATAAACTTGAAATTCGGGTCGAAGCCGCAAAGCAGATCGGCGAAATTCTGGTGCGAAAGCGATTCGAATATTACAGATGTGACATTCGGTATACGTGATTCGCTGTAGCTGCGGTCAATGATGCCCCGTACAGGCCATTCAAAACCAAGACTGTTCCGAATGTCATCCTGCAGATTATTCAACGCGAACGATACGAAATCACGGGATATATAACGTGAATGGCCCGTTTCGAGGGTGTCGCCGTTGAATTCGGTGGTAACGACTCCGACGGAGCCTACAAGAGAGTCGCCGCGGGAGAAACCTGCGTCGGAATGAAAACCGAGAGAGAGTTCCAAAGGCACATTAAGCCCTACAGTGTCGGGATTGTATACCGAACCGCCGGAAAGATAGTTCAACGCATTGGAACGGCTGTTTATGTCGTCACGGTAATCATTCTCGCCCTCATAGGCCGAATAGACCTCAAGCGGGAAACCGCTTGTCTGCAGATTGTAACGGGCACCCTCAAGATAACGAGGCATACCGCTTGTCACCGGACACTCCTTACCCCTTGCCACATTGCCTGTTCCGCCGCCGAAGCGTACGGCATCGGCGCTTACGACACCCTCGCTGTCGCTTGCCGTAGTCAAGAAGACGCCCTGCGTCTTGCTGCGTCCTTCGTTAAAGCGATGCGTTCCGAGATAGACCCATGTGCCGCCACCCATTCTCTGATTGACCTCATATACAGTCATGCCGCCGGCATGCATGACTGTATAGCGTGCGTCAGAAACGGAGTTCTCGTGAGTTCTGTACGCTACATACACCGCATACTCGCCGTCCGAGGGAATCATAGGCAGCCAAGAGACTGTCGATTCGGAACGGCTTCCGACAGGAGTGGCGTCAGCCAAGCGCGCCGTACCCATAATAAACGGATTGTCGCCGTCTATGTAAATATCTTTCGAAGCGGCGTAACCGACAGTATCCTTGGACCAGCCATTACGTTTGCCTCCACGCTCGATATAACGTGACCCCGTGCCACGTATGTCGTTATCGACAATCACGCAGTTCGGCTGCGGGTCACGCTCGCGAGGGGTATACACGAGCGCCCCGGCATTTTCAAGCATTGGCACAAGAAACGGCAAGACAACAGATTGAGTGAACAGGTCTTCGACAGTACAGAAGAGCGACGGACGCTGCCATTTCCACACACTGTCGTCACCGCTGTAATACCTGCCGTGACTACTCCCGACCGCCAAGTGCCTGCCTTCGAGTCCGTGAGACGGCACATAAGGACGTGAGACGTTCTTTACCCAAGGGGTGCCCTCATATTCAACGTCATGAAGCAGACGTTCTTTCGCTATATTCTTTTTGCGGCAAATATTGGGAACGCAATCCTCAATGGACTTGCCGTTATAACAAACCTCAAGCTTGTATTTACGCAATGGCGACGGAAGGAGAGCGCGTATGTCTTGATATATCGTATCGACTGTTTCCTGCGTGAACGGCTGGCCGTAGAAAGCCTCGTTGCAAAATATTCTGACGGTTTTGGACTTTTTATTGACCACAACATTATTGCGGCGTTTGTCAAGCCCGGCAAACTTCGTGACACACCTGTCCGAGGCATATTCATTGAAATACCTTGCTATCGAATGAGCAACGGCCCTATCGACTTTTTGAGCCGACAGGACCGAAATACACATAAGAAACGCCGCGAAGAGCGTCAGCCGCTTTGACATAAAGCGATTACGCCTTTGCGAGTGTCAATATCTCATCATGCAGAGCCTTTGCGTCGGCATTGAACGAGTCGCAAAGAGCATTGAAATATTTCTTGGCAGGCATACCCGGCTCAACATGGTTTATACGAGCCAGATACTCGCTATTAAGACCGAATATTCTGTTGAAAAGAGATACCCATTCCTCGGTATTGCCGACTGCGTCATAAGATGCGAAGAATGCCTCTGTAGCCAACTCATCAACAACAAACGCAATAACTTTCTTCAGATTTTTTCTACTTGCCATAATTAAGAAAACGTTTAGTGAATTACATTTGTAAAGATAGACATTCCCGATAAAAAAAACAACTCAAAATGAATAAAAGAGATTATTTTATTATATAATGAATAAAAAACGGGAAAGCACTTTCAAATCTCACTAAAAAAAGCGAAATTTGCAAAAAGGATATTTATTCAATCACATATTTTAATAAAAATGAAAATCAGCGCATTGCAGAAAGCAAGGGCTGCATACCAGCCCAAACTGCCCCAGGCTCTTACAGGGACAGTGAAACTTTGTGAGGGTGCTGCAACTGAATCAGTAGCAGACCAGGAGGCTATCAAAGCCATGTTCCCTAACACATACGGTCTTCCTATCGTAACATTCGAGAAGGGCGGCGAAGCTAAAGAGTTCCCCGCAATCAATGTCGGCGTAATTCTTTCAGGCGGCCAGGCTCCCGGCGGCCACAACGTGATTGCAGGCCTCTTCGATGGCGTTAAGAAGCTTAACCCCAACAGCCGTCTTTACGGATTCCTCATGGGCCCCGGCGGTCTTGTAGACCATAAATATATGGAGATCACCCCTGAGATTATGGACGAGTACCGCAACACCGGCGGTTTCGACATCATCGGTTCAGGCCGTACAAAGCTTGAGAAGACTGAGCAGTTCGACAAGGGACTTGAGATTATCAAGCAGCTCGACATCAAGGCTCTCGTAATCATCGGCGGCGACGATTCTAACACCAACGCTTGCGTGTTGGCCGAATATTATGCAGCGAAGAACACCGGCGTACAGGTTATCGGCTGTCCTAAGACTATCGACGGCGACTTGAAAAACGCGTACATCGAGACCTCATTCGGCTTTGACACCGCATGCAAGGTATATTCAGAGGTTATCGGCAACATCCAGCGCGACTGTAATTCAGCACGCAAATACTGGCATTTCATCAAGCTCATGGGACGTTCGGCTTCTCATATCGCTCTTGAGTGCGCTCTGCAGACACAGCCTAACTACTGCATCATCTCCGAGGAGGTTGAACAGAAGGCGCTGTCGCTCGACAACATCGTTACATCTATCGCAGAGGCTGTCGCATCACGCGCGGCTGACGGCAACAACTTCGGAACAGTGCTTATCCCCGAGGGTTTGATTGAGTTCATTCCTGCCATGAAGGCCCTTATCGCCGAGCTCAACGACCTGTTGGCTGTCAAGGGCGAGGAATATGCGGCTGTAGCTCCCGCCGAGCAGCGTCAGTACATCATCGACCAGCTTTCTAAAGACAACGCAGAGGTTTACGCAAGCCTCCCCGCAGGCGTAGCGCGCCAGCTCACGATGGACCGTGACCCGCACGGCAACGTACAGGTATCGCTCATCGAGACAGAGAAATTGTTGTCTGAGATGGTTGCAGGCAAGCTCGCTGCATGGAAGGCAGAAGGCAAGTATGTAGGCAAATTCAACCCTCAGCACCATTTCTTCGGTTACGAAGGACGTTGCGCAGCTCCTTCGAACTACGACGCCGACTACTGCTATGCTCTCGGCTACAACGCATCACAGCTTATCGCAGCCGGCAAGACAGGCTATATGTCTTCAGTACGCAACACTACTGCTCCTGCTGCAGAGTGGGTTGCAGGCGGTATTCCTATAACAATGATGATGAACATGGAACGTCGTCACGGCGAGATGAAGCCTGTTATCCAAAAGGCTCTTGTAGATCTCAATGGCGCGCCTTTCAAGACATTCGCGGCCAACAGAGAGCTGTGGGCGAAGGAGACATGCTATGTTTACCCGGGCCCGATACAGTATTTTGGTCCGACAGAGGTTTGTGACCAGACAACCAAGACTCTTGCTCTTGAGCAGCAGAAGTAATTGATTCTTGATGGCGAAAACCACTAAGAAAACTGCAAAAAGAACCACAAAGACCGGCGGACGGAAGAACACTTCTGCCCGCCGGTCATCATCACGCAGAAAGAGACGTGAGATGCCGAATTGGCAATATGTCGCGATTGCGGCTATAGCCTCGTCGGTCATAATGTTTTTTGCCTACCACCTTGTATTCAAACACACCTTGTTCCGCTTTACGCCATGCTACGGAATAAAGGCATACGGCACCTGTATCCCAAAAGGACATTCGGTATACGGAATAGACATATCACACCATCAGGGTGATATTAATTGGGAGAAATTCCAGAAAGAGAACCCGAAAGATACACCGGTAAGTTTTGTCTACATGAAAGCGAGCGAGGGAAGCGACCACAAAGACACACGCTTCGACAAATATTGGGGAAAAGCCAAAGAGCATGGTTTCATGAGGGGAGCGTACCACTACTTCAGCCCCTACTCTACCGGGCTTGAACAGGCAAACATGTTCATCAAAACCGTAAAGCTGGAAAAGGGAGACCTGCCTCCGATGATCGATGTCGAGGAGAAACCTGCCGACAAGGCTCAGTTCATGCAGGAACTGAAAATTTTCATCGCTAAAGTTGAGGAACACTACGGCATGAAGCCGATAATATATTCAAGCAAGAAATACAAGAAGCGTTACCTCAACGACAGATATTTCGACCGCTACCCTACATGGATAGCTCATTACTATGTAGACAGCCTTGAGATTGACCGTAACTGGACATTATGGCAATGTTCCGACAGAGGCCGCATTCCCGGCATCGGCAGGAACGTGGACATAAACATTTTCAACGGAGAAATTGAGAAGCTGAACAAATTCAGAAAGAAATAGACAGAACGCCATCCATCGACTATTCGCCCAGGTATCCTGCGCTGGCGGCCGAATAACGTCGCCATGCCTCTACCATCGCAAGAAAATCTTCGGGCAATTCGGAATCGAAGAACATCATTTCTCCCGAAACAGGGTGAACGAAGCCTAAAGTCTTGGCATGCAGCGCCTGTCTTGGACAAAGCTTGAAACAGTTACGTACGAATTGGCTGTACTTGCTGAAGTTCGTACCCTTCAATATCTCGTCACCGCCATATACATCGTCATTGAATAGTATGTGACCGATATGCTTCATATGCACTCTTATCTGGTGCGTACGCCCGGTCTCGAGATTGCACTCCACCAACGACACATAGCTCAAGCGCTCAAGCACCCTGTAATGCGTTACCGCATGCTTTCCCACAGAGTCATTGCCCGATACGCACATCTGCAGTCTGTTACGAGGATTGCGGGTAATATTTCCTACAACAGTACCCGTATCGTCTTTTACGTTGCCCCAAACGACAGCGTTGTATGTTCTCTTTGTTGTCTTGTTGAAAAACTGCATTCCGAGATGCGCTTTGGCGAATGCCGTTTTCGCGACGACAAGCAGACCCGACGTATTCTTGTCGATACGATGCACAAGCCCCACCTGGGGGTCGTTCGGGTCAAAGTCGGGATTATCCTTCAGATGCCATGCGACCGCATTTATGAGAGTTCCGTGAGTATTGCCGCAACCGGGATGCACCACAAGGCCCGCCGGTTTATTGACCACCATGAGATATTCGTCCTCATATACTACGTCGAGCGGAATATCCTCGGGAACAATGCTGTTGTCATACGCAGGAGTATCGTAAGTGATGACAATTTCGTCGCAAGGCTTCACCTTATAGTTGCTCTTGACAACCTTGCCGTTTACGGATATAGCCCCCGCATCGGCAGCCTGCTGTATCTTGTTGCGGGAGGTATTCGCAAGATGATCGATAAGGAATTTGTCGATGCGTATCGGTGACTGCCCTTTGTCGGCGGTTATACGTACCTCACGGAAGAGCGACTCTTCCATTTCAAGCCCGTCATCATTCACGAAGCCGTCGAACTCCTCGATATCGTTCAAGCCGTTCATGCGTTATTCAAAATAGCCTTCATCGACAACCGAACCCTTCTGCAAAGGATTGCCGTTGCCAACCACAATTATCACCGACGCCCCGCGCGCCACATTCTCGCCGTTGAAGAGTTCCTTGCCGTCGTTCAGTACAGCATAAACCCAGTCTTTCTCCCCGTCCTGAGTTATAATTCCCGATACAGCAAAACCCGAAGCCTTCAGACGGGCTTCCGCCTCACGCAATGAGCAGTTGTCGATGACGCTCGGCAGAGTCACGAGCGGCTTGCTTAGAGAACTCATTACAAGCATTATCTTGCGTCCCTCTTTCACCCTTGCGTTTGCTACAGGACGCTGTTCGACAATTTCGTTCTCAAGAGCGCCTTTCTTATATTTATAATCGACAATTTCAAGGTCAAGATTATGCTTGCGGAGCAGTTCTTTCGCATCGTCGAGCTGCATGCCGCAGACGTCGGGCACCCTGTATGATTCGCCATGATTAGTGTAGCTGTTGAGCCAAGCCAGCACAATCAAAGGTATTACGACCGCGACTGCCGCCATTGCCAAAAGATTGAGCAGCAGAAGCTTTATACCGTTCTTCTTATTCTTTTTCACGGAACTTATCCTTTTGACGTTGATAAAACATTACAAAATTAATACAAGTTGCGTGTATAAACAAAATTAAGGCCTGTTTTTTGGAAGCGGCGGCGAAGCGAGCAGCCCGGAAGGACACATTTAACAGCTTGTAACAAATTCAACAATAAATTGTGGACGGATTTACTATTGAAATGTTTTTATTTTATATTATCTTCGCAGAATAATTTATAAATAAATTATAATTCGGTTATGAAAAGATTTTCGATACTTCTTATTCTACTGCTTGCCGTTGCGGCCTCACAGGCACAATTGTTTAAAAAAGCTGACAGCGCCGTACAGGAACAATACGCGGCAGGAGCTGTTCCGGTTATCAACGGCAAGGTCACTTTCGAAGAAATTATACCTGCCGAGGGTTACAGCGCCGCAGAGGTATGCGAGATTGTCAATACTTGGATAAAAGAACGCTATGTAGAGCCTACTGTAATTTCAAGAAAGCATTTCGACAGCGGCGTACCCGGCACTACAGTCATCAAGGGCGAGGAGTACATTGTTTTCAAAAACAGTTTTTTCGTTCTGAGCAGAGCAAGGATATACTATTTCCTCACATTGACAGCAAATGACGGCAGCTGCACATTCAACATGTCACGCATAACCTATTGGTATGACGACGAGGACGACAAAGGCGGTATAAAGATGAAGGCTGAAGAGTGGATTACCGATGATAATGCATTCAACAAGAAAGGCAAGATGAAGAAGTTCGAGGGCAAGTTCCGAAGCAAGACCATCGACCTGAAAAACATTTTAGTAAGCGAACTTACCGAAAGGCTCAATAAATAATGAGGACTGAGAGGATACTCGCCATTCTGCTATGTCTGCTGCCGGCAATCATGTTCGGCCAAAACACCCACGACCACGCCGAGGGTGAAAATGAGGGCGGCTTTGGCAACGGCGAGGTATTCAGTCCGTTCCGTAACAATCCGAAAGACTCAACGAAAGCGGAGCTTAAAGTCCCGAAGTACATCAGGCAATGGCATGTCAATGAACAGAGCGGCGAGGTGATGCCTGTAAATGCAGACACTCTGCAGTTCATGTTCCAGAACTGGCAGCAGACAGAGGGCGTAAACGGCGAATATAATTTTCTGGGCAACATGGGAACGCCGCGCCAGACAAGGATATTCTTTAACCGTCCGACAGACACGAAGTTTGATTTTCTGCAACCGTACGACTATTTTTATCTGCGTCCCGGACATTTTTTCTTTAACGACACGAAGTCGCCGTACACCAATTTGAGCTACCACTCAACAGGCAACAGAATGAACGGCGATGACAGAGTGCGTGTATACTTTTCGACGAATGCCGGCAAGAAATTCGGTATAGGTTTTCTTTTCGACTACCTTTTCGCGCGAGGCCGATACGACAAGCAGGCCACGTCTCTTGTAAATATATCTCTCTTCTCGTACTACAAGAGCGACAGATACGACTACAATTTGCTTGCAAGCAACTATCACATGAAACAGGCCGAAAACGGCGGAATAACAGACGACCGTTACATTACCCGCCCCGAAGAAATTTCAGGACTGAACAGTAATTTCACGGCAGCGGATATTCCCGTGAACCTCTACTATTCCTGGAACAGAAACATGCTGTACGACGTTTTCTTCACCCATAACTATAACATGGGATTCTATCGTGACAAGCTGGCGGCAGACAGCAGCGGAGTCGTAAAAGACTCGGTAGAGACCGAGTTCGTTAAAGTAGCGAAGATAACTCATGTAGCAGACGTTAAATATCACGAACATAATTTCATAAACCATAACAACATAAAGAATTACTACGCCGACACATTTCTGCCGTACGATTCCACAGACGCAACGACAAGAATAAAGGTAAAAAACCGTTTGGCATTTTCGTTGTGCGAAGGATTCAGCAAATACGCATTCGCCAACATAACAGCCTTTGTCACACACACATACAACAGATATACATTGCCCGACCTCACAGCTGACGACAAGGAGTTCTTGAAGAACTACAACGAACATAACCTTACTGTAGGCGGAACATTGTCAAGCTCCAAATGGGAAACGTTAAAATACAATGTCAATGGCGAGGCGTCGCTTATAGGCGAGGAATTCGGAGCATTCAATATTGACGGCGACGTGGAGTTCAATTTCAAGTTATGGAAAAGGGCAATGAGACTTAAAGCGAAAGCTTTCATAAAGAACAACCGCCCGTCGTTCTATTACCGTCACTACCACTCTGAGCATTTCTGGTGGGACAATGACCTGAATAAAGAGTTCAAGACACGCATCGAAGGCTCTTTCGAAATTCCTTCATGGAGAACAAGACTGAGCGCCGGCTTCGAGAACATCAAGAACTATACCTACATCGCCAACGAATCGACGCCCATAAGCAGCGGAAGCGCTAAATACCTTTGGAGGCTTAAGACAAAACAGGCCCATGAAAACATTCAGGTGTTTACAGCAACGCTGAAGCAGGATTTCAAAGTATGGATATTCAACCTCAACACTGAAGTCACCTACCAGCACAGCAGCGACAAAGACGTTCTTCCCCTGCCCGACATTAATGCGTACGCTAACTTCTTCCTCAAGTTCACTTACGCAAAAGTGCTGCACACGGAGATTGGCGTAGACGCAAGATACTTTACAAAGTATTACGCTCCGGACTATTCGCCGGCGTTAGGTCAGTTCGTTCAGCAGAACCCCGAGAACAAGGTGGCAATAGGCAACTACCCGTTTGTAACGGTATATGCCAACTTTCTGCTCAAGACCGCACGTTTCTACGTAAAGTATTATCATGTGAACAAAGGCAGCGGCAACAGACAATATTTCCTTGCGCCGCACTACCCCATGAACCCGGCCATATTCTGTTTCGGCATCTCATGGAATTTCTATAACTAAAACATTTATGCTATGAACATTACTATAAAATGGGGATTTATAGGATGCGGAGAGGCCACCGAGAAGAAGAGCGGCCCGGCATTTCCTCTTGTCAAAGGCTCTGAGGTCGTCGCTGTTATGGGACGTGACAAGGAGAAGACAAGAGATTACGCCAAGCGTCATAACATCACTCATTGGTACACCGACGCCCAGGCTCTCATTGACGACCCGGAGGTGAATGCGGTATATATCGCCACCCCGCCGTCATCGCATGCGACGTACGCCATAATGTCAATGAAGGCCGGCAAGCCCGTCTATGTAGAGAAGCCCTTAGCGGCAAGCTACGAGGACTGCACACGTATCAACCGCATATCGAGAGAGACAGGAGTGCCATGTTTCGTAGCGTACTACCGCCGTTATCTGCCCTACTTCATGAAGGTAAAAGAGCTGTTGCCCGAGATAGGCACTGTCCTTAACGTGCAGATACGTTTCTCCGTTCCTCCGCGTGACCTTGACTACAACAGGAACAACCTCCCGTGGCGTGTCATACCTGACATTGCCGGAGGCGGATACTTCTACGACCTTGCCCCGCACCAGATAGACTTGCTGCAAGAGATGTTCGGTTGCATTCTTTACGCAGAAGGCTACACCGCCAACCGCGGCGGCATGTATAAGGCCGAAGATACCGTAAGCGCATGTTTCAAGTTCGAATCGGGAATACCCGGCTCAGGCTCATGGTGCTTTGTCTCTGACGAGTCGTCGAAGGAGGACCATATTGAGATTTTCGGCAGCAAAGGAAGCCTTAGATTCTCGGTATTCACATTCGAACCGATAGAACTGCGTAACGCAGAGGGTACTAAGCATTTCAACATTCCTAACCCTCCGTATGTGCAGTTGCCGCTCATAAGAAACATTGTCGAACACCTGCAACAGAAAGGAAACTGCAAATGCGACAGCGTCAGCGCCACGCCTGTAAACTGGGTACTTGACAGAATCTTAGGCAAGATATTATAACGCATGAGCATGCGCGGCAACAGAAGAAGCTATCTTTTCAAAACAGGGATTATACTCCTTGTTTTGCTATTTTTCACGCTTTCAGTACATGCTCAGGAGACAAGCAATGCCGCCGGCAGCAATGTTGAGAGCTTTGAAAAAAGCGGAAAACGCAATTTTGTGCTGAGATGCGTAGATTTCATTGAGAGATTTCTTGAACAGGACACAGCCTACGTCTCTCCCAACAGGTTCAACCTATCGGTCATGCCGCAGTACTCATACAACTATGAATACTACAATTTCGCCACCGAGAAAAATGCCCAAAGCATAAGCATTGTCCCAACATTCAATCACAAAGCAGGCTTGTATTTCGGGTGGAGGTGGCTGTTCCTGGGATACAGTTTTGACATAAGCAAGAGCCGCCCGGAGACAGACTTGTCTTTGGAGTTGTACTGTTCAAGAGGAGGCATTGAAGTTTTCTACCGAAAACGCAGCGACGGATACAGAATAAACGGCCTGAAAGGATTTGAGAAAGACAGAGTGCCGCTTACCGGTTACGACAAGGAGTTTGACGGTTTCTCGGTAACGCAGGGCGGAGGAAGTTTCTATTACATATTCAACAACAGAAAATTCTCGTTCCCTGCGGCCTACAGGCAGTCTACCAACCAACGCAAGAGCGCAGGCTCGTTGCTTTTAGGAATAAGCTATAATGACCAGCGTTTCATGTGCGATTCCTCAAGAATAGATGCCGATATCAGAGAACGGATGTGCCAAGAGCTGAAATTCCATGAGATAGGCTATAAAGAGATCAGCCTCAATTTGGGTTACAGCTACAATTGGGTCTTTGCTAAGGACTTCCTTGCCAATATAACTATAATTCCCGCTATCGGATACAAGAACACCTCGCTGAAGTTCTACAAGAACAGCAGCGAGGAGTTCGTGCCAAGCATAAATTTTGACCTTATTTCCCGTTTGGCGATCGTCTACAACAACAGTTGGTTTTATGCCGGAGCATCGCTGAAATCACACAGATATTCATACAACAAGGCTCCGCTTTCGGTAATGAACGGCCTGGGAAGCGTCAATGTATATGTAGGTATCAACTTCTGGCGAAGGAAAAGATAAAATCAGAAACGCACTCCGATTGTCGCCATAACAGTATGCCTTATCGTGTTCACCTCGACAGGCCTGTTCTCATAATAACTGTCGTTGTCGTCATAATAGTAATCGAGATACGGGTAGAAATCGGACTTCTGCATCTGCACCATGTATGCCGCATCGGCATAGAAATACTTCCCTGCGTAACCGATGCCAAATGTAGCGATATTCTTTCCATAGCTGTTTATGAATTCTGTCGAAGTTTCGGCGACGGTAGCATTGTCCATATTCTTATAGGCTGTTTTGTTGAACGGCGCCGAAATGTAGTTATACCCGGCACGCAAGGCGCAGTTCTTTATAAAGAATTCCGCACCGACACGTACAGTATGCTGCGGTCTAAGGTTATAACGTATCTCTTCGTTCTGCGCCTTTCCCACCTCGCTCATTCGCGAGAATGAGGTCGAGGAGGCGTCGGCAAACTCATACTCCGCGTTCAAAGCGACACTGCCGCCAATGGTGTATGCCATTGAAGCATTTATTCTCCAGGGAGTAGCAAGGCTGTAAGCCGAATAGAGATTATCGCCGTAAGCGCTTTTCTCGCGCGTGTCGTACATATTGTATTCAGGTCCCTCAATATTTGCCGACGAGACATCGACAAGGTCATAGAACACCGGAGTATGCACAGCCAAGCCGACTTTGAACGGAGAATACTCAAACGGGCGGAATATCGCTCCTAACTTGAAATCGACGCCTTTGCCTTCTAATCTGTAATTATTCTCTAAAGAATAGATGTCGCCTTCATTATCAATTTCATAGAATAGCGAATAACGTGAATAGTCGGCAAAATAACAGCCCACAGTAGCGCCCAGGTATATTCTGTCGTTGAAATTGGCCGAGAGGTTAATATTTATGTCGTTCACTCCGCCGCGCAGTTCGCTGCAGTACTCGTAGCGTTCCGGAATATAAAGGGGTTCCGCCTTATCGTCGAAGATACCGCCTTTCACAGCAAGCATGGCAAGCCAATTTGCCGAAAAGTCCTGAAACATTGAAGAACTGACCCCGTTCATATCAAAAGCATTGTCGTCGTACAGTTTTTGTATTACATACTGCTGAGAATAACCCTCGGCATCGGCAACCGCTCTGAAATTCCCCGTAGACGACGCTCGTCTGTTGTACGAAAAGCCGATATTCAAGAACTTGAGCGAGGAAAGGTCCGTCTTTAACGCTGCCACGAAACCGAAATTGTTGAATGCGGCTCCGCAGTATTTGTTCTTTTCGAGATGACCGCCTCTTTTAGCCTGATTCTCGACATAATCAACATTGCCGGTCAAACTGAAGTCTGTAGAGCGATATACAGCCGTTCCCGCAGGGTTCACTCCTATGACTGACACGTCAGCTCCGAGCGCTCCCATTGAGCCTCCCATACCGACAAAGCGGGCAGTACCGGCAGGAGCATTATCGAACAGAGTTGTTATATTATACATGTTCTGCGACACTGCCATGAACGGCAAAACAGAGAATATTATATATAAGTAGCGTTTCATAGTAATCTTGGTTTTACGTTTTCAAATATTATACAGGACCGCTGCTTCAACGGCGGGAACCGCTGCGGGAGCTGCCAGAAGAGCTGCCGCGGGAACTGCCAGAAGAGCTGCTGCGGGAACTGCCAGAAGAACCGCTGCGGGATACGCTTGAAGAGCTGCTGCGGGAACGTGACACGCTCGTACTGCTTGGACGGTTATAGCCGACTGATGATGAAGAAGAACCGCTGCGGCGGTAACTGTTACGGTTGCCGCTTCCCGACGACGTTGAGCCGGAGCTGCGCTCATTGGTACTGCGCACTTTTACGCCATTGCCTCTTTGGGATGCATTACCATTGCCTACGTTCTCATTTCCCGTAGTATGACGCGGTTGCTGACTGCGGACAGCTCCGCCCTGCCGGTTTCTATTGCCCGATTGGCTGTTCGCCATCCCGTTCGTATTCCTGCGCGGCCGCTGACCGCTTACGGTCGTCTTGTCATTATTCTTTTCACGACTTGAGGTGTTTCCGCTTGAGACCCTGTTCGAATTGCGTGGAGGCAATTGGCGGTCAGGTTTATTGACCGTATTATCCGCACGCGAAGCAGAGCCGTTCGTTCCCCTTTGATTTCTTGAGCCGTTTACAGCAATATCGCTACGGTTTCCACGATGTCTGTTATTGTTTACAGGAATATCGGTATGCACCTTATGAGCAGGCTTCCATGAGTTGTGCGCAAAGTGCGGAGGACGATGCCCTATATGCCCGTAAGCGGGATACCAATGATGCCAGTGATGATAGCCTGGATAATATCCCCAATCATAGCATCCCCAATTATAGGGGTAATGCCATGAACTCCAAGAATTCCATGAATACCAATCAAAGGCGCTCCATGCCGTTCCGGGCCAATAGTATGCAGGATTATTGAATGTAGGATATATATCTACAGTATAACCGTTGTCGTATATGAGCCAGTCATTTATGCCGCAATTATACCTCAAGTCCCAATAGAGATTGCTCCCGAGCAGACGTGCAGGATTACGGAAGCGTACTATACGGGATGAATACTGATAATCGTTTTCAGAATAATACCCGTACAAGTCGTCGGTATAGTATGCCTCATCGACATCGTTCTCATACTCCTCGTAATTGCATGAGTCATACTCGACATCGTCGATGCCGGCGACACCGTCTTCCCGAGCGCCGTTCGCCACTACAGCCTTCTTCTCCTTTACAGGAACATAGTAGAAATCCTTATGCTGAGCCGCCGCAAAAAGAGGGCTTAGCAAAACCAACAGAAACAGTGACTTTTTCATATGCTTATGTTTTACGCATTTTTCTTAATGCAAAAATATTGTCTGCGAATAACAAAAAACAGGGAAAATCCCTACAAAAAAGAAGGATTTTCCCTATTTGTGCAATTATAAGGTACGGGCTAACGCCCTATTGCCTTATTACTTATTTTCGGGACGCAGCTGACGTACTACTGCGCCTGCCTGCCACATTTCGCTTTCACGAAGCGCCTTAAGTTCCTCGTTCAGTTTCTCACGATAGTCGGGCTGAGAGTTTGAGTCGATAGATCTCTGTGCCTCTTCACCGCACTTCACAGACTCGTAGAGCTTATACATTACGGGCTTTATAGCGTCGTGGAACGGAGTCATCCAATCGAGAGCGCCGCGCTGAGCTGTCGTAGAGCAGTTTGCGTACATCCAGTCCATACCTTTTGCCGCAAACAGAGGCATAAGCGATTGCGTAAGTTCCTCGACAGTCTCGTTGAAAGCCTCAGAAGGAGTGTGACCGTTCTCGCGAAGAACCTCGTACTGAGCGAGGAAAAGACCCTGGACGGCACCCATGAGCGAACCTCTCTCGCCTGTAAGGTCCGAAACGGCCTCACGCTGGAAAGTAGTCTCGAAAAGATATCCGGAACCGATACCGATACCGAATGCCAATACACGGTCAAGAGCCTTGCCTGTAGCATTCTGGTGTATTGCATAAGACGCGTTCAAACCGCGGCCCTCAAGGAACATTGTACGCAAGGATGTACCTGAGCCTTTAGGAGCGACCATGATAACATCAACATCTGCAGGAGGCACAATGCCCGTTCTGTCGTTCCAGTTGATGCCGAAGCCGTGTGAGAAGTAGAGAGCCTTGCCGGTTGTCATGTACTTCTCAATCTTGGGCCATATCGCTATCTGTGCCGCATCCGAGAGCAACATACATACGATTGTACCTCGCTCCGCAGCCTCTTCGATAGAAAAGAGTGTCTCGCCGGGCACCCAACCGTCTTTAACAGCCTTGTCATATGTAGCGCCTTCGCGCTGGCCTACTATAACGTTGAAGCCGTTATCACGAAGGTTGCAAGCCTGACCAGGACCCTGTACGCCATAACCAAGAACAGCAATAGTCTCGTTTTTCAATATTTCACGAGCTTTCTCAAGTGAAAACTCCTGAGAAGTAACTACATTCTCTATTACTCCTCCAAAATTCATTTCTGCCATAATTATTCTCTATTTTTTGTTGGTTTTCTTTTATAATCTTCATCAAAAAGCAGTTCCGTAAGGTTTTCTACCGAATCGCGGGGAACCGCCACACGTCCCGACTTCACGAACTGCTGCATGCACTGGAAAGCCACAAACTTGTCATAAAGTTCAAGGATATCATCGGTAGAGCCTGTCATTTCCACTACCGTATAATTGGCATTGACCTCTATCACATGAGCTGCGCTGTGACGTATCAGGCGTGAAATCTGATTATTTTCCATAATCTTAGGAGTAGACAGTTTGTAAAGGGCTACCTCCTGGAAGAATATCTCGCTGTCCACATAGTAATCAGCTTTCAGGACATCGACCTTCTTCTCTATGCGTTTCGTAACCTTTTCAATCGATTCCTCTTCGCCCCAAAGCGTTATAGTATAACGGTGAACACCCTCTACCGATGACGACGACGCTGTAATCGTATCGATATTCATCATTCGGCGGGTAAACTCAGCCGTCACCTGATTCAACATACCGGCAATATTCTCGGTATATATGATAATAGTATATAATTTCTTGTCCATTGCTTGACTATTCAAATATCATTTCACTTACCGTAGCTCCCGGTGGTGTCATCGGCATAACATTATCCTCCTCTTTTACAGCCACATGCAAAAGGAACGGTTCATCAGTAGACAGCATCTCTCTAATAGCGTCATCAAGCTCCTCACGGTCCACTACAAGGCGTGACGCAATGCCGTATCCCTTAGCTATAAGAGAATATTCGGGATTAAGCATCGGAGTCCATGAGTAGCGATGGTCAAAAAAGAGTTCCTGCCATTGACGCACATTGCCAAGATAGTTATTATTAAGCAAAATCATCTTTACGCCTGTACCCTGTTCCATGATTGTGCCCAGCTCCTGAATATTCATCTGGAAGCCGCCGTCACCCGTGAACAGGCACACTGTACGATGCGGCATCGCCATTTTGGCGCCGATAGCGGCCGGCAAGCCATAACCCATTGTACCCAAGCCGCCCGATGTCAATATACTGCGAGGAAGGGTGTACTTGAAGTAACGTGAAGACATCATCTGGTTCTGGCCTACGTCAGTCACGAGTATTGCGCTGTTGTTTGTAGCTTCGCTTATCTTGCGAGCGACCTCTCCCATGAGCAGCGGACCGCTGCCCGGGTTGAGCGCCTTAGCGCCGACCTTCTCGAACTCTATTGCGTTATACTTGGCGAAGCTCTCTATCCACTCCTTGCGGTCACGCGACTCCACAAGTTCGGTAATCATAGGAAGCACCTCCTTGCAGTCGCCTACGATAGGAATATCGACAGCGACATTCTTGTTGATTTCCGCATGGTCGATATCAATGTGTATAACCTTAGCCTGCTTTGCGTATGTCGCAACGTTTCCCGTCACACGGTCGCTGAAACGCATACCGACAGCAATGAGCAGGTCACATTCGTTCGTATTGTAATTGGGGCCGTAATTTCCGTGCATGCCGAGCATTCCCACACACAACGGGTGGTCGCTTGGAAGAGCCGAAAGACCGAGCAATGTTCTTGCCGCCGGAATGTTGGCCTTTTCTATCAATGCCTTGAGTTCTTCATGAGCCTCTCCGAGTTCTACGCCCTGGCCAACGAGCATCAAAGGACGCTTTGAACTGTTTATAAGAGCTGCCGCCTCTTCTACCGCGCTGCGGCACGGCGTAGGATAAGGTACATAGCTTCTTACAGAATCGACATATACCGGCTCATATTCAGTCATCGCGGTCTGGGCGTTCTTGGTGAAGTCAAGAACTACAGGGCCCGGACGGCCTGTACCGGCAATGTAGAAAGCGCGCGCTACAGCCCATGCGACATCCTCGGGACGACGTATCTGATAGCTCCATTTTGTAATAGGCTGCGTGATGCCCACGAAATCAATCTCCTGAAAGGCGTCGGTACCGAGTACGGCACATCCCACCTGACCAGCTATTACCACGACAGGTGTACTGTCGAGCATTGCGTCGCTGATGCCGGTCAGAGTGTTCGTTGCGCCAGGACCGCTTGTCACGATTGAAACGCCTACCTTGCCCGAACTGCGGGCATAGCCCTGCGCAGCATGAACTGCGCCCTGCTCATGACGCACAAGCACCTGCTTGAAGTCGCTGCGGTGGTCATACATGGCATCGAATACCGGCATGATTGAGCCTCCCGGATAACCGAAAACCGTGTCTACCCCCTCTTTTATAAGAGAGCGCATAAGAGCCTCTCCACCTGAAATTATCTCTTTACCCATAATTTTTCTTAGTCAATAATTCTAACTCCGCCCTTGTCGGCCGAACTTACCATGTTGGCATAAGCCTTGAGGCTCTTCGAAACGACACGGTCACGTGTCATCGGGAACATTTCGCGAGCCTGCAGTTCCTCGTCGGTAAGACGCACGTTGATCGTGCGTGCAGGAATGTCGATGTCAATAATGTCTCCGTCACGCAACTTGCCGATGTTTCCGCCGGCTGCAGCCTCGGGCGATATGTGACCTATGCTCAAACCAGACGTGCCGCCGCTGAAACGTCCGTCCGTTATCAATGCGCATTCCTTGCCGAGGTGGCGTGATTTGATATATGATGTGGGATAAAGCATCTCCTGCATGCCCGGACCGCCTTTAGGGCCTTCGTATATTATTACTACGACATCACCGGCCTGGACATCGCCGCCAAGAATACCCTCCACTGCCGACTCCTGAGAATCGAAGACCTTTGCCTTGCCGCTGAACTTCCAAATGCTCTCGTCTACGCCGGCAGTCTTTACCACACAGCCGTCCTTTGCTATGTTTCCGAAAAGGACAGCAAGACCTCCGTCTTTAGTGTACGCATTCTCCAAAGAGCGTATGCAACCGTTCTCACGATCGGTATCAAGAGTCTCGTACATGCAGTTCTGCGAGCCCATCACGTTGCTGAAAACATTCGCCGGAGCTGTTCCGTAAATACGTGCGGCCTCAGCCGTCACATTCCCTTCTGTTATACAATATTTCGCTATATCCTCGGCAAGAGTAGCTCCTGTAACACGCTTCACATCGGTCTTCAGCAGACCGCCTTTAGCAAGTTCGCCGAGAATTCCCAAAATACCTCCTGCACGGCCGCAGTCCTGAACGCTGTACTTAGGGCCGTTGGGAGCAAGCTTGCAGAGGCAGGGAACATTGCGGCTAAGCTTGTCGATGTCCTCCATCTTGAAATCAACGCCTGCTTCCTGAGCTACGGCCAAAAGATGCAGAATTGTATTTGTAGAGCCGCCCATCGCAATGTCAAGAGTCATGGCGTTCATGAATGCGTCACGTGAAGCTATTGAACGGGGAAGCACGGACTCGTCACCGTAGTTGTAGTACTTGAACGCATTCTCCACTATCCGCTTCGCCGCATCCTTCAACAACTGCACTCGGTTGGCGTGAGTAGCGAGTATCGTTCCGTTGCCGGGCAACGAGAGACCGATAGCTTCGGTCAATGAGTTCATCGAGTTAGCCGTGAACATTCCCGAGCAGCTGCCGCAACCGGGGCATGAACGTTTTTCTATCTCTGCAAGTTCTTCATCGCTGACACTGTTGTCGGCAGCCTTTACCATCGCAATCACAAGGTCAAGATTTTCGTTCTTCCATGTACCCTTTTCCATAGGGCCTCCCGACACGAATACCGTAGGAATGTTCAGACGCATTGCAGCCATGAGCATACCCGGAGTTATCTTGTCGCAGTTAGAGATGCAGACAAGCGCATCCACCTTGTGCGCATTGCACATATATTCAACGCTGTCGGCGATTATGTCACGGGAAGGCAATGAATACAGCATGCCGTCATGTCCCATCGCGATGCCGTCGTCTATAGCGATTGTATTGAATTCCGCTGCATAACAGCCCAACTTCTCTATTTCAGCTTTTACTATTTGACCCGCTTCGTGCAGGTGCGTGTGTCCGGGAACCAATTGCGTGAATGAGTTCGCAATAGCAATGATCGGTTTGCCGAACATTTCACGTTTCATACCGTTGGCTATCCACAAGGCTCTTGCTCCTGCCATGCGGCGGCCTTCGGTAGACTGTGCGCTTCTTAATTTGATTTTCATAATTATATTCTAAACAAGAAACCCTTCCCAAACATGAGAAAGGTGCCCAAAAAACATAAACAACAGCCTTGCCTACAACTCATAAAAAGTGAAAACATATCGCTCACATTGCAGCGGACGGCCGAAACATGCAGCCCTGAATGCTGTTTTTGATTTTGGACCACAAAATTAACCTCTTTTTCCTGTATATACAAGTATTTTAAAACAGAATTAGCCTGTTTAATGTCAAAAGTTTAGCTAAAATCAGAAATTTCTGTTTTTAAGTATAACGTAGATAATCACGGGAGCGCCGACCAACGGAGTTATCGCTCCTAACGGAAGAAGGCCGTTTTCTCCGGGCATCTGGCATATAAGGTTACACAGCAATGCGACAGAAGAGCCTGCAAGCAGCGTTCCTGGCAAAAGATATTTGTGATTCGCCGTATTCAGGAAAAGCCTCGATATATGCGGCACAGCCAGACCTATGAACGCCACTGGACCGCAGAACGCCGTTACGACTGCCGTAAGAAGACCTGTAACAGAGAGCAAGACTCCTCGAATCAATTTTACGTTGATACCGAGATTCTTGGCATAGGCATCTCCTAACATAAGCGCATTCAAAGGCTTTGTCATCAACAACGAAACGAGCAAAAGCAGCGCTACTATAACCGCATAAAAAGGAAGTTGTTCCATTGAGACGGCACTGAAGCTTCCCATGCCCCAAATCATATATGAATGCACACCCTCGGCAGTCGCGAAGTAGTTAAGGATAGATATAAGCGACGAAGCAAGATAACCGACCGCGACACCGGCTATAAGCAGAAAGATTTTATTCCTTAAAACAGAAGAGAGGAAAAGCATTACCGCCATTATCAGCATCGCACCGGCAAATGCGCCCGAAAGAATAGCAAGAGAACCGCCGGCGCCGCCTACAGCTAACATCCCTTGTACAAGGAGCATAACCACCGCGACTCCAAGTCCTGCGCCGCTGTTTATGCCAAGCACTTCGGGGCCGGCAAGCGGGTTATTGAAAAGGGTTTGCAGCAGGAGTCCTGCTACAGAGATTGCCGCACCCGCAAGAAGAGCCGTAACAGCTTGCGGCAGACGCATCTCAAGCACTATAAGCCTCCACGATTCACGCTCGCACTCGCCGCCTGTCAGAAGCGACAGGACATCGGCGAAAGGTATATCCACCGACCCAATAAAAAGATTGGACACGAACAGCACCGCTGCCAGAACGGCAAAAGCAGCTATAACCAGAGTTTTTTTATTCAATCTTCTCATAATAACGGGGCTTATATTCAGGAAACAGAGAGGGATGGAACAATGCTCCAAGTTCTTTCAGCAGACGTTCAGGATGAAACAAGGCCTCTTCGAAGAGGTTGTTCCTGCGGGTGTTGCAGGCATATACATTACCCGTTTCAAAAGGCTTAAAATGGGAATATCCGTCAAATTCCGCAAGCAACGAAGAACGGGTCTTGTCATTTTCCGAATTATACTTGAACAGCCAGATATCGGCTTCGGAGGCCTTGTCAAGCACCACCTCATACGACAGAGGCAGAGAGCCGTTGCTGCCGAAACCGGAGAAGATATATTCCGCTCCTGCATCATCATACATCCTCCCCATCGTGCTGTTACCGCCCGGAACATACCACGCCGAGCTGCTTTTCAGTTCACACATAAGTTTAGGACGGTTTTCGGCGCTCGCGACTTTGGAACGAAGAGCCTCATATTCATTGCATACGACATTGAATATAGAGTCGCTCTTCAGGGCTTTTCCGAAAAGACGGCCATAGAAACGCACCCATTCGGCACAACCGAGAGGCGAACTCTCCATATAGTCGGCACACTCGACAAGCGGGAAAGGCATTTTGTCAAGCTTGCCATAGCCGCCGTTCTCGAACGGAAGGACAAATATAGCATCGGGAGAGAGCAGCGCCACCGTCTCGGCATCCACATTCAGCGAGCTGCCGCAGTCGGCTACTGTTCCCTTTTCAAGGCCCGCATTAACCGCGGAAGAGTATATATATTGCCTGTCGCATACTCCGGAAATGGCCGACGCCGTGCCAAGTTCGTCAAAAAGAGCCGCATGAACTCCCGAAAAGACTATACAGTTTTCAAGCGGGACACGAAGGATATCACCGGAAGGCAGACCGGAAGGCAATTCGCAGCCTTTAGGAACAAGCAGATAACGTCTTAACAGCCCTTCGCCCCAGGGATTCTTTATATCGGCCACCGTATACCCGTCGCACTCAGTAATCTCAAGCAAAGAGGAATGAACGATATCAACCGCATCACCCTCTACATTGCCGTAGCCGTTGCCGCACGAAGAGCAAATAAGCAGAAGAACGGACAGGGACGCGGACAGTTTTTTCATCAACAGGCGACAGCGGAACATTGCATCATTCATTTTCATTACTTACTATACGCAACTGTTGGCGGATGCTCTCGGTATGTATAGCCTCGAAGACGCTCTTTACAGCTTCCGTGTCAAGATTCCCGCCTGCGCAATGCTTTGTATAACGTTCTATTGTTTCGTTATACCTGAAAGGCTGAAAAACAGTAAGTCCCATGTCACGTTTCAGGGCTCCTATTTCACGAGAGACAGCCATACGTCTCACAAGCAGCTCCATAAGCCGGTCATCTATTTCATCAATACGTTTTCGTAAAGAGTGAAACGCATGTCCGTCACCATTGACAGAGCGACGCACAAGCCTGCCAAGTATAACGGAAAGCTCGTCAGGAGTAACCTGCTGGCGGGTATCGCTCAAAGCGCACACCGGGTTGCAATGCGTTTCAATCATAAGGCCGTCGAAATTGAGGTCCATAGCCTGTTGCGACAGCGATAGTACAAGTTCACGCTTGCCGCCGATATGACTCGGGTCGCATATCATCGGTATTGAGCCAAGACGACGGCGGAATTCTATAGGCAGCTGCCACTGAGGCGCATTGCGATAGAACTTTTCGGCATATGACGAGAAACCACGATGAATAGCGCCTAATCTTTTCACGCCGGCATTGTAAAGACGCTCCACAGCGCCTATCCACAAATCCACGTCGGGATTGACAGGGTTTTTCACAAGCACGGGAATGTCTGTTCCACGCATCGCATCCGCTATTTCCTGCACGGCAAAAGGATTTGCCGTAGTACGTGCCCCTATCCACAAAAGGTCGATGCCGGCAGCAAGAGCCTGTTCCACATGCATGGCTGTCGCCACTTCTGTAGCTACGGGCATCGCAAGCTCCTCCTTAACCCTCGCAAGCCATTGGAGAGCAGGCTTGCCTACGCCCTCAAAGCAGCCCGGACGGGTACGGGGCTTCCATACTCCTGCACGGAAGAGCGTCACGCCTTTGCCCGCCAACCGTGAAGCGACAGCCATTACCTGCTCTTCGCTCTCGGCACTGCATGGGCCGGCTATGAGCAACGGTTTGTCTGCATTATCAAAAATATCTATCTTCTCAAATTCCATTGTTCAATAGTTTTGGAAAAACCCTATGGGCATTTTCGGATGTCACCTTAGCAACATTCTCGACACTGCAGCCATAGAGCGAAGCCAAGAATGACGCTATATACGGCACGTATGAACTCTCGTTACGTTTGCCGCGGAACGGCACGGGAGAGAGATACGGCGAGTCGGTCTCGAGCAAAACCCTTTCAAGAGGGACATTCTTAAGTGCCTGCGGAAGCTGTGACTTCTTGTATGTAAGCACTCCTCCTACGCCAAGACAGAACCCGTCAAAAGAGAGAAGTCTCTTAGCTTCCTCTTCGTCACCCGAGAAGCAGTGAAATACGCCTGTCAGCCCTTTGTTTCTATGCGCATCCATTACCTCATAAAGTTCTTTGAAAGCATTGCGTGAATGTATGGCAAGAGGCAGTCCTGTCTCGGTGGCCCATTCCACCTGAATATTGAAGGCGTCGAGTTGTTCACGCTTATTGGTATCGTCCCAATAGAGGTCGATGCCAACCTCGCCGACCGCAATAAAACGGTTGTCGCTCTTCAACAGAGCATAAAGACGTTCAAGAGTATCTTTATAGTTCACGGGAAGTTCCGTAGGGTGCAATCCTATCATAGGAAAGCAAATGCCCTTATATGTCTCGCACATTGCAAGGAGCGGCACTAACGATTCCTCGGTTATCGCCGGCAGGCAGAGTTTTGTTACCCCGGCAGCTACGGCACGCTCTACAACAGAGGCTCTGTCGTCATCAAACTGAGGCTCAAAAAGATGGGTATGAGTATCGACAAACTCTGTCATCAGCCGTTTTTCTTTTTCTTGCGGTCGGGCCGCTCATAATATATTACGCCGTATTCGGCACATCTCTTGACACGCTCTTCACCCTGCAGTTTAGAGAACGATTTTTCTATTTCGGCCCAAGCCTCAAATATTATCTCGTCAGCCTCAAAACGCATGTCGGAAATATTACGCAAGGCGTCGTTCGTGCGTTTCTGCAGGTATTGCTGATTGTCGTACATCTCTTTGAAAATTTCAAAGACTACGGAGACACGTCCCATAGTAGGATTATATATCGGCACACCGCCTTCGCTTTGACGACGGCGTTCTCCTTCCATGACCTTTATACCCCATTCGAGGACCGATGATTCCGAAAAGAGATTAGGTATCGTGTCTTCGTTTTCGGGCAAGCCATAATAAGGGCGTTTGCTACGCGCTATTTCCCCGCGCATGATTGACATGCTCAACACCTGTATGAAATGAGAGACGTACATTCTTGCCTTTTTCAAAGCCGCCTCATACTCAAGATTGCCCTTCTTGGATGCCTGTTCATGGACACACCTGCGATATACTGATACCTCGCGGGAGAAACGCTCAAGAAAATCCTTGGCACGATGATACACATTATGTGACAGCACATTCGTAAAGATGCCGTTCACCACGCTATGGTCAACAGCGGCCTTCAGGGCTCTTATACGTGCCTGGTCGGTTTTGGGCAGACGGCGATAGGGCATTCTCTTATAGTTTTCGGTTTAGAATAGTATTAGCGAATGCCTTAAGGCAGCGTTTTTTCTCTTCGGGGAGCGATATCCGTTCTATGTATCCGTCACACTCGGCAAAGAGTGACTCAATACGTTTTTCGCACACCTCTTTTACTCCAAGACTGTTATATACGCCTGTGAAATACGAGATTTTTTCCTGCGCATCGAATTCTTTCTTTGCCATCCACTCCTTCATTCCGGCAAGCTGCTCTTTAGAAGCCATATTAAGAGCGGTAATGAGAAGGAATGTCTTTTTGTTGCAGCAGATGTCGCCGCCTATTTTCTTGCCGAAAAGAGCCTCGTCGGCATAAACGTCAAGAAGGTCGTCCTGAAGCTGGAAAGCAAGACCCATTGTCTCGCCGTAAGCATAGAGATTACCGAGGTCATCGTCTGACGCTCCGGCAAGCATGCCGCCGAGTTTCAACGATGCGGCGAGCAGTACTGACGTCTTCAGACGTATCATCTCGATATACTCCTCTTCGGAAACGTTGTCGCGGGTCTCGAACTCGATATCGTACTGCTGTCCGTCACCTATCTGCTTTGCGGTTTCAGTAAACAAAGCAAGCATTGACGGGAGTTTATCTGAAGGCACGTGAGCTAAGAATTCGTATGCAAGTACAAGCATAGTATCGCCTGACAGTATAGCCGGAACGTCGCCCCATTTAGCGCATACAGTAGGTTTGCCACGCCTTATGTCGGCACGGTCCATCACATCGTCATGGATAAGAGTGTAGTTATGGTACGTTTCCATAGCCACCGCCGGATAAAGAGCCTCTTCGACAGATTCCTTATACATATTATATGCCAACAGGAACAGTACAGGGCGTACACGTTTGCCGCTCTGCTCAAGGGTGTATCTTATCGGAGCGTACAACTCTCTCGGCTCTCTCTCGAGTTCAAGATTGTCTATAAAGACGTTTACCTTATCTCTTAGTTCTTCCCAATTATACATAATTAATAATTATAGGTCAAAAAAAAGAGGCTGCGATGCAGCCTCCTGTTTATGTTATCGTTCTTACTGCAGACGGAATACAACCGGCAATGTAAAGAACACGCGTACGGGCTTACCAGCCTGCTTACCGGGTGACCAGTTAGGCATACCGCTTACCACACGCACGGCCTCCTTGTCAAGATATATATCGCCAGAAGTCTTGAGAACCTCTACGCCCTGTATTGAACCGTCGGCATTAACGACGAAACGGATGAACGCACGGCCCTGTGAGTTGTTGTCGCGAGAAATTCTCGGATAGCTGATATTATCCTGAAGATATTTCATCAACGCCTTCATACCGCCGGGGAATTCGGGCTGCTGCTCAACTACTTGGAATACAGTCTCCTCAACAGGCTCGTCTTCTACGACGATGTTCGTATTTTCGGCAATTTCGACAACCTCGCCCTGTTCTTCGATAGATACAAGGTCACTCTCCTCAATTTCCGCCTCGTCCTCAACGATTTCAAGAATATCGACGATTTTCTTTGCTTCCGGCGGCGGAGGAACAACCTTTTTCTCGGGAATTGTAAAAGGAACCAAAATATCAATAGGAATATCAAGAATAGCCTGCTGAGCCTTCTTTTCCTTCTTTTCCTTCGGTTCAAACGTTGTCCACTCAATTACCGCGAATGTCGTTGAGAAGACAATTACACAACCCATTAAAAGCCATAACATCCTGTGTTGTTCCAAGTTGGCTTTGGCGCTCTTCTTAACCTCAAGCTGAACCTTTGGTGCCGCACCATCATTAACCTGCTGTTTTTTCTCTGTACTCATATCGTAATTTTGTATATTTTTTCTTTCGGACAAAAATAAACAATATTTTTCAATACACACGATTAAAAGCAATCTTTTTTTAATTTTAAAAAGATTTTCTTGTTTCGTGTAACATAAACGGGCCTTTTGCCCGTTATTTGTTATGATAACGGCAAGGCTGTTTCTTAAATTGGCGATACAATAGCGAAGAAATGAAAAAAATCGCTATCTTCGCAAAGCGATCGACCGTTTGCCGTCCGCAAAACTAAAATAAATATTAAGAACGTGAGATTAATAAATATATTTTTTTTCATTTTTCTGCTATTCCCTGCAGCAGCAGTTGCTCAGAGCGGAGATTACGCCTTTAATTTCCTGCGGCTACCCTACTCTTCGCACGCCGCAGCGCTCGGCGGAGACAACATTTCAGTAATTGACGACGATATTTCGCTTGCCATGCACAACCCGGCCCTGTTGTCAAATGTAAGCGACAAAACATTGAATATCACTTATATGTCATACATGCTCGACTGTAATGTCGGCGGCGCGGCATACAGCATGCAGTTCGGCAAGAGGTCTTCGGCAGCCGTTTATGCCCGTTATGTCGATTACGGCAAATTCGACGGATACACCGACGACAACATTTTCACCGGCACGTTTTCGGCAAGAGACATAGACCTGACATTTACATACAGCTATCTTCTCGGCGAACGTTGGAGCGGCGGCGTGTCGGGAAAGCTCATTTACTCAAATTACGAGAGCATGCATGCAGTAGGGCTTGGAGTTGATTTGGGCATCAACTACTTCAACGACGAAAAAGATTTATCGCTCTCTTTTGTATGCAAGAACCTCGGCGGTCAGGTAAAAGCCTTTGAAGAGAAGCATGAGATAATGCCAATGGACTTTCAGATAGGTATGACATACGGTTTCAACCATGCCCCGATACGTCTTTCGGCACTTTTCTATAACCTGCATCGCTGGAGAGCCGATGACTTTTTCAATCCTGACGGCAGCAAAGACAATTTCGGAGAACTTCTGTTGAAGCATTTTATAATAGGAGCGGACATTCTTATAGGGAAGAACTTTTACATGTCGCTTGGATACAACTACAGAACAAGCAGGGAAATGTCGGCAAGCGGCAACTTCTTTGACGGCTTCGGCATAGGCGCAGGAGTGAATGTCCAAAAGATAAAATTCTGCGCATCGTTCAGCAAGATGCACACTACCGCATACTCATTATTGTTCAATCTTGCGTATTCACTTTGAATGTGTTGATTTTTTTGTTATCTTCACGAAAAATATTCCAGAACTGCAATAAGATGAAAAAGATTATAATAGCGATCGACGGCTTTTCGTCATGCGGTAAAAGCACTATGGCGAAAGCTCTCGCACGCAATATCGGCTATCTATATTTTGACAGCGGCGCAATGTACCGTGCAGTAGCTCTCTATTGCATGCAGAACGGCATTATAGAAGGAGAAATGATAGATACAGACGCATTGCGTTCAAAAATAGACGAGATACGCATCACGTTCGAAGCCGACCCGGAGACAAAGAATTCTATAACATTCCTCAACGGCGTGAACGTGGAACGCGAGATACGTTCGCTTGAAGTATCCCGGCTTGTAAGCCAGGTTGCCGCACTCGATTTCGTACGAGAAGCGATGGTTGGGCAGCAACGCCGGATGGGAAAATCAAAAGGCATTGTAATGGACGGGCGCGACATAGGCACTACCGTATTCCCCGACGCCGAAATGAAAGTTTTTGTTACGGCTTCGGCCGAAGTGCGTGCCAAACGCCGTTACGACGAACTGAAAGCAAGGGGCGACAACGCCGACTACAACGACATTTTAGAAAATGTACTGCAGCGTGACCACATTGACCAGACAAGGGAAGTGAGCCCGCTGAAGAAAGCCGACGACGCTCTGTTGCTCGACAACAGCGGCCTCACCCGCGAAGAGCAGATGAATTGGCTTATTGAAGAGTTCAACAAAATTGCCGCAGAATGCTGAACATAGAGATTGACGAACATTCGGGCTTCTGCTTCGGAGTAACGACAGCCATAAGAAAAGCCGAGGAGGAACTGCAGAAAGGCGGCACCCTTTATTGTCTTGGCGACATTGTCCACAACAGCATTGAATGCGACCGCCTCAAAAGATTAGGGCTTGTTACTATCGACCACGCTACGTTCTCGCAGCTTCACAATGCGAAAGTACTGCTCAGAGCCCACGGAGAACCGCCCGAAACATACGAGACCGCACGTAAGAATAACCTTGAGCTGATTGACGCCACATGTCCTGTCGTGCTGAAACTGCAACAGCGGATAAAGAAGATGTGGTTGGAGACAGAAAACGAGGAGCGTCAGATAATCATTCACGGACAAGCCGGACATGCCGAGGTATTAGGACTTGTGGGACAGACTCACGGAGAAGCCATAGTTATTGAGAACACCTCGCAGCTCGACAAGATTGACAAGGACAAAAACACATACATATATTCGCAGACCACAAAGTCGCTTGAAGGATACAAGGAGATTGTAGGAGCCATAAAGAAAAATATAAGCGGCGGAAAGGAGTGCAAATCGTTCAATACCGTATGCGGACAGGTGGCCAACAGAATGAACGGCATTGGCGAGTTCGCCAAGAGCCACCAACTGATATTCTTCGTTTGCGGAAAGAAAAGTTCAAACGGCAAGATACTTTTCAATGAGTGCAAAAGGGTGAACGGCAATGTCTGCCAGATTGAAGGACCCGAAGACATTGATTTCGCCTTGACCGAGAATGTAGAAAGCATTGGCATATGCGGAGCCACATCAACGCCTAAGTGGCTCATGGAAAACTGCAGAAAAGCAATAATTAATTACCATAATAAGAAATGAGATGAAAAACAAAATCCGTTGTATAGGAATACTCACCTCAGGAGGTGACGCTCCTGGCATGAACGCAGCCATTCGTGCCGTCACACGCGCATGCATTTACCACGACATCAAGGTAAAAGCGATCTATCGTGGTTATAAAGGACTTATAACCGGTGAAATAAAGGAGTTCAAGACCGAAAATGTAAGTAACATCATCCAGCGTGGCGGCACGATCCTCAAGACCAGCCGTTGCGACGAATTCAAGACCGAAGAGGGACGCGCTAAAGCATTCGAGACATTAGAGAGAGAAGAAATTGACGCTCTTGTAGTAATCGGCGGCGACGGTACAATCACAGGCGCATACAACCTTGCCCGTGAACATGATATCCCATGCATCGCTTTGCCGGGAACAATCGACAACGACCTTTACGGCACCGACACCACCATCGGCTACGACACGGCACTGAACACAATCATGGAGTGCGTCGATAAGATACGTGATACGGCATCGTCACACGAGCGCCTGTTCATAGTAGAGGTTATGGGCCGCGACGCAGGCTTCCTTGCTCTTAACGGAACAATAGCAACCGGCGCCGAAGCGTGCGTGCTTCCCGAAATCGACCCCGAGTTCGAAAGAATAAACCAATTCATAGCTAACGGACTACGCCGCACAAAGAGCAGCAGCATCGTGCTGTTCGCCGAAGGACGTGAAAAGGACTACAACATCATGGAGGTTGCCGAAGGCATGCGCCAGCGATTCCCCGAACTTGACGTGCGCGTATCAATCCTCGGCTACCTGCAGCGCGGCGGCAGCCCTACTGCCAACGACCGCATCCTTGCCAGCCGCTTGGGCGTAGCGGCAATAGACGCATTGCTCGAAGGACAGCGTAACGTGATGATAGGTTTAAGAAACAACGAGATTGTCTACATACCGTTCACAAAGGCAATCAAGGATGACAAGCCTATCGATAAAGAGACTGTACGCGCTCAAGAGATACTTGCATCATAACCGAGATATGGTTTATATACGAATGAAGGCAATCCATTTGGGATTGCCTTCATTCGTATATAAGAGAGTCCACCATCACATCATGCGGCTCAGCCGGCAGCACACCAAGTACCTGTTCGGCATAGCAGACGCCAATCTTATGCGCCCTGAAACCTTCCTGCGACATATATTTGTCGTAATATCCTTTTCCGCGCCCCATGCGTATTCCGTCCTTAGTAAAAGCCACTCCCGGCACTACAATAAGGTCTATATCCCGAGGCTTGACAGCCATGCCGCCTTGCGGCTCCATGATGCCGAACGAGCCACGTTCCATGCCGTCGCGCGCATAAGGGTAGAAGTTCATCACTTCACCCTCGACACGGGGAAGCACTACCGAACATATTTTAGACAGCCGTGCTATTAACGGCGAAATCATCGGCTCGTCGGGCAACGGCGAAAAGAGCGCGACCACTCTTGCTCCAGATAGAGAAACACGCTTGCCGACAGCAGAAGCTATACGTTCCGACGCACGCCGTTTGCGTTCAGCGGGAATATCAAGCACGGCGCTCCTTACCGTGCGACGAATCTGCCTCTTATCAAATTCCGCCATTTTTCAAATTGTCGAAATATTGAAGCGCTTTGCTTGCGGCCGCGAACGAGGTTGTCTTGCCTGAGAGCAGCAATTGCTCATACTTCTTGAGCAGTTCTTCCATACCCGGAGCATTGTAGAACTGCATCTTCAGCCGCTCCTCGATACTCTCATAAAGCCAATATTTCTGTTGGCCGCAACGTCTTTCTTCAAAAGCGCCGTTCTCCTTTACCTTTTTAATATATGAAGCGACCATATCCCAAACCTCTTTTATTCCGAGGTCGAAGAAACCCGAATATGTAAGTACCGAAGGACGTATTCCGCTCGACGGCATCGGGAACAGCTGCAGAGCGTTGCGGTAATGCACGGCCGCTCGGCGCGCCTCCTCGACATTGTCTCCGTCGGCTTTGTTGATAACAATTCCGTCGGCCATCTCCATAATGCCTCGCTTTATGCCCTGAAGCTCGTCACCTGCGCCGGCTATCTGTATCAGCAGGAAGAAATCGACCATTGAGTATACGGCAGTCTCGCTCTGCCCCACTCCGACCGTTTCGACAAAGACAGTGTCATACCCCGCCGCCTCGCAAAGTATTATGGTTTCACGGGTCTTGCGGGCCACACCGCCAAGAGAGCCCGAGGATGCGCTTGGCCGAATGAAAGCCCGAGGATGCGCGGACAGACGCTCCATTCTTGTTTTGTCGCCCAGAATGCTTCCTTTGCTGCGTTCGCTACTCGGGTCTACTGCAAGGACTGCGAGTTTGCCTGTTCCCTGAGACAGCACATGCATGCCGAAAGCGTCGATAGAGGTACTCTTTCCGGCCCCGGGTACTCCCGTTATGCCCACACGAACCGAATTGCCCGAATAAGGCAAACAACGCTCGACGACCTCTTGTGCTATGGACTGATGTTCGGGCAGCACGCTTTCGACAAGCGTAACGGCGCGGCTAAGCGTCGTGACATCGCCCCGCAGGATGCCATTGACATAATCATCGACTGATAATCTTGCCGCACGTTTGCCACGCATCTGCGCCAGATAAGGATTGACGGGACCAAGAGCCTCAACGCCGTCATTCACCTTCAACCCCTTATATGCCTTATCATTTTCGGGATGTTCCATAACATATTGACTTTAAGTGCGAAGATACGAAGAAACGGGCAATTTATTCAAGCATAATATATTTTTTTATAATTTTTATTGTATTTAAATTTTATTAGTATATTTGCAAAGAAATAAGTTGTTTAATTCTAACTCGAAAAATTATGAAAAACATTACAAAAAAGTTTTTGCTTGTAATTGCAGTATCTTTGCTTACAACAGGAGCATTCGCTCAGAACTGGAAGGCTGGTCTTCGTTTAGGTTCTTCAGTTCAGGCTGTTGCCATGTACGATTATAGCGACAAGTGCTACGTAGAAGGCCGTGCCGGTTTGGGTTACATCAGCGGTTTGACAGCAGACATCACATTGCTCAACAACTGGAAGATTGCCGAAATGAACTGGACTCCAAAGGTCGGTATCTGGAACTTCGACGCAGGTGTCGGCGTTAATGCAGGTTTCGGTCCTTCTTGGATTTATGCAGGTGTTGCAGGTATGGCCCGTCTCAGCTTCACGTTCGCTAAGGTTCCCGTAACTCTCGGCATCGACTGGACACCGAGCCTCGGTCCTGAGATTGTAGGCAACACGGCACGTTTCGGCTTCATCGGTTTCTACAACGGCGGACTTACAGTTACCTATAACTTCTAATTAAGGAATAAGGTATATTAGATTAATTGGTCTGTCCCCAAACGGGACAGACCAATTTTATTTTGCATAAATACATAAATTTTCAGAAAACTTTTGTCGCTACAAAGCATTTCATTAACTTTGCGGCAGATTTCAAGAACGGGGTGCCTTAATACATGGGCTGAGATCATACCCAAGAACCTGATCCGGGTAATGCCGGCGTAGGAAGAGCCAACCGCAATAGCGATTGCGGCGGCAATGCAGGAAAATCCCCATTTTCTGTTTAACGACAGAGCATGGAGGATTATTTTTTTCATGCTCTACAAATTTGGAATTATGAAAAAAAGAGCATTGCTTGGCTGCATCGTATTGTCAGCCATTACATCTGTGCTGAATGCACAGGAAACAGCGAGCGACAGCATGCAAGTGAACTTGCAAGAGGTTGAAATCATGTCAATAAGGGCAACAGAGACAACGCCGATAGCCCACACTAATATTGACAGGAAAAGCTTGGAAAAGCTTAATACAGGCGTTGATTTTCCTTACCTTGTAAGCATGACTCCCAGCGCGGTAGCTACAAGTGACGCAGGGGCCGGCATCGGCTACACGAGCCTAAGGATACGAGGCACTGACGGAACGAGAATCAATGTCACTGCAAACGGTATTCCGGTAAACGACTCCGAGAGCCACAATGTCTTCTGGGTAAATCTGCCCGACTTGGCTTCGTCGGTAAAGGATATACAGATACAGCGAGGCGCCGGAACATCGACGAACGGAGCAGGAGCTTTCGGCGCAAGCATAAATATAAGCACGAGCAACCCCGGCATACAGCCGTACGCAAGTTTCAGCGGCTCGTTCGGCTCGTTCATGACGCACAAGGAGAGCGTCAGTGCAGGAACAGGAATGATCGCGGACCGCTGGGCGCTTGACCTGCGCCTGTCGAACATCGGCAGCGACGGATACATCGAACGCGCAAAGACGGGGCTGAGATCATGTTACATGCAAGGAAGCTATTATGGCGACAAGGCATCGGTCAAGCTCATAGCGTTTTCGGGCAACGAAGAGACATACCACGCATGGAACTATGCGAGCAAGGAGGAGATGGAGACGTACGGACGCCGTTACAACAGTTGCGGATACATGTTCACCGACAGCGACGGCAAGCAGCATTTCTACGAAGACCAGACCGACAACTACACTCAGCACAACCTGCAGCTGCTTACCGACTACCATTTCACCAACGCCTTGAGCATGAACATAAGCCTGCACTACACCAAAGGCGACGGCTATTATCAGGAATACAAGACCGGACGCAAGTTCAAAGAGTATGCCTTGCAGCCATACCTCATTGACGGCGCAGAGGTGAAAAAGAGCGACCTTGTACGCAAAAAAGCCATGGACAACCATTTCGGCGGCGGAATATTCTCTCTGTCATACCGGAACAGCAGGATCAATGCAGCTATAGGCGGAGGAGCCAACAGATACTTCGGCAAGCATTTCGGCAACGTGCTGTGGGTAAAGAACTACATGGGCGATATTGCCCCTGACCACGAATATTACCGCAATAACGGCGGCAAGACCGATGTGAACGTTTACATGAAAGCGGAATACCGCCCTGTAAGCAGCCTCAACATATACGCCGACATGCAGTACCGCCACATTGATTACACAATAAACGGATACAATGACAAGTGGAATGACGCGACCGGCACTCTGCAACAGCTGGAAATTGACGAGAAATTCGATTTCTTCAACCCCAAAGGCGGCATCTCGTGGCAGATTGACAGAAACAACCGCATTTACGGTTCGGTAAGCGTCGCTCACAAGGAGCCTACCCGCAACAACTACACCGACGGCAAGCTGCATGAACATCCGAAGGCTGAGCGTCTTATCGACTATGAACTGGGGTATACATTCGGCAGCAGATATGTCCGTGCGGGAGCCAATCTGTACTTCATGGACTACAAGGACCAGCTTGTACTCACAGGAGAGCTGAACGAGATTGGCGAGCCGCTCGCGACGAACATTCCCGACAGCTACCGTGCGGGAATAGAACTTATGGCAGGAATTTCGCTGCCGTTCGGCCTTTCATGGGACATCAACGCCACGTTCAGCCGCAACAGGATAAAGGACTTCACCGAAGTGCTGTACGACGACAATACATACGAGCGTTGGGAAATAACGCATAAGGACACCCCGATAGCCTTTTCACCGTCGATAATCGCCAACAGCAACCTCAGCTATACTTGGAAGGGGCTGGAAACATCGCTGCAGTCGCAATATGTAAGCAGCCAGTACATGAGCAACACAGGAGAGAAAGAGCATATTCTCGATGCCTATTTTGTAAACAACCTGAGAATAAGCTACAAGTTCAAACTGCCGGGCGTAAAGAACATTGCGGTTGGAGTGACAATATACAATCTCTTTAACGAAGAGTACGAGAACAACGGATATGCCGGCAGCGGATATTACACCGATGCAGACGGCACGAAACAGAAATACAATTATGCCGGCTATGCGGCTCAGGCCGGAATTAACGCTCTCGGGCACATAACAATAAACCTATAACAATGGGACAGTACATCGAAATATTAGGAACAATTGTCGGGCTCGCCTATCTGTGGCTTGAGTACAAGGCAAGCATATACCTGTGGATTGCGGGAATAATAATGCCTGCGATATACCTTTTCGTCTATTACGACGCCGGGCTGTACGCCGACTTCGGCATAAACATATACTACCTCGTTATCGCCTTGTACGGCTGGGCTGCGTGGAAGACAGGCTTCAGCATCACAGGCAAGCGAATCGTGAAAAAAGAACTGCCAATCACGCGCATGTCTAAGAACGATATATTCAAGGCCGTCGCTGCATATATTGTGGCGCAGCTGCTTATCGCATGGATTCTCATCGGATATACCGACAGCACCGTCCCCTGGGCCGATTCGTTCACTACTGCCCTGAGCATTGTGGGAATGTGGATGCTCGCCCGGAAATATCTGGAGCAATGGTGGGTATGGTGCGTCGTGGACATTGTAAGTTGCGGCCTGTATATATACAAAGGACTGAATTTCACGGCCGCATTGTATATGCTTTACGCAATTATCGCTATATTTGGATATTTTAAATGGAAAAGAATAATGAACAGCCATGAGCAATAATAAGGTTTTTGACGCTGTAGTCGTAGCCGGCGGGGAGTACCCTGCAGCCGAGCAGCCTCTCGCCGTATTAGCAGAGGCTCAATATGTCGTATGCTGCGACGGGGCCGCCGACTTTTATATCTCAAGAGGCCAAATACCCGACGCCATTGTCGGTGACGGCGATTCTATAAGCGAGTGCAACAGAGCGAAATTCGCAGGCATACTGCATTGCGTCGCCGAGCAGGAGACCAACGACCAGACTAAGGCGGTCCGTTTTCTTATGGAAAGAGGGAAAAAGAGAATCGCTATTGTCGGCGCTACAGGCAAACGCGAGGACCATACCATCGGCAACATAAGCCTGCTCGTGGAGTACATGCGTGCAGGAGCGGAAGTGCGTTCGTACACCAACCACGGAGTATTTGTCCCGTGCAGCGGCACCACAACGCACGGATGCCGCAAAGGGCAGCAGATATCCATATTCAGCATAACGGCAAAAGGGCTGAAGAGCGAAGGATTGTTGTACCCTATCTACGATTTCACGAACTGGTGGCAGGGTACTCTCAACGAAACTACAGGCGAAAAGTTCACAATAGAGGCCGAAGGCGAATACATTCTGTTCATCAATTATTGAGAAATTCATATAAATGTCATTAAGGGCATCTATTTGAGCGGAGTAACAGGTTCAAGCCGTTGCTCCGCTCTGTTTATGATTGAACGACGTAAGCAAAAGAAAAGCGGAACAGGACTTTTTGAACAATAAATTGCAGAAAAGTTTTATAATGTAGAGAATATGACACAACAAATCGCCGCGCATCCAAAAATGATAAATTTATTATAAAAAGTAAAAATTTACATTATCAAAAACAGCAAGAAGATAACTATCTGCATAGACTTACAACATGATATTATAAACGGGCAAAATGTGTCAAATTTATTAAAATCACAATTTATATCACTTATTCTCAACATGTTGTAGAAATATAATAACATTAAATGATTTGCTAAAGAGCCATAAAAATATAATTTTGTGAAAAGATAAAGGACAATATGGTATTAAAATCGCCTTTTTATGCAAGGCTGAACTATTCAATCCGATATCATTTATAATAATTTAAACAGAACTGTACATTAAAACCTCACGACCATGATACATATCGGAAGCATCATTAAAAAGAGATTCGATGAGCAGGATTTATCGGCATCTTGGTTTGCGAAACAGTTATGTTGCGACAGAACTAACATCTATAGCATTTTCAAGCGTGAAAGTATAGATACACTTTTGCTCGTTAAAATTTCGGCAATACTGAAACACGACTTCTTCAAATACTACAGCGAAGATCTAAAAGAGAGCTTAAAGCAATCATAGAATAGACTCTGAGTACATTGCAAGTTCAATGAACATGCATTTGTGCTTAGGAGAACGGTAATCTCAATCTCTGCCCGTTCTCCTTTTTTTAAATAAAACGGGCGGCTAAAAATATTTTTAGCCGCCCGTTTTATCGTTTACGGTATTTTACATCATGCCGCCCATGCCTCCCATACCGGGAGCGCCCATAGGCATCTCGGGTTTATCCTCTTTCTTCTCCACAATCACGCACTCAGTTGTCAGGAACATGCCTGCGATAGATGCTGCGTTCTCAAGAGCGACACGTGTCACCTTCGCGGGGTCTACGACGCCGGCAGCGAAGAGGTTCTCGTAAACCTCGGTACGGGCATTGTAACCGTAGTCGCCTTTGCCCTCGCGTACCTTCTGCACCACTACAGCGCCCTCTTTGCCTGCATTGGCAACAATTTGGCGGAGAGGCTCCTCAATAGCACGCTTCACGATGGCAACGCCTGTCTTCTCGTCAGCATTCACAGTCTCAAGGTTTTCAAGAGAGTCGATTGAGCGGATGTAAGCCACGCCTCCGCCAGGAACTATACCCTCTTCTATTGCCGCACGCGTAGCGCACAAAGCATCATCGACACGGTCTTTCTTCTCCTTCATCTCAACCTCGGAAGCTGCGCCAACATAGAGAACGGCAACACCGCCCGCAAGCTTGGCGAGACGCTCCTGAAGTTTTTCCTTGTCATAGTCGCTCTTTGTTGTAGCTATCTGAGCCTTTATCTGAGCCACTCTTGCAGCAATAGCCTCCTTGTCGCCGTTGCCGTCAACGATAGTAGTATTGTCCTTGCTTACAGTTATCTTGCCGCAAGTTCCGAGCATATCGAGCGTAGCCTGTTCGAGCTTGATGCCCTTCTCCTCGCTTATAACGATACCTCCTGTAAGCGTCGCGATATCTTCGAGCATATCCTTGCGACGGTCGCCGAAACCTGGAGCCTTTACAGCGCAAATCTTGAGCTGTGAACGCAGACGGTTCACGACAAGCGTAGTAAGAGCCTCGCTCTCGACATCCTCGGCGATGATAAGCAGAGGACGGCCTGTCTGAACAGCCGCTTCGAGAATAGGAAGCATATCCTTGAGATTGGTGATTTTCTTGTCGTAGATAAGCACGAAAGGATTATCCATCTGACACTCCATCTTTTCGGTATCGGTAATGAAGTATGCCGACAGATAGCCGCGGTCGAACTGCATACCCTCAACAACGCCTATTGTGGTGTCGCGGCTTTTAGCCTCTTCGATTGTGATTACGCCGTCCTTAGATACCTTGCGCATAGCATCAGCTATAAGCTTGCCTATCTCGGCATCGTTATTTGCCGAGATTGTAGCTACCTGCTCAATCTTGTCATAGTCGTTGCCCACCTCTTCGCTCTGCGCCTTGATAGAATCGACGACCTTTGTCACCGCCTTGTCTATGCCTCGTTTCAGGTCCATAGGATTAGCGCCTGCAGTAACGTTACGCAAGCCCTCAGTGATAATTGCCTGCGCAAGCAGAGTAGCAGTTGTCGTACCGTCACCGGCGTCGTCGTTGGTCTTTGAAGCCACCGACTTCACGAGCTGAGCGCCTGTGTTCATGTATGCGTCGGCGAGTTCAATCTCCTTAGCTACAGAAACGCCGTCCTTAGTGATGTGCGGAGCGCCGAACTTTTTCTCAATGATAACATTGCGTCCTTTAGGACCGAGCGTTACCTTTACTGCATTCGCGAGCTCGTCCACGCCTTTCTTAAGCTGGTCGCGAGCGTCCATATTGAATAAAATCTCTTTTGCCATATCAGATATAATTTAATTGTTCAACATTACTTGATAATTGCAAGAACATCGCTCTGGCGCATTATAAGATATTTCTCGCCCTCGAATTCGAGCTCCGTACCGGCATACTTGCCGTAAAGCACCTGGTCGCCTACCGTAATGATCATCTCTTCGTCCTTTGTGCCGTTGCCTACAGCAACGACCTTGCCCTGCAGCGGTTTCTCCTTTGCCGTATCAGGAATGATTATACCGCCGATTGTCTTCTCTTCTGCAGGCTGAGGCAAAATAAGCACTCTGTCTGCCAATGGTTTAATGTTCATCGTAATTGATTTTTATTTGTTATTACTAATATTCTTCCATAGGTGCATATATGCATGCACATTATTTATATAACCAAAAACATGCCAAAATGTTTTATATGTCAAAAGAGTTCAAACACATGCCATAATGCGACAATTTGGCAGACTGCAACTGTTCAGGAATTAATAACGAGATACGTCATATAAGCCACATAGAATGCGACAAGCAGACCTCCTTCGAAACGTGTTATAGTGCTTTTGCCTCCGAAACGGCCGACGATATACAGCAGCAGCGACGAAAACAGCAGCACATAGTAATCAACGAAACTGAAGCCGTCGAGGCTTATCGGCGAGATTGCGGCGCCGCAGCCCAGAATAAAGAATATATTGAGAATATTGCTGCCAAGCACGTTTCCGAGGGCGATGCCTACATTGCCCTTGCGCGCGGCATTGACAGAGACGGCCAGTTCGGGCAACGAGCTGCCTGCCGACACTATAGTAAGACCAATAACAGCTTCGGACATTCCGAGCATGCGAGCGATGCCCGAGGCGCCGTTCACAAAGATGTTACCGCCGAAAATAAGCATCGCCAGACCCGCAGCTATAAATAAAGCGATTTTGCCGAAACCCATCGTTTCTCCCTTTTTCTCCGGTTCGCCGTCCGAAGGTATCGAGAACGTGTATCGGATAAACACAGCCAGGAAACAGAGCATAATCATGCCGTCGTAACGTGATATGAACTCGCCCGCTGCACCGCCGGCAAGCATGCTGCCCGACAGCAGCAGAAGCACTACAGAGGCCAGCAGATTGAACGGAAGTTCCCTTGTCAGCATTCGCGGATTGAACTTTACCGGCGTAATCAGAGCCGCCGTTCCGAGAATGAACATGCCGTTGAAGATATTGCTTCCTATTACATTTCCAAGCGCAATGCCCGAATTGCCTTTTATCGCAGAACTTACGCTTATGACAAGTTCTGGCAACGATGTTCCGAGCGCCACTATCGTGAGACCTATTACAAGTTCGCTTATATTGAACCTGCGTGCCAGAGCCGAAGCTCCACGAGTAAGATAGTCGGCACCGAGAATAACAAGAACAGTACCGAGAATGAAATAAACTATGGAAAGTATCATATTATATATATTACAATGCGAAGATACGGCAAGAAACAGCACAAGAGGCACAAAGTCCCATATTTTTAACATTAATTGTATAACCGGGCATAATGTTATGCAAAAAAAGAGGATGACTTTTGAGTCATCCTCTTGTCGTTGGGGGTGAATAAAAAGCGAAGTTCAAGGCTTGTGCAGGCTTCAAAACCGGAGTTTACTTGGCGTAAATGAGGATTTTGAAGGCAAATGTAACACAGAAATTCACTTTTTAGTCACCCCCAAAACATCGTTATTGTTTATCTATGTATATTAATATACATCTACACCGTCTACAACGACATTGAGTTTATCCTGAGGCATTGAGTTCTTGTTACCCCAAAGAGTCGTATTAGTAACTATACCCTTATCGTTGATTTCGTAACCGTTAAAGGTCAAACCGGCACAAATGCGATTGTCTGCCGATATAAAAAAGTGTGCCGCACAATTTAGTGCGGCACACTTTTTATCACTAAGAAGCTATTTAATTTATCTTCTTAGAATTTAGACAGATTCTGAATATTCTTACTTGCTTTTCTCTATTTCATCCTCAACAAGGCGAATTTTCTTTAGAATAACTTCGGCATCCTGTTTAAGTTTGTTCACCTTCTGCATCATCACGTCCACAAGGCTCGCTCCCTTCTTGTTCGACACGCTGAGGAAGCCGATATTGTTCTCATAGGTAGCAATTTCGTTCTTCATTGCTTCGTACTGACGTATGAGGTGGTCACGCTCACGCTGCAGGCTGTTGCCACCCTTGCCTATGCTGTTTCGGAAGTTCGCGAGCTTGCGTTCGTTAGCATTGACATGCAAAGCCTCATATATAGCGTTCGTAGACTGCTTATACTCCTTATATATATTGTCCTTTTCCTTGAACGGAACAAAACCTATGCTGTTCCACTCCTGCGCGAGAGCCGCGACCTGCTTTGTCTGCTCTTCGGCAGGCAATGAACTGTCGATAGCCTTTATCTTATCTATCACTTCACGTTTTTTCTTCAAGTTCTCCTGCTCTATGCTTCGCTGCGAAGAGGTAGCGGCATTGCGGCGTTCAAAGAATGCGTCGCAAGCTCCTACAAAGCGTTTCCACAGAATTTCGGAGTGCTTATGCGCCACAGGACCGATTTCCTTCCACTCCTTCTGCAGTTTCGCAAGTTTGTCAGCGGTCGCTTTCCAGTCCTCGCTGTCTTTAAGCTGCTCGGCAGCCTCGCAGAGAGCCTTTTTACGTTCAAGATTATTAGCAAGAACACTCTTTGTCTCTTTGAAGAACTCGCTCTTTTGCTTGAAGAATTCATCGCATGCCGCACGGAAACGCTCGAACACCTTAAGATTCATCTTTTGCGGAGCGAAACCAATCTCTTTCCACTGCGCCTGAAGTTCAAGAACACGCTGTGTAGCATCGTTCCATGCCTGATAGCCTGTCATAGACTTGCCGGCGATACTCTCAATCTCTTCGCAAATAGCAGTCTTTTTGTCAAGATTTTCCTTTTCTTTCTCTTTCTTCGCTTCGAAATGCTCCTGATGACGGCGGTTCACATTTGTCGAAGCGTTCTTGAAACGATTCCAAACCTCTTCACGCAGTTCGGGAGCGACAGGACCGGTCTCACGATATTCATTATGCAGCTGCTGCAACTGACGGAAGGCCGAAATCACATCCTCCTCGTTCTCAAGAGCCTCGGCAGCCTCACAAAGTTTTGTCTTTATCTCAAGATTCTTCTTGAAGTCATATTCACGGAACTCATTGTTTATCTTAAGCACATCGTAGAACTGCTCAACAAGCAACTGGTACTGTTTCCAAAGAGGAGCCACCTTATCCTGAGGAACGTTCTTAATCTCTTTCCAACGTGCTTGCAAAGACTTGAACTCCGTTACCTCAGGGTTACCCTGGCTCGCTTTTTCGACAAACGACTGCAACTGTTCGAGCAGCATCACCTTTGTCTCGTAGTTGGCCTTCATCTCCTCTTCCTGCGCAGCAAGCCACTCGTTACGCTTAGCCTTGATTTGGCTCATGCATGCCTTGAAAGGCTCTTCGAGTTCGTCTGCCGCCGGGATGAAGAGGTCGGCCTCACCGCCCTGGGCAAGAAACTCCTTGTGCGCGAGTTCAATTTCCGCCGTACGCATACGGTAGAACTGCACCTTCAACGATTCTATTTCACTCTTGCAGGTGAGCGCCTCGTCGCTGTCGGCTATTGCCTTCAGACGCTCAATAATACCCTGACGTGTTGCCGGCTTTGAGTCATTGTCAGCTACCTCAGGCGTTGTTTCCTGTTCCTCCTGCACTTGCGGAGCCTCCCCTTCAATGCTGTTCTGCTCAATTAACTCAGTCGTAGCGGCATCGACAGCCCCATCAGGAGTACTCGCAATGTTCAACTCTTCGAGTCGTTCATTCGATTTAATACTTTCGCTCATCTGTACAAATTTTATAGTTAGTCACAAAATACAGCCTTTATACAAGGCTAAAAGTCCCATGAGGACGAAAAAAACGCCCTCTTTTCTGCAAATATAAGGTTTATTTTTAAAAATGCTAAAAAAATAAAGATTTAAGTGCTTTATTTTCCACAAACAGGCATTCGCTACTTGCCAGAGGCATAATCGATGAAGAGTTCAGGATTGACAGGGTAAACAGAGTGACTAAGGTGCTATGCGCTAAACTCTTAAAGCTTCGCTTTAATCGCCAAACCCCTCCACCTGCATCACAGCCGGAAATGCGAAACTGCGGTCGTTGCGTTTATTGAGCGACTCGTACATGCCGGCGATAGTGCGTTTCAGACGCTTAGACGCTATTTTCTTGCCTTTATAAAGAACTACGACCTTTTCGTCAAGATTGACAAGCGCATCGTTGAGATATATCGTCAGCGTGCTGTAATCGCAATGCTCGATATTGATAGTATTGCCGTTAATTTCGGCAACGACACTCTTTCCGTGAGCGAGCTCGTCGACCGGCGCCTCAAGCCAATAGAAACAGTCACGGGTCACAACCTCCTGTCTCCATACCACTCTTTTTGGATAAGGATTACGGCGGTACTGCGCCATCCAGCCGAGCGCGACGCCGTCCTCTCCGTCCATCCAGTGTCCTTTATTCTTTAGAATATTCGTGCTATGTATATACTTGCCTTCATTAGCGGCGCTCAACGAGTCCAGCGTCTCGCCTTTCTCTTTGGCGAGAATATTACGGTTATATGCGCTGTCGTTCTCCCCCATCCATATCATGAACGGCAAGTTAAGCAGATTCACCTGTGACGCCTCGCCGGGGTGGCCCGCCATCATAGACGCGGCAGCCCATTTGTCGGCCATGCGTGGAGCCATACGCCACACGCCGTCACCGCCCGCCGAATAGCCGAGCAGATACACTTTGTTCGGGTTCACCCCCTCGAACACCACACAAGCCTGAATGAGTTCCTCAAGCAATGAGTCAAGACCTTTGCGATGCCACAAGTCAGAAGTGTTCCACGGCGCTCTCGGAGCTATATATACACCCTCGGCAGGTTCGTAGAGATAGACTTGGTTGGCCCATTGGCCGTCATTTATCTCCTTAGCGCACTCGCCGCCGCCATGCAACGAAATATAAAGGCTGCGGCCGTCTCTCGGAAAGCCGCCGAATGTACGGCATGCGCATAGCAGCCTCAGCGAATCGTTGGCAATAGTCATGTCTTTCCAGCCACTCCCGAGACGTTTCGCCACACTGTTCATCCATAACGAGTCCACTATAAACGAAGCCTCGCGCGCCTCTTCCTTGCTAAGAGACGCTTTGGCGAAACGTTGCTCGCCAAGAGTGCCCGAGGGCGACTTTGCCCATTCGCCGAAGTCACTTACCTGCGCAGTAGCGCAGCTCAACATCACAGCCGAGCAGAACGTCACGGAGAAGATTCTGAAGGTATCAATAAATTTCATAGTATATTTATCCCATAAGCTGCGTCAATGCCATAGATATTATCATATAGAATGTCATGCCGCTGATGTCGTTAATAATTTGAATGAAAGGGCCTGTCGCTACAGCAGGGTTGATATCCATGCGTTCAAGCACCATAGGTATAAGAGTTCCGAAGCCCGAAGCGAAAAGCACGACCACGAAGAGACTCAGCGGTACGGCAAGCGTTACCATATCCAAAGCGCCGTATACCAAAAAGTTATACACATATACCATGAGTGAAAGTATCATAGCGTTGATGAACGCCACCACCATCTCCTTCAGTATATGACGGAACATATGCTGCGAGCTGAGCGAATTGTTGGCGAGGCCTTGCACGGCAATCGCCGAGGACTGCGTGCCCACATTACCTCCCATACCCGCAAGCAGGGGAATGAAAAGCGCCATTTCGGGATGCGAGCCCAATGTAGCGTCGAAACAGTTGAGCAGCAACGACGAGCCGATACCTCCTATCATGCCTATTATGAGCCAGGGCAAGCGGGCCTTTGTCTGCACGAAGACGCTGTCGCTTGTCTCCACGTCCTGGGTAAGACCGGCAGTAAGCTGTTGGTCGTGTTCGTTCTGTTCACGAACCTCATCCATGACGTCATCGACGGTGATTTGGCCAACAAGACGGTTTATCTTGTCCACGACCGGAATAGCCACAAGGTTATACTTTTCAATGAGCAGCGTAACCTCGTCGATGGGAGTGTCCACATCGACGCTCACCACTTTGGTATTCATCACATGCTTCACTTTTGACACCGACGGGCTTGTTATCATCTTTGTCAGCGGGAAAAGCCCGCAAAGACGCTCGTCATCATCGACTACATATACATAGTAGATGTCATCGAGTTCTTCGGCCTGACGGCGCATCTCCTTGAGACATTCGGGCATACTCCAGTTCTCGTTCACGACAACCATTTCGGTACTCATAAGACCGCCGGCAGTGTCTTCATCGTACTGCAGAAGATCTACGATGTCTCCGGCCTGCTCAATGTCCTTGATGTGCAGAAGCACCTCTTCCTGTTTATCTTCGTCAAGGTCACGGATAATCTCGACAGCGTCGTCGGTATCCATGTAGTTCACGAAACGTTTCGCTATCGCTTCGGAGGGAAGTTCCTCAAGCAACTCGTTACGCTCGTCCTCATCCATTTCGATGAGCGCGTCGGCAGCCTTTTCGTTATCGAGCTGACGATAGAGAAAGCGCGCCTCCTCAATGTCGAGTTCTGTGCATATCTCGGCAATGTCGGCAGGGTGAAGTTTTGATATCTTCTCCTGAAGCAGCACCGAGTCCTTACGCTCGATAAGTTCCTTTATATAATTGATGAATTCCTTTGTCATTTCGTTCTCTTTTGGAAGCTGGTTAAACCGTTTCTTATTCCAACTCGCTTTCTACCTTTTTGGTCAGGCCGATGAAGCCCTCTATCGACAGCTGTTCTGGGCGTTTTTCGAGGATAGGGTCATTCAGGAGAGGCGACTCCTTGCCTACTATCTGCTGTATCGAGTTGCGCAGTTTCTTGCGGCGTTGGTTGAATGTCCCTTTTACTATTTTCCTGAACAGTTCTTCGTCGCACTCCAGGCACGTTCGCCCGTTGCGTTTCATGAGCACGACGGCGCTCTTGACCTTCGGCGGGGGTGAGAATACGTTTTCGTGTACGGTGAAAAGATACTCGACATCATACCACAGCTGTATAAAAATGCTCAGTATTCCGTAGGCTTTACTGCCGGGCGACGCCGCGAGACGTTCGCCCACCTCTTTCTGTATCATGCCGCTGCAATAGGGAATGAACTCCTTGTAGTCGAGCATCTTGAAGAATATCTGGCTCGATATGTTATAAGGGTAATTGCCTATGAGCATGAACTCGCTGCCGCCGAAAAGACGGTCGAGACGCATTTTGAGGAAGTCGTCAGGAATGATGTTCTCTTCGCCGAGCTGCGGGAGATTCTTGCAGAGATAGCTCACCGACTCCTCGTCAATCTCCACCACCTTTACCGGACGTTGCTTTTCGAGCAGGAAACGGGTCAGCACACCCATTCCCGGGCCTACTTCAAGCACCGGCATACCGGGGCAGACATCCACCGTATCAGCTATGTCCTTGGCTATTGACAGGTCTGTGAGAAAATGCTGACCCAATCTTTTTTTTGCTGTAACTGCTTTCATCGTTGGTGAGCCTTTTAAGTTAATGCGGAACATTCGCCTGTCATTTTCATGCCGCTGACGCCATTGCCGCCGCGACATTCCCCGGGGGGATACGGCAAGAATGTCCTTATTTTAAATAATTAACCTTAAATGTAACAAAGTTATTCAATATATTAGTATATTTGCTATTGCAAACACACGCATTGCGGGACTATGCAAGCCCGAGAATTCCCGTTCATTGCAAGACAGCCCTATTACGCAACTTTGCAAAGGTAAGGAAATCTATTAAAAATGCGCTCAAACTTATGAAAAAGATTTTAAATAAAACCCTAAAAACCCTTTTGCCGCTGCTTTTGGGGGCATTCATACTCTACATGCTGTACGAAGATTTTGACTTCACGCAGATATGGAGCGCCCTCAAGGAGATGGACATGTTCTGGTTTACGGCTACTACAGTATTCATAATTTTGAGCCATGTCATACGAGGACTTCGCTGGAAGCTCGCTCTTGCCCCTTTAGGCCTGCGCCCGAGGTCGTCGGTAAGCATATATTCCATTTTCATCTCTTATGCGGCGAACCTTGTAGTGCCCCGTGTAGGCGAAGTGTCGAGATGCGTAGTGCTTGAGCAGTACGATAAAATACCTTTCGCGCAATCGCTCGGAACGCTCGTTACAGAGAGGCTTATCGACACCGTTGTCGTTATAGTGATGACAACTGTCGCCGTAATGCTTCAATGGCCCATGTTCCTTGAGTTCGTGAACGAAACGGGGCTCAAGAACCCTCTCGACGGATTCAAGAATTCGGCAGTCGCATGGATTGTGATAATTCTATCGGCAACCGCTATAGCGGTGATGCTCTTTCTGCTCATTCGCAAGATGGCGTTCTGGAAAAAGATACGCAGCTTCATCACACGCTTTTCCGAAGGACTGCTGTCGCTGCGCAAGATGAAACACGGCTGGCTGTTCGTCATTGAGACGCTCGCCATTTGGTTCTGCTACTTAATGCAGTTCTACCTGTGCTTCTTCTATTTCCCGTTCACGAGCGGCCTATCGTTCCTGGCCGGCCTGCTTATGTTCGTTTCTACAAGCGTAGCCGTGGTAGTGCCTACTCCCAACGGAGCCGGCCCCTGGCATTTCGCCGTGATAAGTTTCATGATTCTCTACGGGGTAAACTCAACCGACGCATCGACTTTTGCGTTTATAGTACACAGCACGCAGACGATAATTGTCGCCCTTTTGGGCATATATGCGCTTATAATGTTACAGTTCAAGAAATCATCAAATAAAAATTAAGCAATTATGGCATTAACAATCAAAGACTTACAGCCACGCGAAGTGTGGAAGCACTTCGAGGCGCTTACACAGGTTCCACGTCCTTCGGGCCACCTTGAGAAGATACAGAAGTATCTGCTCGACTTCGGCAAGAGCATCAACGTACAGACATGGCAGGACGAGGCAGGCAACATCATCATGCGCAAGCCCGCTACTCCGGGCCTTGAAAACCGCAAGGGCATCATCCTGCAGGCACACATGGACATGGTTCCGCAGAAGACTCCCGACAGCACGCACGATTTCATCAACGACCCTATCAAGACAGTTGTCAAGGGCGACTGGCTTTATGCAGACAACACCACTCTTGGCGCCGACAACGGTCTCGGCGTAGCGGCTATCATGGCTATCATGGAGAACAGTTCTCTGCAGCACGGCCCGCTGGAGGCTCTTATCACCGCTGACGAAGAGACAGGCATGTACGGCGCTTTCGGCCTCAAAGGCGGCGAGCTTGAAGGCGAACTGCTGCTCAACCTCGACTCCGAGGAGGAGGGCGTTCTCTACATCGGCTGCGCAGGCGGACTTGACATTTCGGCTTCAATGGAGTTCATGGAAGAGGGCAGCGACGAAGAGGACGTTGCGGTAAAAGTACAGCTGAAAGGCCTCAGAGGCGGCCATTCAGGCCTTGAAATTAACGCAGGACGAGGCAATGCGAACAAGCTCATGGCACGCTTCATGCGTGAAGCAATGGACGAGTGCGGCGTAGTGCTTGCGAGCTGGAACGGCGGCAACATGCGCAACGCTATCCCGGCAAGCTGCGAGGTTGTACTGACTTTGCCTGCCGAGGGCGTTGAAGAACTGAAAGAGATTGCAGCGAAATACGAGGCTCTCTACAACAGCGAGTACGCCACTATCGAAGAGGGCATAACGCTCACTGTAACCGAGACCGAGATGCCCGAGACAGTCGTTCCCGAAGAGATACAGGACAACCTCGTCGATGTCATCCTCGCATGCCACGACGGCGTTCTCCGCTTCATTCCTACCATTCCCGACACCGTTGAGACATCAAGTAACCTCTCAATAGTAAGCATCGAGGAGGGCAAGGCCGAAATAAACATTCTCGCGCGCAGCTCATGCGACACCATGAAAGAGTTCCTCGCTCTTCAGCTCTCAAGCTGCTTCGCTATGGCAGGCATGAAGGTTGAGCTTAGCGGCGGATACAGCGGCTGGCAGCCCAACGTGAATTCGCCTCTACTTGCCGCATTGAAGAAGGCATACAACGAGATGTTCGGCAAAGAGCCCGACGTAAGAGTGATACATGCAGGACTTGAGTGCGGTATCATATCTACCAACTACCCTAAGATGGACATGGTATCGTTCGGCCCGACATTGATGTCGCCCCACTCTCCTACCGAGCGTGCCGAGATTCCTACAGTAGAGAAGTTCTACTCGCTGGTTAAGGCGCTTGTTGTGAACGGAGTGCTTTGATAACTATAAACGTGTAACGAATGCAAGGGGGTGACTAAAAAGTAAATTTCTGTGTTACGTTTGCCTTCAAAATCCTCATTTACGCTCAGTAAACTGCGGTTTTGAAGCCTGCACAAGCCTTGAACTTTGCTTTTTATTCACCCCCGACGACATGAGGGTGACTTT
>JAZNPP010000047.1:0-13603 GCA_045589695.1 Bacteroidaceae bacterium
CTTTTTCACGAGAGAAAAAGTAATGAGAGAAAGACCTACGCATTGTAACAATCCGCAGTTTAAGGTTGAGGACTGCGGTAGAATATAACGGCGAGCGAAAGCGAGGTCTTTGTTTTAAACTCACCTACACTAAGCTCTAAAATCTCAACTCTAAACTCTCAACTTTAAACTCTCACCTCTAAACTTTCAACTTTTTTTGTCTATTTCGTTCTTTGTGCCTATTTTCGCAACAGTAATATAAATCTGTTATATAAGGTTTGATGGGATTTTTACGGAAATATATAATCTTTCTGCTTGCTCTGCCGATTATCCTCTGCGGTTCATGCGGTGGCGGAGAGCAAGGGCGTGAAAGCGGCCCTGCCGCCGGCCCGCTCTCTACGCTTATCCCGCAAAACCGTTATTCAAGCATTTCTGTCACCGACAGCCTCGCAAGGGAGCTTCTTTGCCGCAAAAACCTGAGCAACGAGCAGCGTATGATAGCGACCAACGCCTTGGCATACTCTTCGCTCATGGATATGGACTATGGCAAGGCTGTCGAGCTGTACCGTTCGGTTATAGAGAATTCGGATTGCGAGATTGAACGTCTTGCCGCCGACGTGGGGCTGATGATGCTCTGTTACCGTGTGTCGGAAAACAGGCTCTTCTTCGATTACAGGGCTACGGCGCTCTCGCGCATGAAACGCATAGAGGAAGAATACGAATATCTTTCCGCCGGCGACAAGGAACGTTTCGACAGGGCTAAGATTGAATTCTGTATAGTGTCGGTGTGTTGTTTCTCTAACCTTGCCATGGAGGACGAGGCGAAAAGGGTGCTTGGCTACCTGTCGGAGTTCGTCGAGAATACCGACGACAGGGCGCTGCGTCTTTATGCGAGAATGATGCTTATCGACAGCGAGGAGAATGCCGGCAAGCGGCTCTCGTCATTGGCGGCAGGAGCCGGCATAGCGCGCAGTAACGGCTTGCTGTGGCTCGAAGGGAACTATAAGCTGCTGCTCGCTATCGCTCTGCGTGATAATGACACGCTGTCGCTCTTCGCGACCGAGAACAGGGCTTTGCTCGCTTCCTTGCTGCCGCCGGGCATGCCGCTTGAACAGCTTCCCCGTCACTTGGCTGCCGAGGCTGCCGATGACTTCTCGCGCTACGGCGACAGCTATATGATGATTGAGGCTATGGCGGTCACCGCATCGTGTCTCACGGCGCAGGGACTCTACGAAGAGGCCTTGTCACAGCTCGCCGCCGCCAATGACAGTATAAACGGTTATTATAGCCGTTTCTATCCCGAAATGTCTTTGTCGCCCGAATCGTTGCTTGTCTTCATCGACGAGGGCGGGGAGCCTGCGACCGACTTTGAGGCGGGGCGTTATAATATCCCGGAATGTATGCTCAGCGTGTGCCGTGAGGCGAGCTGCGCCTATGCGGGGTTAGGCGACAAGGAGGCGTCGGACATAAACCGTGAGGCCTACCTTGAACTGCTGCGTACTACAAGAATGAACAAGATGCTTGAGAGCCGCGCCTCGACGGTGGAGAACGAACTGTCGCGTCTGCGGCTGACAGCGGCGGCGGCTCTTGTGCTGCTCGTGGCGGTGTCGCTCTCGCTGGTTATTCTTCATCGCCGCCGCCGCAACAGAGAAATATACTATTCGAAATACCGCAAACGCCTGCTTAAGGTGTCACGTCTGTTGCTGTCGTCGCTGCCGCACGATGTCGATGACAAACGGCTGCTGAGCAAGGCTGTCTCGGATATTCTCAATGAGCGTCTGGCGGGCTTTGCGGGCGACACCTCTTTTGCTCTGGGAGACGAGCCTGTCGAAGGTTTGCCTTTTGTGAGCTGCTTTGAGGTGAGATACATGAACTCCGCCGGAAGCGACACGCTTTGGGTAGCCTCGGCGCAGGAACTTGACGGCAACCGCAGGGAGCTTGTCGCCATGCTGCTCCCTTACATCGCCGTTGCCATTGAGGAGGGCATGCGTCTTGCCGACATCAGCGAGGAGCGTGAAAAGGTTGAGGAGACACGTCGTGCCTCGGCGATATATCTTGCGGAACACAAACGTGAGAACCTGCTCAAGCGTGTGTCGGCATCGGTGGTGTCGGGCATGCGTCCTTTCATGGACAGGATAATGAACGAGCTTAACGCTCTGCCGGCTTCGGCATGCGAGAACGACAGGGTACGCAAACTGCAATATGTGGCAGAACTTACCGAAAAGCTCGAAGACCTTAATCTTATTCTTGAACGGTGGATAAAGACAAGGCAGGGAGAACTGAACTTGAGGATTGAGAATTTTACGTTATCCCCGCTATTCGATATTATAGAGAAGAACCGTCTTATACTCGAAAGCAAAGGGTTGTCGCTGTCGGTGAAGGGAGGCGGCGAGGCTGTCAAGGCCGACAAGGCTCTTACGCTTTTTATGATAAACACGCTCGTCGATAATGCCGCTAAATTCACTCCCGACGGAGGCTCTGTGACGCTTGAAAGTATAGAGGCCGGCGACTATGTGGAGATAGCCGTTACCGACACGGGCATCGGAATCTCCGCCTCCGACATTGAGCGGATAAAAGGCGCTAAGGTATACGACGCGTCGCGGATAGGCGAGGACAACGAGCTGCTGCAGGCGAAAAGCAAGGGCGGCGGCTTCGGGCTGATGAACTGCAAAGGCATTATCGAGAAATACAGGAAGACCGACTCGCTCTTCTCGGTATGCTCGTTCGACATCGCAAGCGTCAAAGGCAAGGGCAGCCGCTTCTCTTTCAGGTTGCCGAAAGGCGTCATGCGCTGCATGCTGTCGTTGCTTATGGCTCTGCCTCTCAGCTCTGCGGCCGACGACACGCTTGCCGTACGCCTGAACATGTGTGCCGACTCGGTGTTCATGAGCAATGTGAACGGAAACTACGGAGAGGCTTTTGTGCAGGCACGCGAGGCGATAGAAATGCTCAACTGCTATTATAAGGAACATGCGGGCGGAACCGATACGCTGTCGCTGCGCGAGGGCGCCGCAGCGGAGCTGTCGTGGTGGCGTAAAGGGCTCTTCCCCGACTCGCTGAACGAAGCCATATACTACAATCTCCTTGACATACGCAATGAGCTTGCGGTGGCGTCGCTCGCTCTCAACGACTGGGGCGCATACAGGCATAACAATTATATCTATTCTACTCTTTACAGGCTCGTGCATGAGGACAAAGGCATCGCCGACCGCTATGCCGCGATGCGCAGGCTCTCTAATGACTACAGGGTGGCCGCAGCGCTCTCGTTCTTTATCATAGTGCTGCTGCTGGTATACTATCTTGTTTCGTTCGTAAGGCATAATGTTATTGAACGTGCCAACGAACGTCTTGTCCTTGACATGAACAGCCGTCTGCTGCGTGTGGCGTCATCGCGCGGCCGCAGTTCGGTGCAGGAACTTGCCCGCTCGATAACAGACGAACTGTATGCATGCATCGGCGAGACGATGTGCGTGAGCGGCGTGGCGATGTTGCTGAAGAACGGCGGCGACAAGCCTGTGCTTGCCGAATCGCCGGCAGCTCGTCTGAACGGCAAAGCCGACATCTATATGCAACGCCTGCTCGAAGAGGACGAGGCGGCACTGTCGCCCGACGGCCTCACTCATGTGATGCCGCTGCATGTAACCAATGACGGCGAACGCCTGCTCGTGGGAGTAATGGAAATTGTTACGGAACGTCCGCTTAGCGAGAGCGAGGTACTGAGCCTTGAGCTTATCATGGGATATCTCGCGTCGGTGGCATATCACTCGGCGGTGCGTGTGGCAAGCGGATATTCGGCTCTTGAGGAACTTGAAGAGGAGACCGCGCGCTTGACTTTCGAAGACAACAGGCTGCATGTGCAGAACATGGTGATGGACAATTGCCTGTCGGTCATAAAACATGAAACGGTGTATTACCCGAGCCGCATAAGAGAACTTGCGGTGAACGCCCTGTCATCGCCGGCGGAAAGCGGAAAGGCTGTCGAGGAGATGAGGGAACTGATGTGTTATTACAGCTCTATTTTCGGAATTCTGAGCAACTGCGTCGCGCGTGAACTTGACGGCATGAGTTTTAAGCTCGAAAAGGTAAAACTGTCGCGTCTATTTGACAAGGCTCAGCGTTATGCCGGGCGTGCCGCAAAAAGGACGGGCAGGGATATAAAGTTTGTATGTGAAGAGAGTGAAGCGACGGTGAATGTAGATGCTGTTCTTGCGGAATATCTCTTTGAACAGCTCTTGTCGGCTGCTATGAAGGTTGAAAAGGCGGGTACGCTCACGTTGAGGGCTGCCGATGCGGGCGATGCGGTGAGGGTGGAGCTTGCCGACAGCCGATATGAACTGACAAGCGAAGAGGCTGCCGAACTCTTCACGCCGACACGCAGGAATATTGATTGCAATAACGGCGCCGGTTCAATGGAGTATCTTGTGGCGAAAGAGATCGTGAGGCTGCATGAGGATTATACGGGAAAGCACGGAGGACGCATGGAGGCGCATTCTGACGTGTCGGGAACGGTTATTCTCTTTACGTTGCCGAAGTGATAACGATTAAAGCGAAGCTTCGACGGCATGAGCAGCATCTCGTCAAGCGCAGTGCCGCAACGTGGCACCGCTTGGGTTGCGATTGCGAATGCCGCCAACAGTTTAACGATAAAAGATTAACGATAAAAGTTGAAAGTTTAGAGTTGAGGGTTTAGAGTTGAGAGTTTAACGATGGGCGATTAACGGGTCGCATTGGAGATAATATACAATTAATATGATAATGGAAAAAATGTTTACGGTAATAATAGTTGAGGACGCGAGGCTGGAACTTAAAGGCACTGAGGAGATTTTCAGGACGGAGATTCCCGAAGCTGATATTATCGGGGTGGCATCGAACGAGAATGAGTTGGACGCTCTTCTCGAAAAGGCTCTTCCGAACCTGCTGCTGCTCGACTTGGGCTTAGGAGGCTCTACGACGGTGGGCGTGGACATATGCCGCCGTGTAAAAAAGGAGTTTCCGGCGGTCAAGGTGCTTGTCTTCACTGGAGAACTGCTTAACGAGAAGCTTTGGGTGGACGTGCTTGACGCAGGCGCCGACGGCATAACGCTGAAGACCGGCGAACTGCTTACCAAGCATGAGATATACAATGTCATGGCAGGGAAAAAGAATGTGTTCAACCAGCCTGTACTCGAAAAGATAGTGGAACGCTTCCGTGAGGCTGTCATACATAACAGCGAACATAGGAAATCGCTTTTGGAGTATGACATCGACCGCTACGACGAGTGTTTCCTGCGTCATCTGGCGCTCGGCTACACCAAAGAGATGATAGCTTCGCTCAAAAGCATGCCTTTCGGCGTGAAGTCGCTCGAAAAGCGTCAGGCCGACCTCATAGCCCGGCTTTTCCCCGAAAGCGAGCAGAGAGGCATTAACGTGACGCGTCTTGTGGTGCGCGCGATAGAACTGCAGATTATTGACGTGGAAAATCTTGAAGCCGATGAATAACAGAAGGGAATATTACTATCCTGTCGTGGGGTACACATCGCTGCTCGCGCTTGTGTGGCTCTGTTCGTGGCTTGCCGACATTGCAGCGACATTCATGGGCGGAAGCCTCGGCGTCGCCTCGTTGGTGTCGAGCGAGGGCGTACGCCATGCTTTGCGTAATGCCATGCCGTCGCTCAACGGTATGCGCTGGGGCTCTGTCGTCATGGCGATAGCGGCATGCGGGCTTCTGAAAGGCTCGGGTCTGACAAATCTATGCTCGCATGTAATCAAGCGTCAGAAACTGACGAAGAACGAAATGCGTTCGCTTCTCTTCTCGGCTGTCGCATTGTCGCTGTACGCCGCAATGCTTTATGCGGCGACTCTCGCACCCTGGAATATGCTCGGCGGAGTGACAGGCTCGCTCGTGAATTCTCCGCTGATGAACGGCATGCCTGTGCTGCTCTTCTTGGGAGTGCTTGTCGTTGCGTCCGTGTACGGATTTATGTACGGCAACTACCGCTCGCCGCTCGATGTGGCAAGCTCACTCGGCGGCTCCTTCCCGCTTTTTGTTCCGGCGTTGCTCGCTCTTCTTCCGGCATCGGCAATTGTCGCATCGGTCGATTATATGGGACTGTTCGCTCTCTTGGAACTGAACGGAACGGAAAGAAACATTATAATTGCGGTATTCTATCTGATACCGTTCATGCATACGGCGGTTTTGAAGTTGAAAACGGAAAGATGAAAGTTTGAACTCTCGCCTCCGGCGAGGACACGGCGGTACCGCTACCGCTGCCGTAACCGTTAAACGTCATTAAATATCGAAGACCCTATTCTGATATGCGTGCTGCCATGCCCGATGGCGATAGGGTAGTCGTCGCTCATGCCTGCCGACAGTATTCCGAATCGGTCATCGTCGGCAAAGTAGCGGCGTTTTATCTCTTTGAAAAGCTCGTGTACCCGGGAGAACTCTTCCGTAATCTGCCGTTCGTCGTCGGTGTTGCTCGCCATGCACATTAATCCTCGTATCTCAATGTACTGCAAGGCACGCCACTGCTCCTCTTCAAGCATAGCGACGCACTCTTCGGGCGTGAAGCCGAACTTGCTCTCTTCCTGCGCTATATGTATCTGCAGCAGGCAGCCTATCTTCCGGCTGTTCTTCTCGCCGTGACGGTCAATCTCCTGCAAGAGCCTGTAGCTGTCAATGCTGTGTATAAGATGAACGAACGGAGCTATGTATTTTATCTTGTTGCTCTGGAGGTGGCCGATGAAATGCCATTTGATATCTTTGGGCAGTACGGCATGCTTCGCTTTGAGATCCTGTGCCTTGCTCTCGCCGAATTCTCTCTGCCCTCCCTCATAGGCCTGCATAATGGCCTCGGCAGGGTGGTATTTCGATACAGCGATAAGCGTTACCCCGCCCGGCAGGGTATCGCTTATGCTCTTTATACGTTCCGCTATACGGTTTTCAGGCTTCATAATGGAAAATGTCCACGATGGCGCTCTCGTTTACCGAAACAAGGTCGTAGTCCATAATGGAGTCCTCCATGTGCTTGTTGAGGTTCTTGACAGCGTTTGTCACGTCTTCGGCTTTTACGAGGATAACGACAGACGACTTCTTCTCCTTTGCCGAAACTTCGTCTATTGTTATCATGGAAATCTTGCACTTGAACCATTTGTCGGCTGTCTCGCTGGAGCTGTCCACGAGTTCGTTATACTTGGTTCTTTCCATCTTGTTGATGTTGAACTCGCCTGTTACCTGCGGCTGCAGCTCCTGTGTCAGACGTTTCTCAATCTCGGTAAACGTGAAGCCCTGCACCAGGTAGCTCTCGTTCACCTTTGTGTTGAGGCCTTTCTCGCCTGCACGCTCGTATGCCACTTTGCACTCAAACCAACTTTGTGTCATGTTATAGTAGTTTTTTATTATTAATAACTGTAATGCCCGCATCTGTTCCGATGCGAGTACAAAGTTAGCAAATGAAAGGAATTTTTCGGCTTTTTTGAAGAAAAAGTTGATAAGCGGAACAACGGGTCCGGCTATCTCGCGTTCTTCTGAATGGCCGCTATGCAAAATATTTCGTTCTGTTGCCGTTATACCGTAACACCTCAGCAAGCAGGCGGTACTCTTCGTCGTTCTCGTCGAAATCATACTCTTCGGCCTTCCCGCTGTCATATATCTCATAACCCTCGTCGCTCTCAGGCTCTTCGTCAATCTCATCGCAAGGTTCTGTATCCCATTCGGCATCATATACTCCTAATAATACAAGCTCTTCGTATGGCGATAACGGCTCGCCGAGCTCACGGCTCAAAGCGTCGTAAAGCTCACTCTCTTCTTTGTCAATCATATAATTTTAAATTTCATGTTCTTTGAAATGGTTGTTTATATACGAGCGTACCCTGTTCTTGTGGCGTATGCTCTCTTTGGCGAAATAGCTCTCGTTCTCGACACGTCCGACCAACGATACTACATATTCGCAGTACGAAGCTATCTTGCGGCGTGCCACGCCGCTCTCGATAGCCGCTTTCGCCACCATGACCGGTACGTTGGTGATGAGCCGCCTGTCTTCGGGTTTCGGCAGTATATATTCGCTGCCGAAAGAGAACTCTTTGCCGTAGAGTCTCCTTATCTTCTGCGGCACTTCATCTTCGGCGATGTCGGCTATGGCGTATGCCGCCGCCAGTTTCATCTGTTCGTTTATCTCGGTAGACAGGGTGTCGAGGGCCCCTCGGAACAGGTAAGGGAAGGCGAGCAGGTTGTTTATCTGGTTAGGGGCGTCACTGCGTCCCGTAGCGACAATAGCGTCGTTGCGTATCTCTTTGACTCTCTTGTATGGTATCTCGGGAGTGGGGTTGGCAAGGGCGAACACGATGGGTCTGCTTGCCATTGACCTTATATTGTCGTCGCTCAGAATGTCGCCTTTGGAGACGCCTATGAAAGCGTCGGCGCCTTTCATCGCCTCGTCAAGAGTGGAAATCTCATGCTCTGTGGCGAACTCCTGCTTGTATCTGTTCATGACGCCGCGTCTTGTCGTGATGACTCCCCGGCTGTCGAGCATCATTATCTGCTCCTTCGACAACCCTATGGTAAGCAGCATTCTTGCAGTTGCGATGCCTGCCGACCCTGCTCCGCAAATGACGACGTTGATGTTCTTCAGCCTCTTTGCTGTTATCTTGCAGGCGTTGATGAGCGCTGCCGCTATGGTGACGGCCGTGCCGTGCTGGTCGTCGTGCAGTACGGGTATGTCGAGCAATGAACGCAGGCGTTCTTCAATGTAGAAACATTCGGGGGCTTTTATGTCCTCAAGGTTTATGCCGCCGAAAGTGGGGGAGAGCGACTGCACCGTAGCGATGAAGCGGTCGGGGTCCTCGTCGTTAAGCTCAATGTCGAATGCGTCAATGTCGGCGCATCTCTTGAAAAGCATTGCCTTGCCCTCCATTATGGGCTTTGACGCCAAAGCGCCTATGTTCCCTAATCCTAATACGGAACTGCCGTTGGAGATTACGGCGACGAGGTTGCCCTTGTTGGTATAACGGTAGGCTTTCCAACGCTCTTTGTCAATCTCAATGGCAGGAGCCGCCACTCCCGGAGTGTAGGCGAGCGACAGCTCTTCGGGGGTGTAGGCGTTCTTTGTAGGCACAACCTCAATCTTGCCCGGCTTGCCCTTGGAATGGTACTCCAGGGCTTTCTCATAAAGGTTCTTATCCATGACTTTTTTCATGATAACAAACGGCTATGCAATTTGTTCTTCGGCTCAATTTGCCGATAAATGAATTTATTCTCCTCCGTTGATGTGAATTTTGCCCGTTTATCACTATCTTCGCAGTAACTTATATATTCATTATGGAAAATTTCTTGGAATTGCTGAAAAAGCGACGCAGCTCTCGCCTTTTTACCGAAGAGCCTGTCGATAAGGATATTGCGTGCAACCTTATGAAGGCGGCATTGATGTCTCCGTCGGGACATCGCATTAACCCCTGGGAGTTCATTCTCGTCGAAGACAAGAGCATGCTCAAGGCTCTCTCGACATGCAAGGAGCATGGCGCAGGGCTTCTTGAGGGCGCTCCAATGGCCGTGGTCGTGATTGCCGACACCGGAAAGAGCGACGTGTGGATAGAGGACTGCTCTATCGCTTCGATAATTATTCAACTGGCTGCCGAGGATATGGGGCTTGGCAGCTGCTGGGTGCAGATGCGCCGGCGCTCCGACGCCGACGGCAACTCTGCCGAGGATAACGTGCGCGCACTGCTCGGCATACCTGCCAATTATGCCGTTCTGTCAATAGTGGCGATAGGACATAAGGCTCGCGAGGCCAAGCCTTTCGACGAAGAGAAATTGCAGTGGGACAAGATACATATCGGAGGCTTTGGCTGTGAGTGAGAGAATTGTCCTTGTAGGAGCCGGAAACATGGCGACAACTCTCGCCGTAGCGTTCCGTAATGCCGGCAACGCTCCTGTTGCCGTATGGAGCCGCACGCCGCAATCGGCAAGCGAGCTTGCCGAAAGGATAGGCTCTTCGCAGTGCTGTGACATATCTCAGCTGCCCGACGCCGACATCGTGATAATATCTGTCGTGGACAGCGCTTTCGACACCGTCGCTAAGGCTGTCGCGTCAAAGTATCCCTCGGCGTTGATACTTCACACTGCCGGCAGCGTGCCTATGGAAGCTCTTAAACATGCGGGAGCCTCCAAATATGGTGTGCTTTATCCCATGCAGACTGTGAACAAGAGCAATGTGGTGCCGCTTGACGACGTGACAATCTTCGTAGAGGCTTGCGATGACGATTGCGCTGCACGCATCACCTCGCTCGCTTCATCAATAAGCGGCAAGGTCGTTTATGCGACAACAGAGCAACGCTCTCATCTTCATGTGGCGGCGGTATTCGCATGCAATTTCCCCAATGCCGTGTATAACATGGCGGCTGAAATTCTCGAAAAGCACGGGTTGCCGTTCGACTCCATGCTCCCTCTTATCGACGAGGCGGCGCGCAAAGTGCATAAGATGCATCCTCTTCAGGCACAGACCGGCCCTGCACGCCGGGGCGACAGCAATGTAATGGAGTCGCACAAATCAATTCTTGACGAAGAACTTTCATCAATATATTCTATCCTCAGCGATTATATTTTACGTAGGAACAATATATGATAAACTATGACCTGAAAAAAATTAAGGCGCTCGTCTTTGATGTGGACGGCGTCCTGAGCCGTGAGACAATTCCTGTTTCCTCGTCGGGCGAGCCCATGCGTACCGTGAACATCAAAGACGGCTATGCGCTCCAGCTCGCCGTGAAGTGCGGCTTTCATGTGGCTATAATAACCGGAGCAAGGAACGAATCTCTTAAACTGCGTTATAAAGGATTAGGTATTAACGATATATATATATCTGCTTCTGTAAAGAAAGATTGCCTCGACGAACTTGTTCTTATGTACGGGCTTGAACCGGAAAATATTCTTTATATGGGCGACGACATCCCCGACTACGAGGTTATGCAAGCCTGCGGGCTTCCCGTCGCTCCCGCCGACGCTGCAGCTGAGATAAAAAATATATCTAAATATATATCTCCTCTCCGCGGCGGTGAAGGATGTGTGCGTGACGTGGTTGAGCAGGTGCTTCGCGCGCAAGGGAAGTGGATGGAGGAGGGGACTGCCTTTTCATGGTAACTCCTGTTCTCTAAAAAGGCATCAGCTTAGTTATGCCCGCTTACTTGCTCTCTTTACTTTTAACTGTTTAAGATATGCTTGATAATTTAAAGAAATACAAAGTAGTTCTTGCTTCGGCGTCGCCTCGCCGCAGGGAACTTATGAAGGGACTCGACGTCGATTTTGAAGTGCGTCGCTTGCCCGATGTCGATGAATCGTTCCCGCCGGAACTGCAGGGCGGCGACATCCCTCTTTATATATCCAAGAAGAAGGCCGACGCTTATCGTCCGTTAATGGCGGACGACGAGCTTGTCATTACTGCCGACACTATCGTGTGGCTCGACGGGGCGGCTCTCGGCAAGCCCGCCGACGAAGAGGACGCAAAGCGTATGCTGCGTGATATGTCGGGGAAGACTCACTCGGTGTTTACGGGGGTGACTATCACGGCAAAGGCTTTTCAGTACTGTTTCGCGGCTCAGTCCGACGTTACTTTCGCAGCTCTCTCCGGCGATGAGATAGAATATTACATCGCGAAATATAAGCCTATGGACAAGGCGGGCTCATACGGCGTGCAGGAGTGGATAGGGTACATCGGCATCTCTAATATCGTAGGCTCATACTTCAATGTGATGGGGCTGCCGGTACAGCGTCTTTACAATGAACTGAAAAGGGTGCCTTGAGGCGGAAACGCGACATCGGAAATGGCGATTTTGATTTTGTTTATAAAAAATCGGCTGTTTTTTTTGATGTGAATGGAGTTTGCTTTATCTTCGCACGTCCAAAGGTATTTGTTTTGGACATGACTTTTTTTGATAATCAATTAGGAAAATAAATATGGCTGAAACAAAATTTATCTTCGTGACAGGCGGCGTCGCTTCGTCTCTCGGAAAAGGCATCATTTCCGCATCTCTCGGAAAACTTCTTCAGGCAAGAGGTTATAAAGTTACAATCCAAAAGTTCGACCCGTACATTAACGTATCTCCCGGAACTCTCAATCCTCAGGAACATGGCGAGTGCTATATCACTATCGACGGTCATGAGGCTGACCTTGACCTGGGCCACTATGAGCGTTTTACCGACATAAAGACTACACGCTGGAACACCTTTACTACAGGCCGCATATACAGCGAGGTTATTGAAAAGGAGCGTCGCGGAGAATATCTCGGCAAGACGGTGCAGGTTATTCCGCACATCACCGACGAAATCAAACGCAAAATGAAACGAGGCAGCACAAAGGAGAAGTTCGACTTCGTTATTACCGAAATAGGCGGTACGGTAGGCGACATCGAGGGCTTGCCTTTCCTTGAGGCTATCCGTCAGCTCAAATGGGAACTCGGACGCCGTGCGGTGTGCGTGCATCTTACATACGTGCCATACCTCTCCGCTGCAGGCGAGCTTAAGACAAAGCCTACACAGCACTCCGTGAAGCAGTTGCAGAGCCTCGGTATACAGCCCGACTGTCTTGTGCTTCGTGCCGAACACAAACTAAGTACAGGACTTTGCAAAAAGGTAGCGAGCTTCTGTAATGTGATGCCCGACTGCGTGGTGCAGAGCCTTGACGTGCCTTCAATATATGAGGTGCCCATCAAGATGCAGGAGCAAGGACTCGATGCGGCTATCCTTCGCCTGACAGGTGAGCCTGTGGGAGAGACTCCGGCAATGCAGCCCTGGCGTTCGTTCGTGGAGCGTCGCAACAATGCGAAGAGGGTTATAAACATCGGTCTTGTGGGAAAATATGACTTGCAGGATGCATACAAGAGTATTCACGAGAGCCTTTGCCAGTGCGGCACATACAACGACTGCAAGATTAAGCCTCATTTCATCAACAGCGAAAAGATAAACGAGGATAATGTAGCTCATATGCTCAAGGGCATGGACGGTTATATCATCTGTCCGGGCGTAGGTCCCCGCGGCTTCGAGGGCAAGGTAATCGCGGCTAAGTATTGCCGTGAGAACAATCTCATAACATTGGGTATAGGTCTTGGCATGCAGGTCATGGCTATTGAGGCCGCGCGTAACTTGCTCGGCTATGCCGACGCCAACAGCTACGAGATGAACGAGCAGACAAAACATAATGTTGTCGATATAATGGAAGACCTCAAGAGCGTAGGCAACCCGTTCGGCACAATGCGTCGCGGAGGTTACGATACTGTCATAGCTAAGGAGAGTAAGGCGTACTGCGCTTATGGCTGCGAAAAGGTGACTGAACGTCACTATCATCGCTACGAGCTGAATATCGAATATTGCGAGGAACTTAAGAAGGCCGGCCTGGCATGCACAGGCATCCACCCCGAAAGCGGCCTCGTGGATATTGTGGAGTACACGGCGAACGACTGGTACATGGGCGTTATCTATGAGCCTCAGTATTCAAGTACCGTGCTTCACCCGTCACCTGTAGTTATGGACTTCGTAAAGAATGTGGTAGCTCGAAAAGGGTAATAAATAAACTGCCTATGAATAGGTATAGAAATGCTATACTGCGTAGTATTTCTTATACATAACCGACAGCCCTATGGCGCATAAGCGCCATAG
>JAZNPP010000048.1:0-21414 GCA_045589695.1 Bacteroidaceae bacterium
TATTATCAAATCTAATTGACGGTTCGTTTTTCGTTCCTTACTTTACACTTTGACGATAATGACACATAAATAAAAAATATCATCATCGACCGTTGTACTGCTTGTCTGTATGGAATGTTGTCAAGGATCATCTTCGCTTACCGCATTTTATTGCCGAAAGCGATGACAAAGGTAGGGCAAATTTCCGGACTACAAAAACTTTTCGAACCTTTTTTTCATAAGAAATTGAAGAAAATTTGAACAATTTTCAGAGGCCTCTAATTCTCAACAAGTTACGAACAGATAAAAATGACAGCAAAATTCGACAATAATTGTTATTAATAAAAGAATGAACGTTTACCGTTTGGCGAACGTTTCGAAAAATGATACGGCAAATTGGCAATTTAAGTTAAAAGATTGCGACAAAGCGGAAATAAAAGATATATTTTACCTAAATTTGTAGTTTGTAATATTTTTACAAGAAAAAACATTCATGAGGAGTTTCCTTATATATATATATACCGCAATTATTCTATTGCTGCCCTCAGCCCTGCTTTCGCAAGAAGCCGGGGGACGAGTGCGTATATACGGAAGGATAACTGACGCATCGACAAAAGAGGTCATACCTTACAGTTCGGTAAGAATCAGGAACACGTCGCATGGATGCAGCAGCGACAACAACGGCAACTTCTCGTTCTATGCAGGTTCACTCAGCGACACCCTCATAATAAGCAGCATAGGATACAAGGAAGAAAAGATTCCTCTTTCGAAAATCATCAAAATGCCTATCAACGTCATTCTTGAGCCTGTCAATTATACGCTCAAAGAGGTAACCATAAAACCAAAGAAAGAGAAATACCGCAAGAAAGACAACCCGGCAGTAATTCTCGTAAAGGAGATTATAGAACGCAGGAATGACAACGCTACCGAAAAGAAGACGTTTTACAGCCGTAAAAGGCACGAAAAACTCAGCCTCGCGCTCAACAATTTCGAAGCAAAAAAAGGGAACACTTTCGGCAAGAAACTGAAATTTCTCGAGGAGTACATCGATACCTCGCTTGTTTCGGGCAAGCCTATCCTGAACATCTCGTCACGAGAAATTATAGGTACCGACTATTACAGGAAAGATCCCGAGCGGAACAGGCAACATATAATGGGCCGTCGCAGAAACGGCATTGACGACGTGTTCAGTTCGGCGGAAATAGAAGCTTTGTACGAGGAGATATTCAAGGATATAAACATATTCCAAGACAACGTATCAATTTTCAGAAGCAAGTTCGTCAGCCCATTGTCAAAGATAGGTACAAGTTTTTACCGTTATTATATAATGGATACGCTTGACATTGACGGCGAAAAGTGCATAGACCTTTCATTCACCCCGTTCAATGTCGAGTCTTTCGGATTTACAGGACACCTATATGTCACCGCCGATTCCACATTCTTCATTAAGGCCGTAGACATGAACGTGCCGCACGATATAAACATGAACTTTGTCGAGTACATGAACATCAGACAGAGGTTCAGCAGGCTCGAAGACGGCACACGCATGCTCGACAACGAATCACTCGTCTGCGAACTCAAGGTTATAAATGCCACGAACGGTTTTTACGCTCACAGGGACGTGACATTCGCCGACTACAGTTTCGAGAGTGATGACAAGGCAATAGAGATACTCAAGAGTCCGACACCAGTCGTCGAAGACGAGCTGTCGGAAAAGAGGGACAAAGAGTTCTGGCGCACCAACTCGCTCAGCGCAGTAAGCGAAAAAGAACGTTCTGTAGGCAGCATGATGGAACGCCTGCGTGCCAACCCCTGGTATTACTGGACCGAGAAATGCGTGTCGTTCCTCTTTACCGGTTGGGTACCGCTGAGCAAGAAAAACCCGCCTGTTTTCTATGGCCCTGTAAACACCACATTCAGCTACAACGACCTCGAAGGCTTCAGAATGCGTGCCGGAGCCATGACATCGGCCTATCTCAGCCCTTACCTTTTCGGACGTTTTTACGTTGCGTACGGTTTCAGGGACAACAAATGGAAATACTTGGGCGAGATTGAATATTCATTCAAGAAGAAAAAAGAACACGCCAACGAGTTCCCTATACATTCGTTACGTTTGAATTACGAGCATGACATTTTCCAGTACGGTCAAAATTACTTATACACCAACAAAGACAATTTCGTGCTGAGCCTTAAGCGAGGCGACAACAACAAGGTCGCATACATGAGAAGGGCCGAACTCACATATACGCATGAATTGTATAACCATTTCTCTTACAAGGTAATACTAAGGCACAGAACAGACATACCGAGCCGTTTCATAAAGTTCGAGCGCACAGAAACAGTAAACGGCGAGACCGTTACCACTAACGTAAAGGACCTGAAGCAGTCGGAAGTTGAAGTCGTTCTGAGATATGCCCCAAAAGAGAGGTTCCTGCAGTCGAAATGGAACAGGCGCTCCCTGCTTCCCGAAAAACCGGTGTTCACTTTGTCGCATAAGGTAGGCTTCAAGAATGTCTTCGGCAGCGAATTCTACTACCACCACACAGAAGCGAGTTTTCAGAAGAGGTTCTGGTTCTCGGCATTCGGATATACCGACTGCATAATAAAGGCCGGCAAGGTATGGAACAAGGTGCCGTTCCCGCTGCTAATAATGCCGAACACCAACATGTCATACACAATTCAGAAAGAGGCGTTCGACCTGATGAACCCTATGGAATTCATCAACGACCAGTATGCGTCATGGGATCTTTCGTACCATATGAACGGTCTCATATTCAACCGGATACCGCTCGTACGCAAACTGAACTGGCGTGAAGTTATAACATTCAAGGGCATGTTCGGACATTTGAGCGAGAAAAACCGCCCTGACCCGCTAAACACGGGGGTCCTCTACAAATTCCCTTACGAGAGCGACCAGTACAACTATCTCGGCACTATGCCCTACATGGAGATTGGGGTAGGAATTGAGAATATATTCAAGGTGCTGCGTGTCGATTACGTAAGACGCCTTACCTACACCGGCCTTCCGGGAGTAAGCAAATGGGGAATACGCATACAGTTCCACGTACAGTTCTGATTGTCACCAGCCCGCTACATCCCAGCCGGCAGCCTTGTACCATTCAGTAGTCTTGAAATCTGCGTTGAAGTTGCCGCAGAAAGCAGCGTCTTGCGGCACGTACATAGACATTCCGCCGCACTCCTCCATATCGACATCGATAAAATGGTTTCTGTTGGTGACAAGCATTGAATACCAACATTTTGTAGCCGACACATTAAGATAAGGCACAGCCTTGTCGAATGCGGTGCGCCAACGGGTATATTCATCGACGGCAAGACTGCTTTTCATTACAGAATTTATATCGTAATACGCAGGATATCTTGGCATAGAATAGTATGCGCCACCCGGCACGTATGCGAACAGTTCGTCATAGACGTTCGAATTGCCTTTAGCGAGATATTTCTTCACATACTCCGCCGTAACGTCGGCAAGCTCCTGCATGTGGGCTGTACGGACAGCCGACAGCACTACTCCGCCCGACACGGAACTGTCGTAATAACCGCTGTATTCATCCATGATTCCCTCAACGCCGTCGTAGCCGGATAAGAACGCCGGCACTATCCTGTCGTACGGAGCGCCCTGGCCTGGAATCTCGGCGGGAGAGGCTATGACCCATTCTGCGGCATCCCTTAAGGCATATGCCACCTCGACGCACTGCATAAGACATGCGTCGAACATGAGACGGTCCACCTTCAACGGCAAGCTTTTCAACAGAGCGGCAAGTTCTTCCATCTCTATCGTCGTCACCACATTGTTGGTGTAGTTGTTTTTACCGTTATCTATACCTACCGAGCGATGCGGCGACGTCCTATCGGGACTGCGAAGCCAACCGTCGGCGTGCGACCACATTATAATATCGAGTTCTTTCGTAGGATACTTGTCTAAAATGAAATCGAGTACATCGCCAAGTACAGCCGTATCGCTTGAGCAGAGGTCTTCCTCAAAAGAATATACCTTGTTCTCATAGAACATATCGTTGTAGTAATGATATTGATATATTGCCGGAAGAACAGTCGCATCATTGTTGTCAAGATAGACAAAAAGGCGAGAGCTGTCTCCAATAGCGACCAGTCCCTGCTTAATTTCGTTCAAATCACTTTGGGCATAGTCCTGATACATGCCGTTAAGAGAATTTTCCGCCATCATGTAGACAAGAAGTGTACGGTCGGCAGTCTTGTTTTTCTTGAAAGCGGGAATATCGGGCAGGCCATCCTCGCTGCAACCCGTCAGGAGCAGCGACAACGACAGCATAAGAAGCAGCTGTTTACGCATCAGCATCAAGGTTTCACGAACTTGAACTTGTCGCCGAGGTAACGCACGGTCTTGCCCTCACGTTTCATCAGACGCTCTTTGATTTTCCGCTCTTTCTTTTCGAGCTGGGGACGTTTCTCCGAGAAATATATTACAGAAATCCTTCCCGGCATATTTTCATGAAAGCTCATGTAATCCTTAAGCTCATAAGAGTAGTATTGGCGATGAGGCAAAAAACCTTTTACGAGCGTCACGTTATCGAGTTTCTGAATTTCGGTAAAATATACAATAGTGTCGGAAAAAGAGAATGACGCCCCCCAGATATATACAGGCAAAGCCTTTTCCTTGTCATTATTGTCGGTTTTCTTGTCACGTGCCATACCCGCAGACGCCACAACAGACAAAAGCAATATAAACAGTATTCTTCTCATATTCTAAAGCGATTATCGCAAAGTACCTTCGCATTTGTGCAAAGGTAGCAAAAAATGGAATATTCAATGCAACAAGGCCGATAAAAGTTTCTTAACACATTCGAGACCCGAAGGCTCTACATATTCTCTTTAAAGAATGAGGCAACAAGAGCCGCGACTTTTTTCGTCTTACGGCTTATGCGGTGATTTTCGTTCTCCACGACAATCAGCTCGGCCGCGTCGCCGTAAGTATTCTTGAACTCCTCGCTACACCACATAGGAACGAGCGTATCCTTGCTGCCGTGAATTATCCTTACAGGGCCCTCGTAGTGTTTGGCGGTTCCGTAAATATCAAGTTGCCGAGTACTCAATATATACTCCCTGCCGACCTTCATAACCCCGAAGCAACGTATAAATTCCGGCGGATCAGCAGGGTCGAACTTCGCTCCGAGCAAGCGCCCATTTTCGCATGCGTTCTTCAGCACCGATGCGGGAGCGATGAGAACAAGCCCCGAAGGACGCTTGCCGTGTTTCCCCATAGAGACTATGCGTCCTGCTGTCATAGATGCTACAACGCCGCCTTGTGAATGTCCCAAAAGACCTATTTCCGTAACATACGGAAGCGAACAGGCATATTCCCACATCGCCAACGCATCGGCAATCTCATTTTCTATGGTCATCCTCTGCATCTTGCCCTCGCTGCCCCAGTGCCCTCCGAAGTCGAAGCGGATAGACGCTATGCCGTCCTTCGCAAGAGCTTTGGCTATCGCTGGCATCGGAGTTATATTCTTGCTCGAAAAGATGCCATGCATAAGTATCACCATAGGACAGCTGTCATTCTCAGCATCGAAGCCCTTAGGCAATGTAACAGTCATCGACAGACCGCCTTGCGGCCCACTTACCTCATACTCTCTCGCATGCAAGAAATCGCATAAAAAGCCAAGCAGAAGAAATACAAAAACCGTACGTTTCATAACCATGTCCGTTTATCCGTCAATAGTTCGCCATCCGCTGACGGCATCACTTTAATCGTTAATCGTTACACGTTAATCTTTAATCGTTACACATTAATCGTTACACATCATACCTCGCCCATATTGTCTCGCCCATCCTTTCGACACTCGCGAGATGAAGCTTTATAGGGGGCACATCCATTCCCAAGCCGTCAAAAGCGGCTGCCATACCCTTTCGGCCATCAATTCCTGGGCACCACATCATGCTCACCTCATCTATCAGCCCCGCATTCAGGAACGCCGCGTTTATATTACCGCCGCCCGTAACGCTCAAACGTTCAACGCCGAACTCCGTGCATAGAATTTCCATGGCTCTTCTCAGATCAATGCCATCCTTTCCGGCAGCTATCCATGAAATTCCCTGCTCCGAGAGAACGTCGTGATACTCTTTAGGACACTCCTCAGAGGTGACGACAAGCAGAGGCATGCCGTCAAACACGTTCTGAGGCCAACGCAATTTGCCCATAGTGTCGATCGCGACAAGATAGCCGTTCGCTTCGGCAGCCTTATGAAAAGCCTCAGCTGCCACAGGCGTTGCGTTCTCGGGCACGAACGGTTCAGGGAGAGCGTAATGCATCTGCATTGTCACTCTGCCCATAAGTGTAGATGGGCATGAGAGCATTTCAAGAGCGTCGTAATACTCATTCCCCGTTTCAATCTTTTCAGTAACGTCGCAGTCGATACGGCCGTCGAGCAACGACATCATATGGCATATTATGTATGGTCTCATAGTTTTTAAATATCCTTATTCCTTTGCGTTCCCCGATATATGCAAAACCGGAATTCACGCGTTCACTACTCTATTCCAGTTACAGATTCGATTTGCTTTATCGGATTTCTTTTATTCTGCTTAGCGCCGAGTTTCTCCAGCTTAGCGCAGGTCTGTATAATGCTCTGTCCGCTCGGAGCAAGCTTCTTGCCGCCCTCGTCATAAGCCTTCTGAGCCTTTTTTATCGCCTCGCCGATACTCTCATAGCTATCCATGAACTTGCCAACTCGGTCAAGGATTTCATTGGCGAGTTCATATACTTTCTCATGATTTTCGGCTTGAGCGATATGCGTCCATGTGAGGTTTATCATTCTCAGCGCAGCGAAAAGCGTCTGTTCGTCAGCGATGAACACGTTCATCTCCATTGCATTACGCCAAAGATTAGGCTGCGCGTTCAACGCTGTCCACAAAGCGCCCGTGTGCGGAACGAACATAATCACATAGTCCATTTTCACCTTCGGCGGCTTTATGTAGGACGAATAGTCCTTCTTTGAGAGTTCTTTTACATGCTTCTGTATGCTGTCCACGTGCGCCTTGAGAGACTTTTGACGTTCCTCTTCGGTTTCGGCATTGACATAATCCATGAAAGCCGTCAGCGACACCTTTGAGTCAATAATAATCTCACGGTTGCTGTCTATGTGCATGATGACGTCAGGACGCAGATTGCCGCCGGTGTCAGTCCTTACCACGTTGCCAGCGACGTCACGTATGGTAGCCTGTATCTCGTAATGCACGCCTTGCGTGAGCCCCTGCGATTCGAGCAGTTCGTCAAGCACACGCTCGCCCCAGTCGCCCTGCACCTTGCTCTTGTGCTTGAATACGCGCGCAAGCTCGTCGGCGCTCTGCTTGGCAGCTTCGCTGTGACGCATCATATTCTCAAGATTGACCTTCATCTCGCTGCTCAGTTCCGTCTGCTTGAGCGTGCTGTCGTTCATTGTCTGCTTCATCTTCTCGATAGTCTCGCGCAGAGGGTTCACTATTTGTCCCAGATTGGTATTGCTCGATTCCGCGAACTCTTTCTGACGCTGTTTGAGCATATCGTCCGTAGCGTTCTTCATCTGTGCCGACACCCTTGCCATAGTCTCGTCGAAGAGTTCCTGCTGAGCCTTTATAGCCTGTTCGTGCCTTTTTTCTTGAGTGGCCAAAGCCTCACGGCTCTGTTTTTCCGCATCGTTCTTCACCTCGGCAATACGTTTCTCGCAATCGGCCTTAACCGCATCTATCCTCTCTTTCGCCTCGCTTTTCGTGTCGGCGATGCGCTGCTGAAGGCTTGACGACATCTGCTCCGAATTCGCCTTCTCGTTATCCAATTGCCATCTAAGCTTTTCAACTTCGTTCATTAGTCCTTTGTTCTTGCCGCGCGCAATGACATATCCGACAAGCACGCCGAGCGCCACACCAGTGATAATAGCTAAAATCAGTTCCATATATCCCCTTAAATTTCTTATTTATCCTGCATTCCGTCTTCCGTATTTGCCCTCAGGGCCAAACCGCTTCATAAGCGAGGCTGCAGCCCTTTTCAAGCGGTTCATGGCAATATTTTACACAAACATGCGGAAGAAGCCACTTTAATCAAAGCAAAAATAATCAAATAGAGAAAAAGATGCAAGCAGGCACAGCATTTATTCAGCATAAAACCCGAGTTTGAACTTGAGATTTCGAACTCCTGCTCAGGCTCCGTCGTTTCGGACACTCACTACTATGGTCTGGATGCAACAGGCACGGACCTATCCTATATGCGAGCAAGTATATGACGTATTGAGAAGAAACATCCCGAAGAATTAACTCTTCGGGATGTTTCTTCTCATTTTCTTAACGCCCTTATTATTCTGTCCTCTTGTACCAGAACATCTTTCATCAACATTTGGGCAGTCACTTTCTTTCCCGCACTTTCCTTGCATGCTTTATATATAGCGACAAGAGACGAAGCCTTGACAAGAGATATATTCAAATCAAAATCATCGCTACAGTCCGATACGAAGTCATCCGAGAAATCAGGAGCCACCACAAGTATTTTCGCGACCTTCAGGCCCTTGTTCTCTATAAGCGTCTTATATGAACGTATCTGACGTGATATTGAGCTGAACTTGTTATATCCGCTGTCCTTAACAGTCTTGCACTCAATGAGAAGAACGGACGAATCGTCGATACTGACAAGAATATCAATCTTGTCCTTCTCAGTATTGATTTTCTTTCTCAGCCTCTCATTGACATCAAAGCCGATATTCTCTAAAATATACTTTGTCACCTCTTCGAACTTTACGCCGAGTTCCGTTTCCTTTACAATTATGCCGTTTGTCTTCAAGGCGTTCAGGTCACGTTTTCCTATCAGTTCAAAATTCTCGACAAACAAATTCTCGGAATCTTTATATGCAGCAAGAATATTGTCAATAATATTGCCTCGCGTCTTTATGCCTCTTTCTTGACAGAGCATAGAGAGGTGAGCTGGATCGAGAAGCTCAAGTATATCTCTCGGCATGATGTTATATTCAGTCAGGCATGCGCCGTTCATCACGCTCTCTTCCTGGAGCTGGAAGGTCTTTCTGATTATCTTATTAGCTTCCGGGACGAACTCGCCCAAATCGTGCGCAAGCCTTTCATATCCGGCTGCCGAGATGCCTAAACGTTCGTCATTATAAAGATCCTCAAAATACTCAATCAGATTTGCGACCTTATCGTCAATGGTAAGACCTTTTATCCCCGGTATTGCAAGTTTCTCTTCAATAAACTCAGCGAGAAGTCTCTTTCTCTCCGACAGCTTCGCGTCATTCTTATATATTTCATCCTTTAAAACAGATGAATACGAGACACCCGAGGCTATTATCTCTTCTATCTTCTGCTGCAGCGACGGCTCTTTAGGGTTAATGCCGTGTTTTCTGCATATCTGGTTAATCTGCGCATCCTTCAGCTGCAGCAATGTCCTGCGGAAAAATTTGTCAGCCACCTCTTTGCCCTTGATTCGTCTTAGAAGAGAGACTATTTCATCTGCGACATAAACAGTATTCGTCTTGCGCGACAAGAATATTATGCCTTTATCCTTAAGTTCAGCTATCACTTCGTCCATTCCTAATTTCGGAATGCCAAGCACCGAATACTTAATCATAGACACCTCGTCCTGAGAAAGCCCCAATTGCCGCGCGAGCGTGTCAAGAATCGTTTGTTCGTCGGTTGATATCTTAGGGTCGAAATTCTGCTGTTCGTCGTTATGGTAGGCGACATCGAGACAGGCTTTAAAAACCTTATAATCCCTTACCCTATCCTCGCCGACAGACGGCTTATCCGACTCAAGGTCCTCCTGAAAACACCTTATAGCGTTCTTCTGCTTCTTTATCTCGTCATCATACAGCTTGGCGAACCATTCAGTCCTCATGATGCAGTTACCGTCACGAGTTATGAGTTCAAGAAGTATGTCCAATTGCGATGTCGATTTAGTATATTCTTCACGAATGAACTTAGCGTATTTGTCCGAAACCAGATTGTAGACCTGGGCAAGCTGAACGGAATCCGCATTCTTAAGGTTGCCGTCTTTTTCGGCAAGAATTTCTTCAATCTCTTCCTTAGAGTTGCATCCGGCCGAAAGAAAACTATTAATTAATTTAATGAAAGCCCCCTTTTCCAGCGAGTTGAGTTTGTCGAGTACCTTTTCCAGTTTCATAGCGTTAAAATTTTACAATAAGCAAATGTAAGCAATTGTTTTTAGAAATAATCTGAACTACCCAAGAAATTTGAACAGTTCGACACATCAACGCCTCCCAGGCCGTTTTCTTGCGTATTATCACTTGCGCTGCCAATATTCGTCGAAGGCAAGTCGCCCAACAATATGTAAGCAAGTGAATTTAAATACATTTTCGCCTTGCACATCCATTTTGGAATGGCAAATTCAGCGCAAACCGAGCGAAACACCAAACTTGTTTGAATATTTCCGAGGCGCCGTCTATGTTGCGCCGCAGGCGACTAAAAGTAAGTGTAATTTCCTGAATATCAAAGCTACGAGTAAGCGAGTGTATAAAAGTTTTAACTTTTATACAAAGTGAGCGGAAGCAGGTTCGTGAAACAAAGCCCGAGGTACAAAACTGCCAATAAGTGAACGGAAAGAAAGTTCACTTGCTTGCCTGAACGAAGGCAATTTATCTAAAAACTTGCAAAAAATCGCATTTTTCACCCCAAAAAGGTACAAAAGGAATACTGTGCTGGGATGAAATTTAATCCTTTGTTACAGTTCCATCTTCTTCAAATTTATATTTTTTAAGTTTTTCTTCCGTCAATAATACATCAGTCTTATGATCAACTGAACGAATTAACAAACATGGGCTTTCGTTGCATTCAATTACAAAATCCTCTTTATCTGTTATAATAGGGATATTATATTCAATTCTATCTAATTCGTAAAGTTTACCATTAGGAAGTAATATATATAAATTTTTCAACTCCCATACTCCATTTATTTCAGAAGAGACTTTATGTAGTTGTATTTCTTTTGATACACTTTTGGTTAATTCAAGTAGAGTAAGTTTTATATTGCCATTTTTATCATAAAAATTATCGAATTGCATATTAATAGGAATTCCCAATAGTCCATCTAGTTCTAATGCTTTATATGCATCTTTTGAAAAAAACGGAATATATTTGCAATTATTGAAATCTGGAGCAACGACGTTCATTTGAATGCATATCTTTTTAACTCTACCTTTCTCGTCTTCCTTCGTGGATGGTCGTATCTCATATAATTCAATAGGTTTAGCATTGGGCATTTTTATTGTTGCTTCTGCATATTGTTTTGCAGGTTTAGTATAATCCGTAGCAGATGCAAAAACCCCTTTTGATATATTCTCCATATCTAATAATGCTCCTGACAGTTTCTGCAAATCCTCTCTGCCAACTTTGCTACCTCTAATAGAGTAATCTTTTGCTTCAATCATTTTTTGTCCTTCATTTGTAGCAACTAGTCCATCGAGTTGATAAACACTATTACTATATGTTCCTTTTATGTGCTGGTCTACCCATGCCTCATGGGCACAGATTTCATTATATGCTATCGTTGCTAAACGCTCTAATGCAGCACCAGACTTTGATGGATATTTTCCAAACAGTTGGTAATACAACTCATCAGAAGGTGATTTTTCCATATTAATATAGTTTTTTTATTTATTGAAAATTCTAAAATGCCCAGTTTTTAACTAGTAGGCATAAATCGGGTCTTGAAATGAGATCTCTTCAGCCTTGTTATTCTAATATGTCATTCTATTTATACATCCCAGGTCGTCTGAGTTTATTTCTTCTTTGATTTGTTTACTCATTTCTGAGTTGGGTATGACAATCTCATAAGTTGAACTATTAAGTTTTCTATACTTGTATTGCTCATTGAGTCTTTGAGTAACTTCCTCCATAGTAATCTTACCCTCAATTTGTTGTTGAGCAAGTTGAATCAAAAATTCAGACACGCTAAGCCCATCTACATTCTGCAAACCTATTGCTGCGCCCCAATTATTCGCCCTGTCTCTAACATCCTTATCAGGATGATTCTTATATTCCTCAAAATAAACCCATAATTTTTCTTATAAAGTTACGAAAAATATGGGAAATAGCCAAGATGTGTAATGACTAAAACTATAATCAATAACCTGTAAAGTACATTTTCTCACCTCTTTATACCTCCATTTGGCAAATTTTCCGTAATTTTGCGAAGATTAGGTTATCTCTACCTAGAGATTAATTAATAATCACGATTATTTAAGATAGGCTGATGGATAAGATTTTAAAATTTATAGCAAATATATCTCTGATTCGGCAGTCACTTGTCAATCTTAGTACAGAAAGAAAACCATTTGTCTATATATACTCCTTGAAGAATCGTACAAGGTCTTTGAGGAGTTCGAAACAACTCTCTCGCAGTTCATCGCGGAACTCGCAACGGGCGATGATGATGCTCCAGTCGGGGTACTACTCCATCAGGCAACGAATCTCAAAGCGCCAAATCATTACCAACAACATTCAACCATAGCACTCGCTATTTGTGTGTCAATCAGATACGGAATAATCGATTATCCCCAGCAAAGATCATATTCTGGAAAATGTGAAAAGATATAATATTTGAACAGAAAAGGAAGAAAGACTTTTTTCGTTCAAAATATTGCTATCGGGTATCATCTAGTTGTTTATTCTCACTCCTTGAGTGACATTTTTAATCTTTTGAGCAGAAATCATCGCAGTAAACAACGAAAAAGGTTGTATCAATACAACCATATTGAGAACATTTTATATATTTGCACTGTGTGATACTAAATAAGGTACTATATGAAATATCTTAATATTAAGAAGGCTTTAACTGCATGGCAAGAGTTGCAACCACTGTCCGAAAAGGATAGGGAGCGACTGAGCCGTCGTTTTACAGTGGATTTCAACTATAATAGTAACCATATAGAAGGTAATACACTGACCTATGGTCAGACAGAGATATTGTTGCTCTTCGGCAAGGTAATCGGAGAAGCAAGTGTGCGCGATGTGCAAGAGATGGCAGCCAGCAATGTGGGACTCCGCATGATGACCGAAGAGGCCAAAGTAAAAGAAACTCCATTGACGCAGAACTTTATCCGAACATTGCACAAGACCCTATTGCGTGAAGATTATACGGTTTATCGCAATCTGCCAGGAGGCGCGCAGACAAGCTATGTAATACATGCAGGTCAGTACAAAACACGCCCTAACAGCGTGATTACCCGTTATGGTGATAGGTTTGAATACGCTTCGCCAGAGGAGACTCCGAGCCTGATGGCAGACTTGGTCGATTGGTATAACAAGGCGGAGCAAGAGGGAAAACTTACGCCGGTGGAGTTGGCTGCGTTGTTCCACTACCGCTATATTCGTATTCATCCCTTTGAAGATGGTAATGGTCGTATTGCCCGACTGATGGTAAACTTTATCCTTACTCGCCATGATTACCCGATGATTGTAGTTCGTAGTCGAAAGAAGAGTGAGTATCTTGAAGCTTTGCATAAAGCAGATCTCGAAGTCGGTCCTGTTCCAAGCGATGGCGCTCATGCTGATATCAAGGAAATTCGTCCGTTCCTGAAATACTTCAATGAGCTGGTAGCTACTGAGGTTTATAACGATGTGCTGTTTGTGAGCGAAAAGAATGAAAATGTGTGGTGGTATGATGGTGAGCGAATTGCATTCCGCACCCCGAGCTATACAAAAATCCTTAACGCTATGCGCACCGAGCCAACACTCACTTTGGCTGACATGCGTGAGATTACAGGTATCAGCATCGCCGCCATTCAGAAACTGCTTGACCAACTCATTCAAAAGAAATATGTCGAGCGTGGCGAAAGAGATGGCAGCTGGAGAGTGTTTATGGTGCAGTGAATGTTTCGTGATATAAACTGTCTAAAACGAATTGTGTCGGAACTTTACATAAGTTAATTATAAATAAATGGGATATTTAACAGTAATAATCATACTATTGGGAATGTTCCTAATCTATCGTTTCAGTGATAGAATAGAAAAGAATATGCCTTGGTTATGGAAGAATGTTGCCCAGCCAATATTCAACTATTTCTTTGTCATCTCCGTAAGGAAGGTAACAATTGCGTATTTTACTACAATGGCTGGTATATGTGTAGCTTTTCCCGCTATACAATTTGTGATAGACAAGGATCATAATATCGAAGCGGCTATTACTTTTAATGGTTCTAACTTTGATTGGGCCGCTGTTATTATAGCTGCGCTTTTAACAATAGGTTATGCACTTTATATTTTCTTTGAAGCCCATCACAACAAACAGAACGAAATGGATTGGACAAAGTATGGCAATGTAATGGTGCAACAGTATGGCGATAAATCCATTTATGTAGAAAAGAATGAGGGGCAGATATTTGTGGGTAATGCTTACATTGAGGAGTCCTTCTCTGCTTTCAGTAAAGGGTCATATGAACTGAAAGAATACACACCTACCATTCATCCGGCAATTCATAGGGATGAGGTGGACCAAATAAAAGATTGGATTGAAAAGAAGGCCTCTGATGACCGTTCCTCCAGACTGGCACTATTGTATGGAAAAGCCGGTATAGGCAAATCGATTGTAATGCACGATTTATTGGAAGAGCTTCAGTCCAACCAAGATTATCTTGTGCTGGGACTGAAGTCTGACCAAGTAGAGTTTGTGGATACTGAAGTTCTTAGACAAAGTATTCATCTAGCCAAGCCAATAGAAACTGTCGTTGAAGAAATTGCGCGGAAATACAAGCGCGTAATTCTACTGATAGATCAGATTGATGCATTATCATTGTCGCTCTCTTCAAACCGTACACCGTTACGTTCACTATTGAAATTGATAGGACAGATACAACATATATCGAACGTAAGAGTTGTGATCTCTTGCAGGCCATACGACTTGGAATATGATCCGTTGTTGGATAACTTGCGTATCAAAAATAAATGGGAACTGAAAGAATTCACCAATGATCAAGTAAAAAGAATTCTCAGCGAGAATGGGTGTGTGGAGAATATGAGTGATAATTTGTTGCGGTTCCTGGGAAATCCGCTACATCTTTATTTGTTCTTAAAGATTAAACCCGAGGAACAACTGACAGACCCATTATCGACGGATTTGCTCTACCATCAGTTATGGAGGAAGTATGTGCTGGATGACAGTATAAGAAAGGTGAATAAAGAACGACTACTGGCTTTATTCGACAAACTTGTCACAACGATGTATAAGCGCCAAGAACTATCTGTACATATCAGAGAGTTTGAGACGGGGTTCAGTGCGGAATTACAATACTTGTTTACAAATGAGTTATTGTTAAAGACTAAGAGCAACCAGATACAGTTCTTTCATCAAACATTATTTGATTATGTATATGCACGTAGGTTCACAGAACAAGGACGTGATTTACTGAAAGAGCTTAGAGGGCAACACCAAGGTCTGTTCTCTAGAGCTGCTGTGAAGAGTATTTTAACATTCCTAAGAGTTCAGAACCACATAGAGTATATTCATGTTATTGATCAATTGCTATATGCAAAAGATAATGATGGAAAGGAACAATATCGATATCATCTGAAATCGCTGGCATTGAGCAATATGGCGTATTTCGAAACACCTTTAGAACAAGAAAAGAATCTTATCTCAAGAAAGATATTTAAGGATAAGGTATATATGGATGTGCTGTTCGAGTCAGTATATATGCCTAATTGGTTTGATACTATTTGGGAAATCATAGAATGCAAAGGCGGATGGAAAGCCTTAAGCCAAGGCTACAAAGAGAAAGCAATGCTAATGTGTGAAAGGACTCTTAGGCGACATGCAAATGTGGTGCTGGATAAGTTAGACGCCACACTTGATTTTGGGGATGAAGAAGACTGCAAGTATCTGAGTCACATATTCCAATATTATAATTTAGACTGCGGAAGTGATAAACTGATTACGTTCTATAATAAGCTTGTAAAGAACAGACTACCGCTGGAACATATACACCTTCTACAGAATATTATGAAAGGGAATCCTGACTTTGTATGTCAGGAATTGATAAAAAATATAAGGCTGCAGTTACAGGAAAATGATACCAAATATATTCACAGGATTGTAACCAACCATGAGGAAGAACATTTATACGAAGAATTGCTTAAGCATCACCACGACAAAGGTATTCAGCTCTTGGTGGATATTTTAACGATTGTTTATGATAATACTAAATTTAAACTTGAGGGTGGTGAGATTTATTGTTCGACTGAGTTCTTCAGCTTCCAGCGAACCATTACTGAACATTTCGCATCAAACTTTATAGAGGATGCCACAAACATCCTTATAGACAATTTATTGAAGGATGTGGATAGCAAGAAGGTAAGACAACACTTATCAGAATTCAGTCAAAGCAATCATGAAGGTTTTGTATTTATAGCCTTGTATGTTTATACTGAGAATCCCGAAAAGTTCAAGGATGACATCTTTGATATTATTGTTAAACGTTCAGTTTTAGCGAATGCACCAGGTTGGGTGGAGTATCAGGCGGTTGAAGCTTTGAAAGTAGCGTATCCTCTTTGGGCTGATGAGAAAAAGAAAGCCGTAATTAGCCATATATTAGCCATTGATGACAAGGGGGAACATATCCTGTTCAAGGATGCCGTACAGAAGAGGCTGAAATGGGGACATCCTTTACTAGATATTGATTTACATAAAGGTAGAGCTTTTTATTCAATACCCAAAGAGGAACTGAGAAGGTTATCATGGACGGCTTATCAAGAAAAGCAAAGAATAGAACGAAAATTCAAAGAAGCACGTCTAAAAAACGAAAGGCCATCCAGAATGTCTATACATACGGGATGGACATCATTACATGAAGACAAGGGAATGAAAATGAGCCCAAAGACTTGGCACAAGTCTTTGTTGGCTTATACGAATGACCCGATGGACTGGAACAAACCTTCGTTGACAGGACAATGCCATTTGTTTAGAGCTGTAGTAGCTAAAGAGCCTGACAAGTTCATTGGTCTTATTGATACCGTGCTTGATGACGACAGAGTGCTTTTAAATTATCCACAAGCAGGTATGCAGGGATTGTTGGATGCTGGCAGGATGGATGATGCCTTACACGTTTTAGAGCGTATCCTTGATGTCATAGGTAATGATGTTAACTCAACCATTAGAGGTTTTAGCCTGCACTCTCTTTTATTTATATTAAATGAGATACAAAAGCAGGATCATGTGCCTGAACTCGTATTCAAGTTGCTTTGTAATGCTCTGCTCAATGCCAAGGAGCCAGAAGAAGATAGACATAAAGATGATAAAGATGTGCAAACGGTAGGCATCAACCAGCCGAGAGGTAATGCTGGTTACATGTTGGTGAAATGTGCCCGTGAGGACCAATATAAGGATGAGATATTTAGCACGATAGAGCAGATCGCTAGTACCGCTTCTGTATATACCAGAGCTGCGGTGCTTCTAAATATGGCGGTGCTGAATTTCTTGGACAAAAATAGGAATGTTGAACTATTTAAGAAACTGATGCATGATTTTAATCCCAGACTTATGTCAATGCCGGTACACAACCATAATCCGCTTGTGTATTTCGTTAATTACGCCGTTGATGATCTGATGGAGTTTTTTAGTCATGCTGTGGAATACCCTGAGTGTTATTGTGAACAGGTAGTTATTCTTTGGCTGGCGTGGTCACACAATAATAGGGATGAGCGGATTAAGACGTTTCTTGATAAGATGTGCGAAACGAGTGAGGATGCGAGAATTTCATTGATGAAGTTCTTGTGTACTCTTGACGGAAAGATGAATGAAGACGCTATCTGCTACATTCTTCATTTCATGGAGTCAAAATTTGATACGCCTAAAATGGGCGATGTCTGTGATAATCTGTTCCATCATGCAGACAAATGGGCTGATGATTATCAACAGAGAGTTGCTGAAGTATTTGTGAATTCACCTCTAAGTAGACATAAAGTGACGGTCTTTATAGAATTTTTGGCAGGCTATGCCATTAAAGAACCTGTGCAGACATTGAAATGGTTAGAGCAGATCATTGCCAATGATATACCAGATGACTACTTCATCGTGAATCATGTGGTGGATGTTCTCATTCAGTCGTATAATGGCATCAAATCATTTAATGATAGCAGTTATCAAGACACATTGGAACATGCAATGGACTTGATGGATACTATTATGCAGAACCCTAGCAATAAGTATCTGATAACTAATTTTATCAACAAACTGGATAATGAATAAAGCATTTGAGTTGGAGCATCTCCGCAATCTGTTGATGAATCCAGAATTGCCATCTTGACAGTATCTGCTTGATACGGATTTGACGGACGAGGAGATTGAGGAGTACATAATAGAGCTGGGTTGTTGCTCTTATTTTAAGGACCGTTGTTCCCGCCGTCAAGAAGAGGCTCTGCCTTTGAATTGTTTGTGGTAGGATTGAGTCATCAATGTACTGAATATATAGAGATTAGCAATCTTCGGAATCTCTTATTTACCTAAAATGGTGCAGGAAAAGATAATATCATATACAGCCTGCTGATACAGATGATGAAACATCTATGTTTGAACGGCAGAACCATTATCCATGTGTATGGGGAACTGGGGATTACAAGAAGTTGATAGAAATGATGCTGAGTTGCTTATAGAAGAACTGAAAAAGACGTTGTCTAAAGAGGAAGCCATAATTGATGAGAAATTTGTACCTTCTGGGGACACGCAGCCATCTGTAATCCGTAAAACGACTTTGAACGGTGAGAAGTCTGTATATGTTGAGAATAATACTGGCAGCATCATCATTAACTGAATTGTACGATAAGAGAAGTGTATAAGGAAGAAGACTTCTATAAGGATGAAGAATGACCTTCAGAAAGGTTGGTCTATAGCAAGTACATCCTCAATATTTGGGGAGAATTATGATCAGTTTATCTTAGTTGTTAATGCAGAATATCCTTATATTAGGTTATCTCCTAAAAGAGAGAATTGTCAAATTTGTAAAATTTTCAGCCGATTTTTGTAGGCGTTAGCGTTTGTTAGTGAGCGTTAGAGGGCGTTTGTTACTTTCACGATGCAGAGTTTTTATTTTCCCACACAAAAAGTAAAATGCATACTATAAACGATTAGTATTCAGCATCTTTCAAAATCTCTCAGAAGGACAAAAGTGTATTCAGGGGACAGACAGGGGAATGTATTTTTGCAAAGAAACCCATAAAATCTGCAAAAACGCACTTTTTTTAGAATTTTTAGCATATTTGCAGTAAACAGCGAATATTTGCTTCACTCGCTGTGAAATAACAAAGAAATCTTTGTTTATCTCGCTCGTTTGCTCAATATTTGCATTTCGTTGCATGGTAAAATTGCCTTTAATTGGAGCTGAAATTGGACCTGTGAAATCTATTAAATTTAGTGGTTTAGTTTAGTCCAATGTATATATAGAATAGAATAGAATAGAAGTAAACTAAACTGCCTTTATCGCCAAATTTAAGAGGTCTGTTATAGCAGTGGCATTACACTCTTTTAAAATGAGCTTTGTTCCTCTCATCTGGAGATGTTATGTGTTTCTTTATATCTGCCTACCTTTTGATCAATGGTTTTTGAAAGTGCCAAAACAAACTCTTTTTGCTTTTCAAAAGAAGAGAAAAGTAGGACTTTCATAACTATGGTATACCATCTCATTTTTCTTTTCCAAAGCTGTTGTTTATTGAATACCATACTATCATTTCAGAAGTTTGATTCAAGAACATAGAGTTTCATTCTTTATTTTTTTGTGTTATTTTTTTTGTGTCATCTTAGTATCATAGATATACATTGCGTCATTGTTAACCTCTTGTAAATCATCTGTAAGAGTTCCAATCTTGGTGTCATTTTGGGTGTCATTCTGAATCTTCTGTCCACTTTATTGAGTTTCTGTCCACCATATTCAGAAATTTGAGTATCGTTTCATTGCTTTGGGGTTCACTTTAGGGCTCATTTTGGGGTTCACTCAAAGTTTTGGGGTTCATATTATCGTACTTGTTACCATTAATCCCTGCTTGTATCATTTATCTCTGACAATAAAAATATGTTCTTCGATAGTTTAAGAGTTATAATAGTGGAATTTTGCTTTTAATTGCCAAATTCGTAACAAAACAACAAAATAATGGTTTACAAATTGATTTATTCTGATTTTATAAGTATATTTGCATCGTAAAAGTGGAAATTTTAATAGTACAACTATGATAGCTGAATTTTCAATTGAGAATTTTTTCTCTATTAAGTCATCTCAAAAGATAAGTTTTGAGCCTACATCAGATGTGTTTATGTCTGATGAATATTCTTATGAAGTGAAAGAAGGAGTGCGATTGCTTAAGATTGGAATTATCTATGGCGCCAATGCTTCTGGTAAGACTAATATATTGAATGCTGTTGAGTTCTTTAGAATGCTTGTTTTGAGTATGCCTAAAGATCGCAATGCGAAGACAGGTGTTGTTCCTTTTCTTTTGGACGATACTTCCAGAAACGAAAGAACAAAGATGTCAATGACATTTTATATCAATCAACTGAAGTACATCCTTAGCTTCGAACTAGATTCAAAGCGAATTTATTCAGAATCTTTGGTGGTTTATGAATCAATACGTCCTACCAAGTTATATAGTCGCACTTATGAAGAAAGTACAGATTCTTCAATAATTGAATTTGGAGCCAACTTAAAGCTTTCTAAAAAGGGGCAAGATGCCATATTCGGTAATACTATTAATAATAGTAGCGTGTTAGCTGCATTCGGTAAGAGTAACGTTGAAAAAACTAAATTGAATGACGTGTACGATTATTTTGCTATGCAGGTCAAGGATGTATTGGCTCCTGGCATGTTGTTGTCGGGATATGTAAAGAAGCGTCTTGATAAGGATAAAGATGGAGAACTCAAGAAGTTTATATTGAATTTCTTAAAAGCATCTGACTTTAATATCGAAGATGTGGCTCTGCATGAAGAAGAGGAATTGATAACCCCGGAACTGGAGCAATTAATCCAAAAGGCATCTATTGATGATGATGCTAAAGCGGAAATGCTGAAGAAAGGAAAAATCACCAATACGGAATTAACTTTCACCCATAAAGCAGGAGAAAAGTTGTATGATTTGTCCGAAGAGTACGAATCAAATGGTACAATGCGTTTCTTGGGAATGGCTGTAATCCTGAACTTCCTTTTGAAGAAGAATCAATTTGTGTCTATTGACGAGGTTGAGACAAGTATTCACTATGAATTGTTGGCTTACTTCATCAAAGTATTCTTGGCTAATAGTGACGGTACATCTCAAATGCTGTTGACAACGCATGATATCAATCTTCTAAATGAAGAGTTCATCCGTAGAGATACAATATGGTTCACAGACAAAGACGAACAAGGTGAAACAAAAGTTTTCCGTCTTTCATCTCTTGGTTTACACAAGAACCTGTCACCATACAATGCT
>JAZNPP010000049.1:0-10113 GCA_045589695.1 Bacteroidaceae bacterium
AACTTCAAATAATACCGATACTGTAAGTGAGAGAGTGCAAAGCCCTACCGGGTGCAGGCCATTGCGCGAGGACTGTATGAGCGCAGTGCGGGTATAACTTACATTGCATAGCCGCACGAAGCGAGTTCCGCAGCGCCCTGCGGACGGCAGAAAGGCTTGAAACGGCAAGCGGACGACGAACGAGTTATATTGCCGAAGGCAATTCACGAGCAAGAGGAGAGAGCGACTTTAACGACCATGTGCAGAGGTCTTTGGTACTTTCTGTCGGCACAGAAAGTACAAGAAAACAACGACAACAAGAAGAATAAACGATAACCGGTTAAGGGTAAGAACGAAGCAGGAACGTACCGCTTAACCATCTGAATTCGCGAATGAACACAACAAAGCCCACACTGAATTTCTACTGAGCCAAAAATTCTGGCAAACTATTGACATAAACATAGAGTGCAACCAAAAAATACTTTTCGGTTGCACTCACGTCTGCTTTTTTTATGGCATAGTGTCAATGACATCTGCCACTACAAAGGTAATACAAATTTATATAATCCAATGTCTTTTTTGACATTTTTTAATTGCGATGTCACTTAAACAGAGAGTTTAATTATTTTGTATTATTTTTGTACTCAAGAACTAAAAACATGAAAACAAGACTTTATATAACCCTGCTCTTCTCTGTTGTATTATGCTTGGCAAAAGCCCAGACCATTACAGAAAGGGTGGAACTCACAGGCAATTATGGCAGCGGCAGCTATGCGCCGATGTGGCACATGGCAGGCAGGCAAGGAGTCGCCAGCCGCGAAAGCGCTATGGCATACCTGCGTAATGACTTGGGAGGAGAACATTTCTTCAGCAAAAGCGGCATAGGGCTTGACTGGGGAGTCGATTTCGTCGTAGGCTATAACATGACTTTCCCGATATTCGTTCAACAGGCATACATTGACATGAGCTGGAAGGTGCTAAGGCTCTCCGTTGGGCAAAAGGAACGCTGGAGCGAATATGGCGACCATCGCCTCACTACAGGCGCCCTCATTGAGAGCGGAAACGCAAGACCAATACCGCAAGTACGCATAGACATGCTTGAATATTGGAACATCCCCGGTTGCAAAGGGTGGTTCGGAATAAAAGGACATATCGCATACGGCATGTTCACCGACGGGGGCTGGCAAGAAAGTTTTTTTGCTGAGACATCGGTACACACAAAGAATGTACTCTACCATTCGAAAGAGCTTCTCCTCCGTTTCGGAAATGACAAGGCGTTTCCTCTGACCGCAGAGATGGGAATACAGATGGTAACGCAATTCGGCGGCAAGTGTTACAATTCAATGAACAAACCGGGGAACAACCATAACAACCCGACACGCTTCAAAGACTTTATGCTTGCCCTGATTCCGCTTAGCGGTGACAGCGAATATGACGGCAGTGACCAAGCCAATGTCGCAGGCAATGTATTGGGCGACTGGAAGGGCGCTATCACATGGAACGACAAAAATTGGGCTATACAATTATATTACGACCACGTATTCGAGGACCACTCGCAAATGTTCTGGGAATACGGGCTTTGGACCGAACAGCTTGTCGGCATTCAATTGCAACTCAAAAGGTTCAAATGGATAGAAAATGTGACATTTGAGTACTTTAACCTTAAAGACCAGAGCGGCCCAATATATCATGACAGCACAGCTGAAATCCCGGACCAGATAAGCTGTATTGACAACAACTATAATCACGCACGCTATGCAGGCTGGTTCAATTACGGAATGATGATCGGGACGCCATTATGCACGGCGCCGATATACAACAGCGACAAGTTGCAGATATGCTACAACAACCGTGTTGAGGCGTTCCATTTCGGAATTGAAGGCACACCGCTTGAATGGTTAGGATACAGAATGCTGTTCACGCACAGCAACAACTGGGGAACGTACAGACACCCGTTTACCTACATTAAGCACGACACTTCGGGGCTTGTAGAACTGACGTTCAAGCCAAAAGCATTAAAAGGCTGGAACATCGCCGCTTCGTTCGCATTCGACAAAGGCGACCTGTACGGAGACAATTACGGCGGTATGTTAAGCATAAAGAAAGAGTTCGTTTTTAACTTGAAGAAGAAATGAGAAAATTAATATACATATTGCTTGCGACAGCTATGATCGCTGCCTGCCAGAAGGCTGACCACAACGGCGACCTCGGCGGAAACTGGAAACTGCTGAAGATTGAAGATTTCGCAAAGAATGAAACCATAAGTACCAAAGAGATAAAACGCTTTTGGGCTATTCAGCTGAACATGATTGCCACAAGCACCGAGGAAGACCTTAATCATGGCGGAAAGGGACGCTTTCAGCACGTTGGCGACTCACTGTTCGTGCAAATGATACAAGTACCGAAAAATGCTGAAAGCCTCGGCCTTTACAACCCCAAAGACGAACGATTTGAAATTATTCTGCTCAACAACAAAAAGATGATTCTCCGCTCGGAATTCGCGTTATTGGAATTCAGGAAATTCTAGTGAAAGTTGAGGGTGTATAGTTGAGAGGTGAGAGATGATTAGAATTTAAATATTACTATGGAATTTAATTTTGAGAAACTTGAAGTATGGTGCAAGGCACGAATTCTTGTAAGAAACATATATATATTAATTAAAGATTTTCCAGTAGATGAGCGTTTTGCCCTTGCCGATCAAATACGTAGGGCTGCGGTCTCAGTACCATCCAACATTGCTGAGGGTTGTGCTCGAACTTCACCAAAAGAGAAGGTCCATTTTTTAGAAATTGCATATGGATCTTTAATGGAAGCATATAACCAATTATTATTGGCATGCGATTTAGAATATATTGATACTAAAAAAGTCCAAAAATTAAAACCGGAATTTGAGGAGATTGCAAAAATGATGAGCGGGATGAGACGTAATTTTCTTGACCGGAAACAGAGTTGAGAGTATATAGTTGAGAGATAAAAGTTGAAAGTTGAGAGTATATAGTTGAGAGATGAAGCACTAAACTCTAAACCCTAAACTCTAAACTCTAAACTCTAAACTCTAAACTCTAAACTCTATTAATCACATAAATTCCCGCTGTTGCAAGGCCGGCGGCCAGGAGATACTTCCAATAGAACGGCTCGCCGAGACAGATGCACGACGTGATAGCCCCCACAACAGGAATGAGCGAGTTGAAAATAGCCACCTTGCCTACAGGGTTGCAACTCAGAAGCTTATTATAGAGCGCAAAACCCAATGTGGAAATAGCCACCAAGAGAGCGAGTATCACAACGCCCTCGAAAGTAACTGACGGCAGAGAGCCGCCCATGAACAGCCCGGGAAGAACAAGCAGCACGCCGCCCACAGCGAGACTGTAGCCCGTTCCCACAAAGACATCGGCAAAGCGGCCCAAGCCTCGTGTCATGAGCCCGGCAAAAGCCGAGCAGAGCGCATTCAGGATAATCATTCCGTCGCCCATAAAGGTAAAACTGCCGCCGACGTCGCCACCCAGATTAAGCGCCATTATTCCGGCAAAGCCCGTTACGCATCCTATGATTTTCTTTCCCGTAAGCCTGTCGCTCTTGAAGAACACGCATGCCAACAGAACAAGCATGAACACGCCGAGAGAGTTCAGAATGGCGGCTCTTGCCCCATCGCTGTGCGAAAGACCGATGTAGAAGAATGCGTAGTGCAACGATGTATTAAGAGTTGCGTAAGCAAGAATGTAAAGGCTTCCGCCCTTTTTTACAGCGAAGTCACGCCCGAGCATGCGTGCCATGACAAGTATCAAAAGACCGGCGATGCAGAAGCGTATGCCTGCGAAAAGCATTTTCGCCGCAGTCATCTGCTGCGTTATCCCGAAGGCCTCGAAGCCGAGTTTTATGAGAGGATAGGCCCAGCCCCATGCGACGGCTGCCGTTATCGCAAAAGCCGCTACCCAGAGCGGACGCCGGAATATGCTCTTTTTCTCTGTTATACTATCCATACAATATGTTTCAAGAAATACGCTGCGAAGTTAGCAAAAAAGAGTAAAAAGTCACACAACGGCAAACATGATGATGATAAAAACGTTGTATAATCTATAAGAACCGGCAATTATGGGATATTTGTTAATTATGCTCGCCGTGTCGCTGGCCGTGTCGTCGGTCGGCTGGCTTTACTTCATATATTTCTTCAGCATCGGCTACGGCTTTTCGATAGCCGCGCTCGCCGTCACTATAGCAGTGATATTCCGCACTGCAATGACACCGCCAACAGCTCTGCTGTGCGTGATACTGTTCATCTACGGAGTACGTCTCGCATCTTTCCTGCTCATTAGAGAGAGGCGTTCGCAGTCGTACAAGAAAATTCTGTACCAGCCTGGCAACACCGAAAAAAAACCGGCTCTCGTGATGGTTATGATATGGATCTCGTGCGCCCTGCTCTATGTTGGGCAGACCAGCCCCGTAACGTTCTACCTCCACAATTCCGCACTGGGGTCGCCCGTAAACGGAGCGTGGGCGTGGGCAGGCACTATCGTCGCTGCCGCAGGAACGGCGATAGAGATTATTGCCGACATGCAGAAGAACAGGGCGAAGAAGATTGCGCCGTACAAGTTTGTCTGTACAGGACTTTACAGCCTTGTACGCTGCCCCAACTATTTCGGCGAGATACTTTTGTGGACGGGCAGCTTCATCATCTGCTTCGGCGCTTGCTGCGACGCGGGGCAATGGCTGACAGCATCGCTCGGCTATGCAGGAATCATATACGTGATGTTCAGCGGAGCAAGACGGCTTGAACTGCGGCAAAAAGAAATATACGGCAAAAGCCGGGAGTTCAAGGAGTACACCCGAAAGACGCCTCTAATCATTCCTTTCGTGCCTCTCTACAGCGTAGCCAAGCACAAATGGCTGAAAGGATAAAGCGTTATAAAGTCATTTTTTGCATTAATAATAAATTTGCATTATTTTTGTTGCATACAATTAAATTTTATAAAATCCACAATCATGAATATCTATAGTTTCAAAGTAAAAGATGCGAACGGTAAGGAAGTTCAAATGTCCGATTACAAGGGCAAGGTTCTTCTCATAGTAAATACGGCAACAGGTTGCGGATTCACTCCCCAATACAAAGGACTTCAAGAACTGTATGAGAAATATCACGGAGAGGGCTTTGAGATATTGGATTTTCCTTGCAACCAGTTCGGGCATCAGGCACCCGGAACAGACGAAGAGATTGGCGCGTTCTGCACTCTACGATACAAGACCTCATTTCCTCGGTTCGCAAAGATTGAAGTAAACGGAAATGGAGCCGACCCGCTCTTCAAATTCCTGAAAAAGGAGAAAAGAGGAGTTTTCGGCAGTAACATAAAATGGAATTTTACGAAGTTCCTTGTTTCACGGACAGGAGAGATAGTCAAAAGGTTCGCGCCGATGACAAAACCCGAAGACATTGAAAACGACATAAAATCATTACTATGAACGAAATGCTGAAACTCGACAACCAGCTATGCTTCCCTCTGTACGCATGCGCAAAAGAGGTAATCAAGCGCTACACGCCGTTGTTGGAGCCTTTAGGCCTGACCTACACACAATACATTGCGATGATGGTAATGTGGGAACACAAGAGCCTGACAGTGAAAGAGATGGGCAAACGTCTTATGCTCGATTCCGGAACACTGACCCCCATGCTGAAAAAGATGGAGAAAGCGGGCTTGATAAAAAGAAAAAGATCGGAGAAAGACGAACGGACAGTAACGGTCACCATAACCAGCGACGGTGAAGCGTTGAAAGAGAGAGCCGCAGAAGTTCCTGCAAGAATGGCACAATGTGTCAGGCTTGAGAATGAAGAAGCGATGCAGCTTTACACGCTACTGAAAAAACTTATTAAAACACTATAGACACCGTAAACTATGAAACAACACAAATGCGACAACTGCCCATTGAGAGCAAAACATGACAAGAACAGCAAATCATTGACAGGCCGTTTCTGGCGTTGGCACATTAACTTCTGCCCCGGCTGGAAAGCATATTTTACCGGCCTTCCCAAAGAAGAACAAGAAGCACTGCGCAAACAGTACAACTTTACGAAATACACGAACTTACACTGATGAAACGCAGGATACTCTACCTTGTCGCCGCATTTATATGGGGTGTGCCGGGCTTGATGATTACGACAAAGGGGATAAGAAGCTACACGGCCATACAGCGCAATAATCTTTGGTGGCTGTTGCTTATAACAGCATGCATAACCGCCTCATTCTACGTTATGTTCAAAGCCATTGTAAAGAAGTATTCCAACAGAATCGCATCGTTGCCGAACGAGAGAGTCATGATATGGCAGACATTCTCCCTGCGAGGATGGTCTGTCCTGTGCTTTATGATGATGTTAGGCTTTATATTGCGTTCATTGCCGTACATACCCGAAGAGTTCATAGCTTCGTTCTATTCAGGACTCGGCCCGATGCTGCTGCTTTCATCTATAAGGTTTGCCGGCGGATATTGCAAGGAATAACATCTAAAGAGCTTCGACAGCGCGCGTGCGGAACGATTCTCTCGCCTTGCGGACATAAAGTCTGACGACGTCCGCAGGCAGACGGGACGAGCGCACGAAAGCTCTGGTACGCTCCGGGAACTTCGACAGCGCAGTCGCCAACAGCCACGCGACTCCCATCCGCACATAGTACGGCTCAGCGCCCTGAACACTACCCTGTTGCGCAACTTCCGGCTTGCCTTTGATAGTTATATACGCCGACTTTATGCACCCGAAATCAAGCCTGTCGATGCGTTCAAAAACCCTGTCGAGCCACTCCTCATTAAGGAAATAGCACATTGCCACGACCACAGCGAAACGCACCTCGAACTCACGCTCCGAGCCAAACCAGCGCTTCAAGAACTCCCACAGAGCAACCTTGTCGGCACGAGCCATCCACTTTGCGTGAGCGCAATAGGAATCGCACACAGCCCAATTATCCATCACCGGCACATAATGTTTGAGCATAGACAACCGCTCGTCGAGCGAACACTTTTCGAGGTTGATGAGATAGCCCCAGACGACGGTCTCCTCGTAGCAGAGACTCTTGTCCGGCACAGACTCGAACGCACGAATAACCTCGGCCCCGTTGGCGCAAATCCGATGCGTTCCATCGGGCATAACAACCTCGCAGCCTTCACGGAACAAGCGCTTGGCCACTTGCTTAATCCCTGGCGAATGAAGCCCCATGACACGCCTTTCGGGCAACGCATTCACCACTCGTAAATGCCCTTCACGATAGCATTCATCCGCCTTGAACCGCTCACAAACCAATGGATGTAAAATTTGGGTAATCATTATTATGAATCTGTTTATTCAGCCGCCGCCAATGCCCGCCGCCCGGCATCGGTCATCAGACCGCGAGATTCAAGATTGGCGCAGCGTTGTTTATTCAGTTCTGTCCAATGACTGCATTTGCGGCGAGGAGAGAGACGTTGCGCCAACCGTCCGTCGGGCAGACGTTTCAAAGTAGAGTCAATCCAGCCGAAACAGAGAGCCTCCTCAACTACTTCGACATACGGTATAACGCCGTGAGGCGGCTGCTTGCAGCGTGATGTAACCACCCAACAGACACGTTCAGCCGAATGATTTTCGGCAAGCCAGCGCCTTAGTTCGGCACGTTCGGAAAAATGCAGCAGATTGACCGTTTCCATCAGAAAAACCTATTCGATTCTTTCTCAAGCAGACGGCGTTTACGCTCAAGTTGCTCACCTTCACGTTCGCCGTTATAACCGCCTAACGAGCCGTCGCTCGCCACTACCCTATGACACGGCACGTAAGGCGCGAAAGGATTGCGTTTCAAAGCCTGTCCGACAGCCTGAGCGCTACGGCAACCGATACGCCTCGCCAATTCGCCATAAGTTATAACAGCGCCTGCCGGAACGTCAAGCAAAGCCAGGTAGACCCTGCGCTGGAAACCGGTTATCCCAGTTGCGTTCATCACCTTTTCACGTATACGATCCATTCACCTTCTTTTTTGCAGATGCCACATACTGTGCCCGAAAAACAGCTTCGTACCGACACGCTCGAAACCCAATGAAGAGTACAGTTTTTCAGCCTCAGGGTTACCATAATCGACCAACAGCCCGACACATTCGTGTCCCTCGGCAAAGACATTGCAGCAGAAAGCATCGAGCAGCCGACGCCCTATGCCAAGCCCGCGGCATTCGGGCAAAACAGCAAGCGAATCGAGATAGAACTCGCCCTCTCCCGTCTCATCGGCTACGTTCGGCATACGGCCGGTACGTTTTTCGACAACCTCAAGAGTGCTGCTTCGCAAAGCATGCAGAGCCGCCCCGTCATACCCCACGACAGCGCCCGCAGGCTTTCCGCCGGCCTCAGCCACCAGAGCATTGCGGTAACTGTACTGAGAACTCTCAAGCGAGGCTATCTCGGCAAGCACACTGATATACTCCTTGCCGCAATAGGCATGCAGAGCCTCTTCGTCGGCAATGGCCATCGCCACGACATCGGCAATGAACAGAGCGTCATCTACGGTTGCCGGACGTATAATTACTTTTTCTTCGTTCATAGCTTCTTTATAACCTTACAGGGATTTCCAACAGCCACACTGTTGTCGGGGATATCCTTTACGACCACACTGCCGCCACCTATCACCACGTTGCCGCCTATCGTAACGCCCGGCATGACCTGAACTCCCGCACCGAACCATACGTCATCGCCTACAGTTATCGGGCGAGCATACTCAAGCCCTTCATTGCGTTCTTTCGCATTCAACGGATGGCCCGCTGTATAAAAACCGCAATTAGGAGCCACAAATACATTCTTCCCGAAGGTGACAGGAGCGCCGTCAAGAATAACAAGATTATGATTAGAATAGAAATTCTCTCCCAGATGAATGTTATATCCGTAGTCGCACCAGAAAGAGGGTTCGACAGTAACATTCTCGCCGCAATCGGCTATTATGGAGCGGAGAAGAGCCTGACGCTCAGCCGCATCGTACTGCAAAGTGTTATATCGCTGGCACTTGATTTTACACGCAGTACGTTCCTGAAGCAGTTCAAGGTCATAATTAGCGTTGTAGATCTCGCCTTTCAGCATTTTTTCTTTTTCTGTCATGATTTATACATTACACAATACAAATGTAGCACAAAAAGATATTATAACAAAAAAGAGATCTGAATGACGCCTGACTTGCAAGCGGGAAAAAGCAGCACACTACAGCCCAAATCAAGATTTTAAGAAGTTTTTTAGCATTCATGAATTATTTTTTAGAAAAATCATTTGCAAATTAAGAAAATTGCAGTACCTTTGCACCCGTTATCGCAATGCGGAAACAGTTCAGTTGGTAGAGCATGTACATGCGGAAATAGCTCAGTTGGTAGAGCACAACCTTGCCACAAAAAAATAAGGATACCAACCTTAGCAAGGTATACATGCGGAAATAGCTCAGTTGGTAGAGCACAACCTTGCCACAAAAATAAGGATACCAACCTTAGCAAGGTGTACATGCGGAAATAGCTCAGTTGGTAGAGCACAACCTTGCCAAGGTTGGGGTCGCGAGTTCGAGTCTCGTTTTCCGCTCTCTTTGAAATTTTGTTTTTTCAGCAGCAAAACGTAGTATGCAGATGCAGTATTTTCGTGCTGATGAACGGGGAAAGTTCACTTTCGCTCAGTGAGTGCGGCCGAAAAGTCCAAATTTGCGTATCAAATGCGGAAATAGCTCAGTTGGTAGAGCACAACCTTGCCAAGGTTGGGGTCGCGAGTTCGAGTCTCGTTTTCCGCTCATAAATGCGTTACTTGCACAAAGCCCAGGTGGCGGAATGGTAGACGCGCTCGTTTCAGGTGCGAGTGTTGAGAGACGTGCAGGTTCGAGTCCTGTTCTGGGCACGCAAAAACGTCGTTTTGCAATAATATGGAGGAGTGGCGGAATTGGTAGACGCGCTACTTTGAGGGGGTAGTGACCGTTGGGTCGTGTGAGTTCGAGTCTCATCTCCTTCACATTAATCTGGAAATACAAATGCATTAAATAATGCGGAAATAGCTCAGTTGGTAGAGCACAACCTTGCCACAAAAGAATAAGGGAACCAACCTTTGCAAGGTGTACATGCGGAAATAGCTCAGTTGGTAGAGCACAACCTTGCCACAAAAGAATAAGGGAACCAACC
>JAZNPP010000050.1:0-27388 GCA_045589695.1 Bacteroidaceae bacterium
ACCCCCAAAGGTTTTAAAAAATTCGGGGTGGAACTGCATAATCGTTAATCGTCAAGCGTAACCCTACTTCACTTTCATGCTTGCCTTAATGAGGTAAACTATAAGCAGAGCGTACGCAACCAAAGCGGCAACCTCGCTCATCGGATTCTCAAGCCATGCATTATTTATCACGTTTATGCCACCGAAACGCATCGCGGCGCTGACAACGCCCATCAATGCGCCTCCTGCGATGAAACCCGACGCGAGCAGAGTACATTTCTCGCCACGCTGATTGTTTATTTCGCTGTCTTTGCTGCGTGATGTGACATACCAGTTTATAGCGCCGCCTACGAGCAGAGGCAGGTTGAGTTCGAGCGGAATGAACATGCCGAGCGCGAACGGAAGAGCCGGTACTTTAAGCAATGTCAGCGCCAGGGCAATCACAGCACCTATTCCGTAAAGGAGCCAGGGAGCCCCTACTCCGTTCATGAGCGGGTCGATAACGGCAGCCATAGCGTTCGCTTGGGGAGCGGCGAGATCACCGCTTGTAAAGCCGTATGTTTTATTCAATATCATTATCACTCCGGCGACCGTTACCGCAGAAACGAGAGTTCCGAGAAATTTCCATGTCTGTTGCTTTGCAGGAGTGCTGCCGAGCCAGTAACCTATCTTCAAGTCGGTAATGAAACCGCCCGCCATAGAGAGAGCCGTACACACCACGCCGCCCATAATAAGCGCCGCCACCATACCCGATGCGCCTTTCAGGCCCACAGCGACCATTACCACAGAGGCAAGAATAAGAGTCATGAGCGTCATTCCCGATACCGGATTAGAGCCTACGATAGCAATGGCATTGGCTGCCACAGTGGTAAAGAGGAACGAAATTACCGCAACAAGAACAACAGCCACCACGCTATGCAGTATATTGCCTTGCATGACATCGAATACGAAAAACGCAAGCACCATTAGCAGAGTGAATACAGAGCCGAAGATTACTATTTTCATCGACAAGTCCTTGTCGGTACGTTTGACCGCTTCGCCGCCCTTATTGCCCTTGAACTCGCGCGAAGCCAGGCCTACAGCGCTTTTTATTATGCCCCAAGACCTGAAGATGCCTATTACACCCGCCATAGCGATGCCGCCGATGCCGATGCTCTTCGCATACTCCTTGAAAATAAGTTCAGGCGACATCTGCCCTACCGTTTCCGTAATCGCGGGGTTCCATGCGTTGAGAACGGTATCGCCGAACACGAGGCTCATGCCTGGTATGATAAGCAGCCACACCGCAAGCGAGCCAGCGCATATTATAGCGGCATATTTGAGACCTATGATGCATCCCAAGCCAAGCACGGCGGCTCCTGTATTTATCTTCAGCACCAGCTTTGCCTTGTCGGCAAGCAGTTCGCCCCATGAGCATATACGTGTAGTCACATTCTCGTTCCACCAACCGAAAGTAGCGACGATAAAGTCGTACAGGCCTCCGATTATCGCCGCAATGAGAAGAGGCTTTGCCTGACTGCCGCCCTTCTCTCCCGATACAAGCACCTGAGTGCTTGCCGTAGCCTCGGGAAAAGGATATTCCCCGTGCTTCTCCTTTACGAAATACTTACGGAAAGGAATAAGGAAGAGAATACCGAGTATGCCGCCGAGAAGAGAACTAATGAACATCTGCATGAAATTTACCGTCATTTCGGGATACTTGCTCTGCAGTATATAAAGCGCCGGCAGAGTGAATATAGCGCCGGCCACTATCACTCCCGAACAGGCGCCGATAGACTGTATGATGACATTCTCGCCCAGAGCGTTCTTTCTTTTCGCCACAGTAGAAACCCCTACCGCAATAATAGCTATAGGTATAGCGGCTTCGAACACCTGACCCACCTTAAGGCCGAGGTACGCGGCTGCAGCCGAGAAAATCACAGCCATTATTATACCCCATGACACCGACCAGAAATTAACTTCGGGATAAGCCTTGTCGGGAGACATCAACGGGCGATACTCCTCGCCTTCATTTAGCGGACGGAACGCATTTTCGGGCAGTCCTGTCTGTTTTTCGTTTTCTTGTTTCATACTATTTATCGTTTAGTCGTTTTCTTTAAGATTTGCGAAAATAATAAAAAATAAAGAACTGACAGCGGAATGAGGGCATAATTGCCGAATTTGTTTGCCAATTAAGGAAGTAATAAGTAATTTCGCAAAGCAAAAATCGAAAGCCGATGTCCAACAACTATTTCAAGTTCAAGCAGTTCACGATATTCCAGGACGGATGCGCCATGAAGGTAGGCACCGACGGCTGCCTGCTCGGCGGCTGGTTCGACGTTTCCGGAAGCAGAAACATTCTTGACATCGGTTGCGGCAGCGGACTTATATCGTTGATGGCGGCACAGAGATGCGATGCGGCGGTCACAGGTATTGAGATAGACAAAGAGGCGTCGCTCCAAGCCATAGAGAATGTAAAGAATTCTTCATGGAAAGACAGAATAAGAATAATAAATCGTGATATGCTTTCGTATGAAACGGACGAATTATACGACACTATCGTGAGCAACCCTCCCTATTTTGTAAACAGTCTGAAATGCGACGACACGTCGAGGACTCTGGCACGCCACAGCGACAGCCTCAGCAGTTCGGAATTCTTCGCCAAGTGTTCGTCACTATCAACGCACGACGCTAAGGTTTCAATCATAATCCCTTGTGACATAATGGACGAATGGCAACATTCGGCAACAGAAAACGGCTTTCATGCCAGGAGGATAACATTTATCAAGACTACACCTAAGAAACAACCTAAAAGAGTAATGATAGAATTTGCGAAGCATGCATGCGACCCGGCAGCCGCAAACACCTTAGTACTTGAGAACAGTCCCGGGGAATACAGCGAAGAAGCAAAGCGCATTCTTAGGGATTTCTATCTGAAGATTGAATAATTGTAAATTATTTTCAAAAAGAACAACAAACCTGCGAATTATTCACAGCCATATCTTTTTGAAAGTAGAGAAAACCATATTTAATCGTATCATCATTAATCGATAAAACGAAGTTCCGACAATACAGTCCGCAAATGGTCGCACGCAGCTCAGAAAGAACTTGTGCCGGGCGGCTTGCTGTCAGGCAACGTGTCAATCGTTAATCGCCAATCGTTAGACGTTAATCACCAATCGTTACACGTTAATCACCAATCGCTAATCGTTAATCGCTAATCGTTAATCTTTAATCGTTCATTAAACACAACCCGTTATCGCATCCAAAAATTGCCTGTACAAAGGCACAGGCTCGCACGTGCCGTCCCAGCCGGGGCAAGAAAGTACCCTAAGCCCGCCAGGAACAGCCTCAACATTCAGTTCCTTGTCCATAATCACCGGCTCGCCGTCATAATGCGCCGGCCCCGCCGACGCTCTTCTTATTGTGAGCCGTGGAGTGTTCAGCGTTACCATGTGACTGTTTTCGGAAAGAGTGTTAGAGAAGAGCTGAGCTGCCACATGAGGCACTTCCAATGCCGTGAAAGGCAGCAGCACCGACACGCTCAGCATGCCGTCACGCATTGATGCATAAGGAGCTATATAAGCATTATTGCCGTACTGCGACGCATTACCGCAAGCGATAAGAAAAGCCTTGTACTGCCTGTTTGATGATGCAGTCTGTATCTCATACAGTTCGGGCGTATAATCGGCCCAGTCTGCGAGAGCCTTTTGCACGTAAGTAACCAGCCCTCGGCTGCCGGCCCTTGCGAAATCGCTGCTGACAAGAGCGTCGAAACCGACGCCGCAAGAGCAGAAGAACGGTTTTCCGTTTATCTTGCCGTAATCTATCGGCACAGGCTCAGCCCTGTTTATAAAGCCGATAGCCCCTTTGGCATCGACAGGAATTCCCAGATGCCGGGCGAAGCCGTTGCCCGACCCGCAGGGGATGACTCCGAGCGAAGTGCCTGTATGCACAATTCCGCATGCCACCTCGTTTACCGTGCCGTCACCGCCGACGGCGACCGTCGCATACACGCCGTCGGCAGCTGCCTTAGAAGCCATTTCCGAAGCATGACCGGCATAAGAGGTAAACTCAACGGTATAGTCATAACGGCTGCGGTCGATATGTTTGTCAATAAGTTCGGGCAGCCTTTTCTTGCTTTGAACGCCCGACTTAGGGTTTATTATGAACAGAATTCTCTTTTTTGCCACAAACGACGACTATTTAAGATTTACATTACATGCTCAGCTTTCAACAAAGAGATACGCATATCGCGAATTTACGACTTATTAACGAGATGAGGCGCCGATTAAATGTTAAATAGACTTACAAAATATAAAAGAGCCCGCATGAGGAGTAACCGCCAACATTTATTAATAATAATAAATAATATATTATAGTAAAAAATTCAGTTAATCGCCAAAAAATAATAACTTTGCAAATTGCAACAGCCTTGCCGCCGAAAACGATACATTAACCGGACAAAGAGCAAGGCTGCCGAACAAACAAAAGCGAAAAAGAATGGAAGAGGAAGAAAAAAAAGAGATAGAACTATTCATGGAGGAACAAGAGATTGATGACAGCGATTTTTCCATAATAACAGATATTCAAGAGGGACATGCCCTTTCTCCAAAGACAAAATTCAACAAAAAGGGACTTCCGATATTGCCACTACGCAATATGCTGCTGTTCCCCTGCACGTTGCTCCCTGTTTCAATAGGACGCAGCTCATCTCTCAATCTTGTCGATGCAATGGAGAACAACGGCTGCATAGGCGTGTTCTGCCAGAAAGACCCGAACGTTGAGGTACCCGACATCGACGACCTGCACAACGTAGGTACGGTAGCGAAGATTATTAAATCGTTCAAGCTGCCCGACGGCTCACGCACCGCCATTCTCCAGGGCTATCAAAAGATTAGCCTTAAGGAGATAACACAGTTCGCGCCCTATCACAAAGGCAATGTCGAGGAGGTGCAGGAGGTCGAATACCCTATGGATGCGGAATTCATGAGCCTGCTCGAAAACTGTAAAGAGATAGCGATGAAAATCGCAGGGTATAACAACAACAATAACATAAAGTTCACAGTACCCAACATCGAAAACGAGCAGATACTCGTAAACTTCCTTTCGGCGAACATAAAGATTTCCCACGAGGAGAGGCTGGAGATATTCAACACAAGTTCGATAAAGGAGAGAGCATTCCTTTTGATGAAGATACTCGACCGTGAAATACAGTTCGCCGAGCTCAACGAGAAGATAAAGAACAAGACTCACAACGAGTTGAACAAGCAGCAACGTGAATACTACCTGCAAATGAAGATGAAGAACATCCAGGACGAACTGGGCGAGAATCCCCAAGAGCAGGAAATCAAAGAGCTGAAAGAGAAGGCGGCGAACAAGAACTGGTCCAAAGATATTAAGGACACCTTCAGCAAAGAACTTCAGAAGCTCAGCCGCATAAACAGCCAGTCGCCCGACTATCATGTGCAGCTCACATATTTGCAGACTCTCGTTAGCCTCCCCTGGGGTGAATACACCAAAGATAACCTTAACATAGCCAACGCCCGCAAGACACTTGACCGTGACCACTACGGGCTCGACAAGGTTAAGGAGAGAATTCTGGAACACCTTGCCGTGATGAAGATGCGAGGCGACCTGCGCTCTCCCATTATCTGCCTATACGGTCCTCCGGGTGTAGGAAAGACATCATTGGGCAAGTCTATAGCCAAAGCTCTGAAAAGGAACTACATACGCATGTCGCTCGGCGGCGTGCATGACGAGTCGGAGATACGAGGACACCGCAAGACATACATCGGCGCCATGCCGGGACGCATCATCAAAAGCATCGCAAAGGCCGGAAGCGACAACCCTGTATTCATACTCGACGAGATTGACAAGGTTGGCCGCGTTTCAATGCAGGGCGACCCGTCGGCAGCATTGCTTGAAGTGCTTGACCCTGAACAGAACAACACCTTCCACGACAATTTCCTTGACGTCGATTACGACCTTTCTAAGGTAATGTTCATTGCTACGGCGAACAGTCTTTCAGGGATACCCGCACCGCTGCTCGACCGCATGGAGCTCATCGAGGTAAACGGCTACCTTACCGAAGAGAAGGTCGAGATAGCCCGCCGCCACCTCATTCCCAAGGAGAAAGAGGCCAATGGCATCAGCAGTTCCAAAGCGAACATAAGCAAGGCTGCCATTGAAGCCATTATAGAGGATTATACCCGAGAGTCGGGAGTAAGAACCCTTGAAAAGAAAATCGGGAAGGTGTTCCGCCGTCTCGCATGCAGCAAGGCCCTTGACAGCAAGTTCGAGTTCGGCACCGTAAAGCCGGATGACCTTGCATCATTGCTCGGCGTCAAAGAGTTCTCTCGTGACAAGTATCAGGGCAACGGCTATGCAGGCGTAGTAACAGGCTTGGCATGGACAAGCGCCGGCGGCGAGATTCTCTTCGTTGAGACAAGCGTCAGCCGAGGCAAAGGCGAAAAACTCACATTGACAGGCAACCTCGGCGACGTGATGAAGGAGTCGGCGACACTTGCCGTAGAATATGTAAAGGCTCATGCGGCGGAACTCGGCATTCCCTACGAAGTGTTCGAGAAATGGAACATACATATCCACGTCCCCGAAGGAGCCACTCCCAAAGACGGCCCGTCGGCGGGCATAACAATGGTAACGGCGCTCGTTTCTGCGCTCACGCAACGCAAGGTGAAACAGAACCTTGCGATGACAGGAGAGATTACGCTGAGAGGCAAAGTGCTTCCTGTGGGCGGAATAAAAGAGAAGATTCTTGCGGCAAAGCGTGCAGGCATAAAAGAGATTGTCATATGCGAGGAGAACAGACGTAACATCGAGGCAATACCCGAAATGTATGTTCAGGGACTCACGTTCCACTATGTGACCGACATGAAAGAGGTACTCGACATTGCTATTCTCGACGAAAGAGTCAATAACCCTATTAACTTTATGGCATAACCGTGAAATTCGAATTACTACATACCGACAGCGGCAGCAGGGCACGCGCAGGAGTGCTGAAGACCGACCACGGAGATATACAGACGCCGATATTCATGCCTGTGGGCACAGTAGGGTCGGTAAAGGGAGTGCAAATACCCCACCTGAAAAACGATATCAAGGCACAGATAATATTGGGAAACACCTATCACCTGTACCTGCGTCCGGGGCTCGACACCCTTGAAAAGGCAGGAGGACTGCATAAGTTCAACATGTGGGACCGCCCGATACTGACCGACAGCGGCGGTTTTCAGGTATTCTCGCTTAAAGATATCAGAAAGATGAGCGAAGAGGGCGTGGAATTCCGTTCGCACATCGACGGCTCAAAGCACTTTTTCTCTCCTGAAAGAGTAATGGATATTGAACGCAGCATAGGTGCCGACATTATCATGGCATTCGACGAGTGTACCCCCGGAACAGCCGACTACGATTATGCGAAGAAATCGATGGAGAGAACACACCGTTGGCTCGACAGGTGCATAGGAAGGCTTTCTGAGACCGAGCCTCTCTACGGATATGAGCAGCAGCTGTTCCCCATTGTACAGGGTTGCGTGTACCCCGACTTGCGTCGCCGCTCGGCGGAGTTCATCGCATCGAAGGAGGCTGCCGGAAACGCCATAGGCGGACTCGCTGTCGGCGAACCGGCCGAGAAGATGTACGAGATGATCGAGGTTGTGAACGAGATACTGCCCACCGACAAACCGCGCTATCTCATGGGAGTGGGAACGCCTGCGAACATACTCGAAGGCATAGAACGCGGCGTGGACATGTTCGACTGCGTAATGCCTACACGCAACGGGCGCAACGCTATGCTCTTCACCAAGCACGGCATCATGAACATGAGAAACGAGAAGTGGAAGCACGACTTCTCCCCTATCGAAGAAGACGGCGCGTCGTTCGTGGACACCCTCTACAGCAAGGCATACCTTCGCCACCTTTTCATCGCCCAGGAACTGCTCGCCTTAGAGATTGCGTCTATACACAACCTCGCATTCTACGTATGGCTGACACAAGAGGCACGCAAGCATATACTTACCGACAACTACGCAGCATGGAAAAAGCAGATGCTCGAAGAGGTCACACGCCGGCTGTAAACAAAAAACGCGAAAGAGAATAACGACAGGAACAGTTACGATGAAGTGGCTTGAATATTTTAAACTGAAACGGTTGGACCGGTACATTATAAAGAAGTTTCTTGGAACGTACTTCTTTTCGCTGGCCCTTATCATCGTCATCATTGTGGTCTTCGACTATAATGAGAAGATTGACAAGTTCGTCAATTCCAACGCCACCGTAAACGAAATAATATTCGACTACTACCTGAACCTTGCCCCCTATTACGCCAACACCTTCAGCGCATTATTCGTGTTCATTTCGGTAATATACTTCACGTCGAAACTTGCCGATAATTCCGAAATAATAGCGATGCTCGCATCGGGAGTCAGCTTCAGAAGGCTTGTCAAGCCCTACATGCTGTCTGCAGGAGTGATAGCGCTTATGACATTCATCCTCAGCGCATATATCATTCCGAACGGCAACGCCACAAGGCTCAGTTTCGAACAGAAGCACAACAAAGTCAGAAAAGTTGAGTCGGGGAGCAACATACAGCTGAAAATCGACGACAACACCATTGCGTTCATAGAGCGTTTCGAGAGCCGCAACAACATGGGCTGGCGTTTCATGCTCGACACATTTGAGGAGAAAAAGCTCGTTTCGCACATGGAAGCCGCCACAATAACATACGACCCCGATAGGCCTCACACATGGACAGCCCGCCGCTGGCTCATCAGAGACCTCAAGGACGACAAAGAGATAATACGCGAGAGCAGGCGCGAGCCGCTCGACACCGTTCTGCCCTTTGAGCCTGCCGACTTTCTTATATCGGACGGTGAGGAGGAGACGATGACCAGCCCCGAGTTGAGCGTATATATAGACAAGCAACAGGCACGAGGGCTTGCCAACATAAGGCCCTTTGAAATAGAATACCACAAACGCATAGCAATGTCGTTCGCAGCGTTCATCATGACCATAATAGGCGTGTCGCTGTCGTCACGGAAGAGAAAAGGCGGCATGGGGCTATCGTTGGGAATAGGGCTCGGATTGAGTTTCTCGTACATATTGTTCCAGACAATATCATCGGCGTTTGCCGACCACATGCCTGTAGCCCTCGCAGTTTGGTTACCTAATATCATTTACACGATATTGGCAATAGTCCTCTATCGAAAAGCACCAAGATAATATGTATTTTACAGATTTTGATTTTGAAGACGAAGTTCTTGACGCTCTCGACGCTATGCGTTTCGAGACATGCACACCGATACAAGAACAGACAATACAGCCCCTGCTCGACGGCCGTGACCTCATTGGCGTGGCGCAGACAGGAACAGGGAAGACCGCAGCATACCTGTTGCCAGTGCTTAACAAACTTTGCCGCGGAGAATACCCCGAAGAGTCTATAAATTGCGTCATAATGGCGCCTACCCGTGAACTCGCTCAGCAGATAGACCGGCAGCTCGAAGGCTTCACATACTTCATGCCCGTGTCAGGCGTAGCCGTTTACGGCGGCAACGACGGCCAGCGTTACGAACAGGAGCTGCGAGGCATGGCAAAGGGAGCCGACATTATAGTCGCTACGCCGGGAAGACTCATCAGCCATATAAACCTCGGCAACATCGACCTTTCAAAAGTATCGTTCTTCATTCTTGACGAGGCCGACCGCATGCTTGACATGGGATTCTGCAACGACATCATGACCATAGCCAAGCAGCTGCCCAAGAAGAGACAGACAATGCTGTTTTCGGCTACGATGCCCGAAGAGATAAGAAAACTTGCGGCTGACATTCTTGACAACCCCGTTCAGGTCACATTGGCTCTCGCAAAGCCCGCCGACGGAATAACGCAGCAGGCTTATGTATGCCACGAAGGTCAGAAACCGGGAATAATAAAGGATATATTCAAGAACGAGAGCAGCGAACGTGTGATACTCTTCGCATCACGCAAGACAAAGGTAAAAGAGATATCCTTGATGCTCAAGAAACAGGGATTCAACGTAGGCGAAATGCACAGCGACCTCAGCCAGAGCGAACGTGACGAGATAATGTACCTATACAAGAGCCGCAAGATTGACATTATTGTGGCAACAGATATTCTGGCACGAGGAATAGACATTGACGATATACGCATTGTCATAAACTACGACGTACCCCGTGATTGCGACGACTACATACACCGTATCGGCCGTACTGCACGTGCGGGCACAAAAGGCCGTGCGATAACATTCGTGTCGGAGGAGGACCAGGAATTCTTCAAGCGAATCGAGGATTTCATAGAGCAGAAGGTTCCCAAACTCGATGTTCCCGCCGAACTCGGCGAGGCGCCCGCATACGAGCCCGACAAGAAGGGCAACGGCAAAAAGGGCAACGGCAAGAGAGATAACCGCAAAGGCAGAGGCGGCAATGACAAGCGTAAAGCAGGAGCGGGAAAGCCTCACGGAAAGAGAGAGGGAAAAAGAGAAAACAAAAGAAACAAAAACAGTGCCGTTCCGCAGAACACAGGCGGCGAGAAACAGGAACAGAAGAAGCATGGACGCCACCGTAATTTCAGCCGGCACAGAAGAGGCGGCAAGTTTGCGGGAAATAATGCGCCGCAGCAGAACGACAAGGAATAAAAACAAAACAGCATGGCTATAATAAAAGAGGTCAGAGGTTTCACCCCCAAGATAGGAAAGAACTGTTTCATTGCCGAAACGGCAGCAGTGATAGGCGATGTCACCATAGGCGACAACTGCTCAATATGGTACGGCACAGTCCTGCGAGGCGACGTCAATACAATAACCGTAGGTAATAACGTGAACATACAGGACGGGGCGGTTATTCACACGCTTTACCAACGTTCAAAAACCATCATCGGCGACAATGTATCCATAGGACACAACGCCACAGTACACGGGGCCACGCTCGAGAAGAACTGCCTCATAGGCATGGGAGCGACCGTTCTCGACAACGCCGTAGTAGAGAGCGGAGCTATCGTGGCAGCCAATGCGCTTGTGACGTCGGGCATGCGTGTCGAGGGCGGATATATTTATGCAGGCGTGCCTGCGAAGAAGATTAAAGAGGTAAGCAAAGAACAGCAGAAAGATATTGTCGAGCGTATTGCCAACGACTATATAATGTACGCATCGTGGTACAAGGAGTAACGACAGAAAATATAAATTAAAATACTATTGACATGAAACATCTATTTTCATTTTTCGTAGCAATGACAATGACCGCTTCCCTGTTCGCAGGAAAGAAAGTCACACTGCACGACGTGATGTACGGCGGCTACTGGCCGCAGACCTATGCGGCAATCAAGCCTATGGCCGACGGAGAACACTTCGCCCGCATGAGCGACGACCGAAGCATGATTCTGAAAGGCTCGTTCAAGAACGGAGAGATTGTAGACACGCTCTTCGACGCAGCCACAGCGCGCGGCTTTGACCTTAAACGTATCGACGGCTACCAATTCTCGCCCGACGAGAAGCTCATACTGTTGCAGACTGGAACAAAAGGCATATACCGCAATTCATACACAGCCGAACATTACATCTTCAACCGCAACAACAACAAGGCGGAGCGTCTGTCTGAGAACGGCGCCCAACAAGTGCCAAAATTCTCGCCTGACGGTACAATGATAGCGTTCGTGCGCGACAATGACATATACCTCGTAAAGTTGCTCTTCGGTAATGCCGAGTCACAGGTGACGACAGACGGAGAATACGGTAAAATAATCAACGGAATACCGGACTGGGTCAATGAAGAGGAGTTCGCCAACAACTGCTCTTACGACTTCAGCGCCGACAGCAAGGTCATAGCATACATCAAATACGACGAGAGCGACGTCATGATGTACGACATGCCCATGTTCACCACAGGCAGCAACAGCAGCGACTACGACGCGTTCTGCGCGCCATACAGCTTCAAGTACCCAGTTTCGGGCGCCGCTAACTCAAAGATTTCGGTTCACTCGTTCGACATAAAGAGCAGAGTTACACGCAAGCTCGACGTGAATATCCCCGAGGAGGGCTACATCCCCCGCATCAAGTTCACGAAAAACCCGGAGATGCTTGCTGTGCTTACACTCAATCGCCACCAGAGCGTGCTTGAGATACAGGCGGTAAACCCTCTTTCGGGCGTGAGCAGGACCATTCTGCGCGAAGAGAGCAACACATACCTGAACGAACAGACATACACAGGAATACACTTCCTTGACAAGCACTTCGTTTTTCAAAGCGAACGCAGCGGATACAATCACCTTTACCTGTACACCCTTAACGGCGAGCTCGTACGCCCTATCACCAAAGGCGAATTCGAGGTAAAAAACTTTTATGGCTGGAACAGCAAGAAGAACGAATACTACTATTCAAGCAACGAAGGCTCGCCGTTATGCGAAAGCATATACAAGGTAAACGCTAAGGGCAAGAAGACAAGACTTACAGCAGAAAACGGTACAAGCAAGGCTGTCTTCAGCAACGGCATGAAGTACTTTATAAACACCTATTCAAGCATGCATACCCCGCATGTAGTCACCACCAACGACTGCAACGGCAAAGTCATAAAGAGCCTCATTGACAACAGCGCCCTTAAAAAGAGACTCGCCGAATTCGACATGCCTTCGAAGGAGTTCTTCACCTTTACGACAAGCGACGGCGTAGAGCTTAACGGCTGGATGATCAAGCCTCATGATTTTGACGCAAGCAAAAAGTACCCCGTCGTAATGTTCCAGTACAGCGGCCCATATTCACAGCAAGTTACCGACAACTGGTACACAGGAAACTACGGCAATGCCATGTTCGAAAGCTACATGGCATGCGAAGGCTTCATCATGGTATGCGTAGACGGGCGAGGGACAGGCGGACGAGGCACGGAATTCGGCAAATGCACCTATCTTAATATAGGCAAGTACGAGCCTGCCGACCAGGTAGAAGCTGCGAAGTATTTAGGGACACTGCCCTATATCGATAAAGATAACATCGGCATATGGGGCTGGAGTTTCGGCGGCTACAACACCATAATGTCAATGAGCCAGGACGATGCTGTGTTCAAGGCCGGCGTGGCGGTAGCAGCTCCCACAGACTGGCGCTTCTACGATACCATATACACCGAGCGTTACATGCGTACTCCCAAAGAGAACAAAGAGGGCTATGACGCAGGCTCGGCAATTGTCAATGCGAAGAAGCTCAACGGCAACCTGCTGCTTGTCCACGGCACAGCCGACGACAACGTGCACCTGCGTAACATGGTACGTTACATACATGCCTTGACACAGGCAAACAAGAAGTTCGAGACAGCGCTATACACCGACAGCAACCACAGCATATATTACGGCTCGAACACACGCTACCACCTGTTCGAACGCATAGCAGAGTTCTTCAAAAGAAATTTGAAATAAGCAGGAGAGAAAGATATTAAGCAAGGTGTTTTTACACATTGGCGAGCAGACAAATTCCAGTCTGCTCGCCTTTTGTTAAAACAAGTGAAAAAAGAAGGGGAATTCTTGAATTATAATTGATAAAGGAAGAATACATACTTATATTTGTAATAGATTATGCGACAATGAATGAATTCAACGAATGAGTTTCTTTATACATAAACTTTATTATTGAATTATTTTGCAGGGAACGCATTTTAAATCGCTCTGATTGACCTACTATGAAGAAAAAGAATAAATACGGCCAATACTTTACCATAGATGACATTGCAAAATTTATGGTAAATTTAATTCAGCATAATAAAGATGCTCGTATATTAGAACCATCGAGCGGAAAAGGTGTCTTCCTAAAAAATTTAGAGGTTGAAGGATTTACAAATATTTCTGCATATGAAATAGACAATAGTATTGGCAACGAATATAATTATATTAAATATCAAAGTTTTATTAGCAGCCCGTTAGACCCATATGACGTTGTAATTGGAAACCCGCCATATATTAGATGGAAGAATTTAGAGCCAGAATTAAAGGAAGAATTAGCGACATCGCATTTATGGAATAAATATTTTAACAGCCTTTGCGACTATCACTACATATTCATACTTAAGAGTATAGAACAACTAACAGAAGGGGGTGAACTTATATTCATCTGTACTGAATATTGGATGAATACAACACACTCTGAATCTCTAAGAGAGTATATGGTTAATAATGGATACATATCAGAAATGTATCATTTCAAAGAAGCTCATCTTTTTGAGGACGTGCGTGCGTCATTTATAATTTTCCGTTATGTTAAGAGCAATAATAAAACCGAAAATATATCTTTATACAAATACAAACAAACCAATACTCCGTCATATGATGAACTAATATCACATACCTGTTTTGAAAGAATAATCATTCCACAATTTGAGTCTGGCAAAAGATGGCTGTTAGCAACGGAAGAAGAGCAAAAGCGATTAAACACGTTTGAGCTAAAATGCAGAAAAGATTCAACCGATATATTCATTAAAGGCCGTTTAGACCGCATTGGAGACATCTGTGATATTGGAAATGGTATGGTTTCCGGCCTAGACAAAGCATTCAACGTCTCTTCATTAAATGAAACAACTGAATATGAGAAATCTCACATTATAAACGTATTAAAAGCAAAAGATCTAGGGCACTACGTGTACTCGTCTGAGAGTAGATACTTCTTTATAAATGATTCCATTAACGAAGATGAATTCGAAAGGCTATGCCCGAATGTATATAGACATATGATATCTTATAAAGAGGAGCTAAATAAACGTTATAAATATGGTAAAAATACGAACTTTTGGGAGTTTGTATTTCCTAGAAATTTCAAATTGTTTTCAAGAAAAGAGCCAAGAATTATGGTTCCTTGCAAGGAACGTATATCCAATAAAAATTATTTCAGATTTGTGCTTGCAAGTCACGACTATTCCCCTCTTCAAGATGTAACCTGCCTACTTAAGAAAAAACATTGTCGTGAAAGTATCGAATATCTTACTGCATACTTAAATGATTATAGAGTCTTTAATTGGCTATGTTATAATGGTATAGTAAAAGGTGCTATAGTTGAGTTCTCTGAAACGCCGATCGCTAGCATACCATATAGAAAAATCAATTGGGAAGATCCTAAAGAAGTTGAGGCGCATGACATTATTACAATATCTTTGCAGCAATATATTCAGACAAGAAATGTTGAACATTTAAATGAAATTAATAAGCAATTTGATTATTTATTTGTATGACAAAAGAGAATTATCTTAAATTAATATCCTTATTAAAGGATAAAACAGTTGAGCGTCCAAACAAAAAAGATGCGGGGAATCTATCAGGACACGCAGCCGGTGAACCATTCGAGAAACTTGCTTACAAGTTATTAAAAGACGAGTATCCGTCAAACATTTACAAACAATATGAATTTTTAAACGACTTATACAGAAAAAATCCATGCACAATAACAGTCGAAGACAGATATGCATTATTTGATTCGCCAGTAGCATTATTCCTGCTTAGTAGAGGTGACAAAGCGACAAAAGAATGGGATATAGATAATCCTTTTGCCGAAAAACAAAACGATACGGCAGACATTCTATGGCACAAAGATGGGAACTTCAGCATTATTGATATTAAAACAAGAAATATATCAAAAAACGCTCAAGCGCCCAACATTATATCGTCATATAAACTAGCTAAAATGTGCGCATGTATGATTGATAACAATGACTTTGACTCTATTGGGATAAATTATATCGAAATTGATTGGAAAGAAGATGGGGAAAATCTAAAATGCGTAAACGCACATTGGAAGGATCTTTTTAAAAGTGACCCAAGTAATCTTTATATCAATTGGGCTGCTGCAATGCAGATTCAGTTTCATGTATGCGAATTAAGCCAAGATTTTAATGGGACAATAGAAGAATGGGCCAGAACATATATCAAAACTTTTGTTAAAAGCGCTGAATACAGATGCCAAAATATGTATAACAAGTACGTTCTTCCATTCAAAAAATACATAGATTAAACTATTACATTATTAAAAATGCCCCTAAAGTCCTATTATGGTACTTTAGGGGCGTTTTTTAGAGTATTTCAATTACATTATAGCTCTTGGAGGAGCGGCAAAGGCAAAAATCATAAGCAGAATCAGCAATGCTGCCACTACGATCATGCCGACAGTCTTTACCATCTGGCGGCGTTTCTTTGCCGCCTTACGCTTGCGGTTCTTTTCTACCTGCGCTGCGCTTCTTCGTTTTTTGATATTCTGTTTCATATTTAATGCATATCTACTACAATATTCAACTCGTCCAGCTGAGCGGGCTCAAGTGCTGAGGGAGCGTCAATCATCGTATCACGGCCTGAATTGTTCTTGGGGAATGCGATGCAGTCACGGATAGAGTCAAGACCGGCGAAGAGGCTAACCCAACGGTCGAGACCATAAGCCAGACCGCCGTGAGGTGGCGCGCCGTACTTAAAGGCATCGAGAAGCCAGCCGAACTGCTGCCGGGCGCGCTCAGGAGTGAAGCCGAGAAGCTCGAACATCTTGTTCTGCAGCTCGCTGTCATATATACGTATTGAGCCGCCGCCGACCTCTACGCCGTTGATGACCATGTCGTATGCATTGGCACGCACAGCGCCCATGTCGGTATCGAGCAGAGGAATATCCTCTGGTTTCGGCGATGTGAAGGGATGATGCATAGCCATGTAACGGCCCTCCTCCTCGCTGTACTCGAAGAGCGGGAAATCGACAACCCAAAGGCAAGAGAACTTGTTCTTGTCACGAAGGCCGAGCTGGCTGCCCACCTCAAGACGCAACTCGCAAAGCTGCTTGCGTGTCTTCATGGTATCATCTCCGCTGAGTACAAGGATAAGGTCGCCCGGCTCTGCATTGAACGCAGCTTTCATTGCCTGAAGAGTCTCCTGCGTGTAGAACTTGTCTACACTTGACTTCACAGTACCGTCAGCCTCTACACGGGCGTAGACCATGCCTTTAGCGCCAATCTGCGGACGACGCACAAAGTCAGTCAAGGCATCGAGCTGCTTGCGTGTGTATCCGGCTGCACCCTTAGCACAGATACCGCCAATGTATTCAGCGTTGTCGAACACGGCGAAGCCGTGTCCCTTCATTATATCCATAAGTTCAACGAACTCCATGCCGAAACGTGTGTCAGGCTTGTCGCTGCCGTAGTATTTCATAGCGTCGTGCCATGTCATGCGAGGGAATGCGCCATCGAGTTCAACGCCGCGGATAGTCTTGAACAAATGCTTTGCCATGCCCTCGAATAGAGAGATGACATCTTCCTGCTCAACGAAGCTCATTTCGCAGTCTATCTGAGTGAATTCGGGCTGACGGTCGGCACGCAGGTCCTCGTCTCTGAAGCATTTCACAATCTGGAAATAACGGTCGAAGCCTGAAACCATAAGCAACTGTTTGAATAGCTGCGGGCTCTGAGGCAGTGCGTAGAACTGACCGGGATTCATACGTGAAGGAACAACGAAATCGCGCGCTCCTTCAGGAGTAGAGGCGATGAGCATAGGTGTCTCGACCTCGATGAAGTTCATTGAGTCGAGATAACGGCGTACCTCCATAGTCATCTTATGACGCAGTTCGAGGTTTTTGCGTACAGCATCGCGACGCAAGTCAAGATAACGGTATTTCATGCGGATGTCATCGCCGCCGTCGGTATTGTTCTCGATTGTGAAAGGAGGAGTCGCAGCCTCGTTAAGGATATTCAGTTCGTTTACGATTATTTCGATATCACCGGTAGGGATATTGGCATTCTTGCTTTGACGCTCGCAAACAATGCCTGTTGCCTGAATAACATATTCACGTCCGAGGCGAGAAGCCTTTTCGCAGAGTTCAGCATTAGCGTCTTCGCTGAAGACGAGTTGAGTAATGCCGTAACGGTCACGCAAATCGACAAACGTCATACCGCCCATCTTACGTGCGCGCTGCACCCAACCGCTAAGGATAACTGTTGTATTTACATCGGCCAAACGTAGTTCGCCACAAGTTTTTGTACGGAACATTTTATAATATTTTTAGTGATTATACAATTAACTTGCGAAATTAATCAAAAAAAACGGTAATAATCCCCAAAAGCGGTAATATTATTGAAATATAGCTTCGCAATAGCAAAAAAAACTATACATTATTCAGACAAAGCCGTTCAGCGCACTGTTATATGGAAACACGCCTGCTTCACTTCGTGCTTGACGTAGCAACGGCCCTCTTTCTTGAGGTCACGCAGCACTTCGGCAAGAACGGCTTTCAAATGCACCGGATTGGCATCTTTTCCCTCGTCGTCGTGCTTTACGAATCTTTTATACGATATATCAAAAGTCGTTCCGTAGCAATGCACCGAACGCTTCGATGCGTTTATGTTACGCTTAGTCAAATTCTTGACATCGGTGTCCGTTCTCAATACAGATGATACGAGAACGCTGTATTGAGGCAGGTGTTTGTTTTTCAAAGAGTCCTGAAAACCGCTCCCGATATCATGCAGCAAAGCAACAGCTTCTTCGACAAGGAACGGCGACGAATGGGTAAGTTCGTCCACCACAAAAGGCTCCCCGAAACGCAGCGGACCGCCAATCATAAAAAGTTTTTTCGAAGCTTCAGGAATATCTTGCCACGACGCCAACGGCTCTATACCGACCTTTTGCGCAGCTTCAAGGTGCGTGTCGTTCATGTCGTTGAATTCACGTTTGCAATTCCAATATATTATTCTGTTAGGCTTCGCGTTCCGCATATGAGCGGTTTCGGCAGTTTCGTCGGTCACACTCTTTTTACCGCCGCAAGAGAGCAGTAAAAGAGACAACAGAATATACATATACATTTTATAACCCATTCGGAACATCAAAATTCTATTCGCTTCTATGCAAGCCGTGCAAAGTTAGCAAAATTTTGGAAACGAGAAAATTATAATCTTTTACATATTATTATTATATTCGCAGAAATTAAGCTAATACATAATAAATTCAATTATATGAAAAAACTTCTAATCACAATCATTTGCGCAGTCATAAGCTTTGCGAATGCCTTGTCACAAGGTTTTCCCGAAATCAGTACCGACAATAAAACCAAGTGGTATCTCATTCAGTTCATGAACGGAGGCAACGCTTTTACAGCAGAGAGCGACAATGCCGACATTACAACGTCGGGAGCATTGGGAAGCGATTCGCAACTGTGGAAAATCACAGGCGATGCGACGAACGGTTATACATTCACCAACAAGAAAGGATACACGCTTTGCGCAGCGTCGGCCAATATAAACGAGATGATAAAGGCTTCATCAAGCCCCAGCGGTGTAACAAAGTTCTTTATAAACGACACTAAATTCAATGCATACGCAGGCGGTTTTGAACTGAAGCCAAAGGGCAATACAAGCATTTCAATGAACATATTCGGCGGTCCCGAAGAGAACAGAGGGGTTGGATTCTGGAATGCGGACAACGACAAGAACAATGTCGTGCAGTTCGTTGAACTGACACTATTTGAGAATCTCAGCAGCATCACCCTCATACCCTACCCTGCAGAAATTGAGATTGCCGATGGCAAGCTGAATATTGCCGACCTTAAAGCCATCACATACCCCAACGATGATGCAAAGAAATACACAACCGACCTTGCAGCCGCATTGGAGCAGACAGCCGGCATTAAGCTTGAGATAAAAGAGAGCGGCGCAAATTCCGCCGACGGAGAAATATGGCTTGCCGTAGATGCTACGCTGCCTAAAGAGGGCTATACGCTTAAAACAAGCGAAAATAGAATAGAAATAAAGGCTTCCGCAAAGGCCGGTTTCTTTTATGCGATACAGACACTGAAACAGTTGCTTCCTATTGACATATACGGCAATGTTCTGAACAAAGACGCAGAATGGAGCATACCTCTTGTCAATATTGCAGACCAACCGCAGTTCGGGCATCGAGGATTCATGATGGACGTCGCTCGCCACTTCTTCGACAAAGACGAAGTGAAGAAAGTTCTCGACATCATGGCTATATACAAGATGAACCGCTTGCACTGGCACCTCACCGACGACCAGGGCTGGCGCATTGAAATTCCCGAATATCCTTTGCTTACCGAGATAGGAGCTGTACGTTCAGGATCGTTCACGAGCCCGGGCGACGGCACAAAATTCTTCGACGACACAGAATACGGCCGTGGCATGTATTTTACGCAGAATGATTTGCGTGAGATTGTAGCTTACGCTGCAGAACGCAATATTGACATCATGCCCGAGATTGACCTCCCCGGTCACATGGTGGCAGCTGTAACATCATATCCGGAATTGAGTTGCGACCCTACAAAGGAGTATTCAGTACGTATTGACGGCGGTATTTCAGAGGACGTCTTGAACATCGGCAAAGATGAGACCATTGATTTCCTTAAATGCGTACTCGACAACGTAGCGAACATATTCCCATTCCCGTACATACATATAGGCGGCGACGAGTGTCCTACCAAACAATGGCAGACAAACGAAGACTGCTTGCGTCGAGTACGTGAAGAAGGCCTTGCAGGAGTTCACGAACTGCAGTCATGGCTTGTCGAAGAGCTTGGCACATACCTCAAGGAGAAGCACGGCAAGGACATTGTCGTTTGGGATGAGTTGCTTGCACACTGGACAAGCGACAATGCGGTTAAGCCCGTCATAATGGCTTGGAACAGCCTCGGCAAGACAGCTGATGCGGCAAACAAAGGCTTCAAGAGCATTGCGACGCCACACTCACATGTATATATCGACTTTATGCAGGTTGGGCCGGACAAGACAATCATTGACGAGCCCTACTATGGAGGATGGAGCGAGACGAACACCAACACTCTTGAAGAGGCATATTCTCTAAACCCTGCCGGCTCTCTCAACGGACGTGAGGAGTACTGCATGGGCGTACAGTGCAACTTGTGGGCCGAGACACTTAATGACAACGTTGAGCTTGAGTATCAGCTGTTGCCACGTATGATTGCCGTTGCCGAGACAGGTTGGTTGCCGAGCAGCAAGAAGAACTGGGGCGGTTTCTACAAACGCCTGCAGAACCACGACGAGATACTCGACCTGCTTGGCTACACATACGCAAAGCACTACATAGAGCAGAAAGGGCTTACAGCTACCGAACAAGCCCTAAAAGAGGCTGATGAGATTCTTGACGGAAGCATCAGAGGCGGTGCAGGCTACCCTGCAGCAGATGTTTACGACGCACTGAAAAATGCTCTTGACGCCGTAAAAGGCGATGACGTTACCGCACTCAAAAACGCGATTTCGGCATACAAGAACGCAGCTATAACACAGCCTGCAGCGGGAAAGACATACCAGATTGTTTCAGCTTCGACATACTACAAACGCCAGTATGCTGGCTCAACAATGTACCAGAGCGACAACAGCGTGCGTTTCCATTACACACCGCAGACCGAACCTGAGGAGTTATGGCAGTTCACTGCAACCGACGGGGGTTATATAATGAAGAACCTCTTCAGCGGAAAACAGATAACAATGGACACATACAATGCTGCTGTAAAGATGACCGGCAACGGAACACCTGTAAGAATTGACAAAGCCACAGTTGCCACAAAAGACGTGACGTACGTTCCCGGTGCAGTAACAATTTCTGCTGTCAGCGGTTACAGCGCATCCACATCTGGCAATATCAAGAGATTGAGCGCTGAATGTTCCGGCGACATATATGCAAAGAACGAAGCTGCGCTCTGCTACAACGGCACATGGAAATTCGTTGAGATTACCGACTTCAAAGCGCAGCTCCAGGGCCTCGTAAAGAAGTGCGAGCTGATAGTTCTTACAGCAAATCCCGAAAAAATGGGAGAACCGTCCGAGACTGCGCTTGAATACCTGCAGAACAGCGTTATAACACCGGCAAACGAAACTCTGAATGATGCTACCGTAAGCGAACAGCAATACAACGCGTACGTCGCGCTCTACAACCAGTTCCAGATGATGCCGCGCGCTTCATTTGCCGACACCATTGACGACAGTTTCTACTACTATATACGCAACGGCTACTTTACAAGCTATTATGCGGCATATAACAGCGACAACAGCCAGGTTGAGCCAAAAAGCAAAGAAACGACAGACAATTACCTTTGGAAGTTCGTTAAGAACATAGACGGCACTGTAAATGTTATCAACAAAGCGAACGGCAAGCCCGCATATGTCAGCGGCAACGGTGTCGATCAGAAAGTTATGGTAGGAAGCGACTATTCATGGACGCTCAAAGAGACACAGGCCGACACCGGCAACAAAGGCATAGCAATAGTAAGCAAAGACGGCTCTTCGGCATGGTACACCAACCCCGATGCATGGGAATACATACTGACAAAACCTTACGATTGGGGCGGCAGCGTATGGACATTAGAAAAATCCACTGTAGAGGTTGAGACAGCAATAGATGACGTGAAAACTGAAAACGGAGAGGTAAAAACCGTTTATGACTTGCAAGGCCGCAAAGTTGAAAACCCGATAAAGGGCATATACATCGTAAACGGCAAAAAAGTGATGATAAAATAATCAAAAGGCATAAGCCTCTTGCACAGCCCTACAAATCGACACCGGTTATGCGATGCTCCGGCATCGCATAACCGGTATATAAAAGCATTACAAATGCTACCTGAAACCGATACTTAACGAATATAAACAAAGTAGCGATTAAGTGAGCGCATAAGACAAGCATACTTGTATCATGCCGAAGGCCAATAACTTTGCCTAAGGCAAGGCGGAAATACCCGCCAATGCATAATGGAGAGTTTGACACATCGCAAACAAAAACCACGCTACAACACACATTATCGATGCATTATAGCGTGGTTATCGGTTGTGCGGCGTACTTATAAACTTGAAGATTCAATAAATTATTTTTCCCATCTTACATTTCTTTTGAACACCTCAATATACTTTCCTTGTCCACCTATTATACAATTAGTTTCGCTTACATTTCGTGTAACAGTGGAGTTTGCAGACACTATAACATTATCAGCAACAGACACTCCTTTTAATATCATATTTTTACAGCCTATCCAAACATTATTACCGATATGTATAGGTCTGGGGGAATTGACAAGAACATTGTTCGCGTCATATATTTTATGAAAATCTGTATCCATAACCAGCACATTCCATGACAGGAGACATTCAGAGCCGAATGTAATTTCTTTTTGACAAATAATTTCAGAATTACCTGTTATTATAAAATCCTTGCCCAATGTCAAAACACCATTCTTACCAACACTTATTTTGCTTCCTCTTCCAATATTAATACGACCTTTAATAACCAAAGTACCATTCAATTCCCACATAGTTCTTGAGTACAATAAATCCTGCGTACCTAATCCATGCGGTCCAAACCTCATCATACCCGTTCTGACAGGTGCTTGTATTGATATCTTCCCCCCCATTTTATAAAGTAAAGTTCTCTTATATATGAAGACAGGCATACGCATTGCCGTCTTAAATGGGAAATAATGAAAATTAAAATACACTGTTTTCCATAAATTGATTTTCATCAATTGTTTTATGCCATCCGAAATACTCATAGTAAGAAATATCTCTCCATTAGCCCAATAGGAGAAACAAAAATGTTGGTTTAAAATCCGACACAAAAAGAAAGTGGAGCCAACATTCTCGTTATTTCAACTGCGTAGGGTTGGACTCCCTGTAATAAATGAATAACAAGAACGACAGCCCCACTTGGAATGTATTTCGATAAATGCGAATACAAACCAAGAGAGCGTCCTTCCACATTATCCCGTCTATTACTTGTAAAGTGTCCAATTTTACGCAGTCGGAATAAAGCGAAAATGCGCTTTCAAAATATGTCAGCACACACTATTTGCGTGTACCACGCAAATATAATAATTCCTAATAAAAAACTCGTTATCCAATCCTTCATTTAACATTTAATAGTCTTCAAACTATACTGTGCAAAAAATTGCACAGGTTCAAAAATGGAATTATTTTTGTTGTCAAAATAACATTTATGCACATTTTGCATATTACTCTTATTGACCAATGACCACCGAAACACCGATACTCAACGACCATAACAAGGCAGAGTACCCGCCAATGCATTCTGCGGAACACATTCTTAACCAGACAATGGTAAGGATGTTCAACTGCAGGAGAAGTTTCAATGCGCATATAGAACGCAAGAAAAGCAAATGCGACTACCGTTTGCCTGTAGCGCCGAACGAGGATGAAATTGCAAAAATAGAGCAACAGGTAAACAATATCATTTCGCAGCGCTTGCCTGTCACGATAGAATTCGTTACACGCGACAATGTCCCTGAAGGAGTAGATCTCGGCAAGTTGCCTGCCGATGCGAGCGAGACCCTTCGTATTGTCAGAATAGGAGACTACGACACATGCGCCTGCATTGGCACGCATGTCGAGAATACGAGCGAAATCGGAACATTCAAAATAATCAGCCACTCGTGGGAGAACGGAGTTCTGAGATTACGTTTCAAACTGATATAACAGCTTTGGAAAAAGCAATTTGTTAATGAAAATATTTTACTAACTTTGCATAGCAGAATAGTAACGCGAACAGCAGAGAGCAAGAATCCGTAATTAAGAAAATGTTCAACAAAACGCAGAGCATAATCATATCAGAGACAGCGGGAAGCATTGAAGAAATGTGCCTGTCGATACTGTCGCAAGCAGAGAAGAAAAATGCTCTGAGAATCTCGTTTTTCTGCAAGACAGGCAACGACAAAGAATACCTTGATAACATATCAGCAATCAAGGCTCTTGTCAGCGAGGCTTTCTATGAATGCATGCCTGTTGTCAGCTACATCGCACAAGGCAGTTCAAGCGGAAGGCTTGCGGCGGAGGTCACATATTTGACCGACAATACCGCAAGCATAGAACGCCACAACGACTATATAATCATTAAGAGCAATAGCTCAAAGGAGATTATAACAGGAGGAATTACACCCCATGACATATCGCTCAGCACGTTTCAACAGGCAACAGAGGTGTTCGCCACTATCGGTACCATACTGAACGAGAACGGCTTCAAGCCAAGCGATATCTACCGTCAATGGAACTACATCGAGAATATCACATCATTCAACAACGGCAGCCAGAACTACCAAGAGTTCAACGATGCACGTTCACAGTTCTACAATATATGCGAATGGCCTAACGGATACCCTGCAGCAACAGGCATAGGAACGGAAGCTGGCGGAGTAATGATTGAATTGAACGCCGCTTCAGGAGTAAAAAATAATGACAAGCCAATAAACAATCCTGTACAAATTGCAGCCCATAGCTACTCACAGAATGTCCTTGAAGGCAAAACGGCTGAAGGCTTCAGCGAAAGAACAACGCCAAAGTTCGAACGTGCCCGTTTGCTTAATAATACAATCTACTTTTCAGGCACAGCGGCAATAAAAGGAGAAGAGAGCAACGCAAGCGGCAGCATCATTGAACAGACATGCATGACAATGTCTATAATAGACAGACTTGTCTCCCAGGACAACATTCCCGTACCAAACAACGGCTCGGCATATAACATCCTTCGCATATATGTGAAAAACACTGCAGATATTCCGGCTGTAGAAGAGTATATGCAAAAGCACTACCCTGCCGTGCCTAAGCACTGTCTCATCGGCGACATATGCCGTCCAGAACTTCTTATAGAAATAGAAGGCACCGCAAGAATATAAGAAATCATGATAGAATACAATAGCATCTGCAAACTCCTGTTCGCGGATGCTATTTGTTATACGTTTTCTTTCCTTCTTCGATAATAAAACATAAAACTGCAAAACTTGCCGAACCATAGCGCATGACGCCGCATTATATAATCAAGAACAGAGACGTAGCCGGCAGGCACTCAATAAGTCACTCAAAGAGAGACTGCGACCCGGTCTACACCTGCATCATATTGGGGTCGTCATTGCTTTAGCGCGGCTGCGCTCTGTTTGTTGTTTAACCATTTAAATTATAATTTATGAGCATGTTAATGAAACGTGGAGGCCAGACATGGATACCAAGTATCTTCAACGACTTCCTGAACAGCGACATTCTTGTCCGCAACAGCAGTACAGCACCGGCTATTAATGTATTTGAGACAGACAAAGAATACAAAGTAGAAGTAGCGGCTGCAGGCATGAGAAAAGAAGACTTCAAAATTCACATTGACAGTGAAAACGACCTTACCATAACAATGGAGAGAAACTGCAACTGCGAGAAAGGAGACAAAAAAGAGTGCTGTAGCGGTCATGAAGAAAAAAAAGGCGATGCGGACGAATGGAAAAACGAGAGCAAAGGGCGATATCTGCGTCGCGAGTTCTCATACACACGTTTCCAACAGACATTAATACTCCCTGACGATGCCGACACCGCAAATATTCAGGCAAAGGTCAAAGATGGAGTACTTAAAATAGAGATTCCGAAGAAAGCCAAAGCCGAAGAAGCGAAAATCAACAGGATTATTGAAATTGAATAGTTGAAACTTTTATATGTAAACTATTATTGTATAAAGCAAAACTTCAACGGCATAAGCAGCGTCTTGTCAAGCGTAACATCGCTGAAAGTGATGCCGGGCGGGTTGCGGATAGACGGCGCTGCAAGGAGAGAATGGCATCGGCATATACAAAAAAAGAGAGTCGCAAGAAATTGCGACTCTCTTTTTTCAAAATAAACCGGCACTGTAAGTGAGAGAGTGCAAAGCCCTGCCGGACGGAGGCCATAAAACTGAATACAACGAATTCTTCTATTTAATTGTTTCATTGTTGCACATTAGAGTTTTTAGCATTACCATTGCCGGCGGTATAGCAGAAGTAATTTTCTAAATAAACCGGCACTGTAAGTGAGAGAGTGTAAAGCCCTGCCGGATGCAGGCCATTGCGCGAGGACTGTATGAGCGAAGTGCGGGTATAACTTACATTGCATAGCCGCACGAAGCGAGTTCCGCAGCGCCCTGCAGACGGTAGAAAGGCTTGAAACGGCAAGCGGACGACGAACGAGTTATATTGCCGGCGGCAATTCACGAGCAAGAGGAGAAAGCGGCTCGAACGCCCTGTGCCGGGCCTTTTCGTCCTTTTGGGCGCCAAAAGGACATGACAGAACGACTACAAGAAGAATAAAAACAACAGGTCAAGGGTAAATCGCAACAAGAATATAGAGCGGCATCGCTTTAATCGTTAAACTCTAAACTCTAAACTCTAAACCCTAAACTCTAAACTCTAAAAGCGAAGCTTAGATAGACGGCGCCGCAAGGAGAGGAGGGCATCAAGCGTTTATATATAAAAAAAGACGAGCCTTAGCGTCAGCTAAAGCTCGTCTTCATAAAAAGTGGCGATGACCTACTCTCCCACAAATCTTTGCAGTACCATCGGCGCTGTCGGGCTTAACTTCTCTGTTCGGGATGGGAAGAGGTGGATCCCCGACGCTATCGATCGCCTTAATAAGCGACCGGTCATATATGATGT
>JAZNPP010000051.1:0-73481 GCA_045589695.1 Bacteroidaceae bacterium
TGGGTTGCGAAAAGCGAGTGTTGTCAATTTTACTATCAGAATCGACAAAACTTGCAGCAAAAGGTCACGCGAAGCATCGCAGAATGTGGTGCCGCGTGGGTTGCGAAAAGCGAGTGTTGTCAATTATAACGAGAATCGACAATGCTTGCAGCAAAAGGTCGCAGGCAGCGTGGCGAAGTCACGCCCTGCGGGACGTAAAGAGTATTCGAAGCTCCTACATTTAACTTTTATTAACGCACAACCTATATATTTTATTTATTTTCAATATATATTTGTAAAAATTAACCTTATAAAAACTTTATTATGAGAAACTTATTTAAGACCGCAATTGTTGCAATAGCAGCGTTTTGCTTGACGAGCTGTGCCAAAGACCAGAGCAGTTTTGATGTAAGCGACATCAAGAACACAGCCAAAATCTTAGGAACAATTTCGTATGACCTTGGGCAAGATTACCGCAACGGGGCATATATAAACAACATTCAGCCAGCAGCGAATAAAAAGGTTTATATTGAGATTCAGAATTCGTCATTGTCTCCCAACGGACAAGCGACAGGCGTGACTGTTTATGAGACTGTTACCGACGAAAAGGGCGAATACAGCATTGAGATCCCAGCCGTACGCAAAGGCACACAGGTTACAATCAGTGCAGAGAAATTCATTGCAATATACAAAGAGGTGGTTTCTGTAAGCAACGGCACGCCCGTTTACGACGAAACCGAAGCCCTCTTCAGCGTAACACCCAAGTCATTCACATTGAAGCCGAACGACATTGCAATAGGCGATGTAAGATACACAACTACCAACAGAGATGAGCAAAATGAATATCCGTACAACTCCACCTTCAATGTAAAGGTAGGTGCTCCGCAATATTACATTGCTACCAATGAAAACAACAGCAAACAAATAAACATGACTTACGTTGCCAAAGGAGATGCAAACGTAATTGTCACTATCAACGGCAAAAAGTACGGAGCGACCACAAACGGAGACGGTATTGCCAAATTCACGATACCCGCAAAACAAAAGAAATGGTCGGCTACTGCCACAATTGAAATTGAGCCGTACGCAGTGAGAGATTTCAAGTACTATAACAAAAATTACACCAACAACTACGGCGAATATGAACTCAAAGAGATAAAAAGCGGTGTAATGAGCACTCTTTATGAGAATAACAGCAGTACTATCCAATTCACAGGCATCACAAACGACAAAGAGCCTATAGTGATTGTCCCGTTAGGTTTCAGACCACACGACGATGTCGAAAAGTTCAACTACAACATCAGTAACTGGTACGACATCGATGTTGAATTCTAAAATAAAACCGTCATGAAAAGATTTTTCACAATAATGGCCCTTTCTCTCTTTACATTCGGATTGAGCAACGCTCAGACCGTAGAGGGAAAGCAGAAGAGCTATCTCCCCGAAAAAGGAGACTTCGCTATCGGAATCGACCTTAAACCTATACTGAACTATGCCGGCAACATTTTCAACGGCAACATGAACAACACCATCGACAATATTGGCGGCGAACCTGTTTCGAACAATCTCGACGGTTTCAACAAGATGAACGGCATTGCTCCCGATGTGTCCATTATGGGTAAATACATGCTGAACGAGAAATGGGGCATACGCACGAATATAGGCATGCTGTTGAGAAGTAACTCAATGAACTACTATGTCCAGAATGACGAAGCCGTAATGCTCGACCCTTTTGACGCTTCCAAGCTCGTAGATAGACAAAAAAGCAGAAAGAACGGAATGAGCGTTATGCTAGGCGCTGAATACCGCAAGGGAACAAGACGTATACAAGGCGTTTTTGGATTCGGTGCTTTAATTGGCTTCCAGAACGTCACGAACATATACAGCTATGCCAATAAGCTGACTGAAATAAACAACAGCCCAAGCACGAGCTTGACAACAGTGCCAAGTGCCCCTATTGCTGGTTACAGAGTAACCAAGCAAAAGAGCGATGCAGACGTATTCTACGGCGTTACAGGCAGTGCTGGCATCGAGTGGTTCGTCGCACCCAAAATATCATTAGGCGCAGAAGTAAACCTGAGTTTGTACGGCATATCAGGCGGACAGGAGTATTTGGAGTCAGAAGGATACAATACCTCATCCGAGAAAATTGAGAAAAGATATGACTTAGTGTCACCGGGCAACAATGCATTCCGCTTCGGGCTCGACAATGTAGGTGGCTCTTTATACATGTCATTCTACTTCTAATACCACTCCACAAGGTATAACATTCACATACGCAGCAATGTTTTGAGATATTGCTGCGGATGTGAATGTTTGATAATATTACTTTACAAACGAGCTGTAAGATATTCTCCAAAAAAGAAATTATTAAAATAAAGGGAAAGATATATCAATTTAATAGTAGGAACGAATTGGAGAATTTATTGAAATAAGAATTTAGAAATTCGGTAAAATCGCAAAAAACATATACATTTGCAGAAACACAACAAAAATACTTGCCTATGAAAAATTGACAAATTAAAGACATATAAATAAAAAGCGTTAGCTTGTATTCTGACTCTCTTAAAATCGCCAAATTATAAGAAAGCAGTCAAGGGTAAAAGTTAATGCTCACGTCATATCCCGACGTGGGCTTTTACTCATTTATGACTGCATGGTGTTTGGCGATACCTAAGAGAGTGTAGATGAAGTTTAGTCCACGTTTTTTGTGGCTACGATTTAGAATAATTGTACAATAACAAATTAAAAACTATTATGAATAAGTTAAGATATATTTTAATGACAGCTATCACCATTCTACTGCAAGGTTGCTCATCATATTATTATTGCCAACTATATGAAGTTGACACAGATGTAGAAAAAAAAGAAAATGCATTAGTTTATAGTGATGAAAATTGTGACATCATTTATAACCTTTGGGCCAACTCAGGTTCAATGGACTTTATTTTTACAAATAAAACAGATAAAGATATTCTCATAGACTTGACACGCTCTTTTTTTATTCAGAATGGTATCGCATACGATTATTATTCAGACAAAGAATATACGTCAACTGCAATCATTGGTGATGCTTCTACCTCAGAATTGATGGCATCATACACTAAGTATGGTTACACGCACACACCTTATTTATGGACACCGACATCACTGAGTAGAGGCGCAAAGGTTAGTTCAACATTCACATCTGGATATTCTACTTCAGTAACAACAAAAACAGAAAAACATATTTATGTACCTGCAAAAACATCTAAAATAGTAAGAAGTTTTAGCATATCTAATCATATATATTTAATATGCGGTAATTATGAACTAAATGCTCCCAAAACTGAGAGTGAGAAAATCACATACACTAAAGATAAGTCTCCTTTAAATTTCCACAATAGGATAACATATATATTAAATGATAATGTACACAATGTAGATAATGAATTTTGGATAACTTCTGTAAGAAATTATAATGCAAGTTACCTAAAGAAAAGCAGGAATACCGTAGATTGTGTAACCAAGAAACGTGAAATAAAAGAATATTTTAAGATATCTGGTGCAAATATGTTTTACAACAATTACGATTTCTCCCATATAAATCGTTGTAATTATATCAATCAAAACTTTTAGATTAAAACAACACAAAAAGAATGTATCAATAAGACCAAATTTAAGGTTGTATTGATACATTCTTATTTTGAAACGAATTCAACTTATACATTAAAAGCACTGTTTTTAATCTCATTATTTCCACCATTAGGCTTATTGAGGATTGTACTCCAATATGCCCTCATGCCATTTGATATGGCTTGTTTATGGCTGTCGCTTAACGTGCGATTTTTCAACCCTTGACTGATGCGCTGTTTTGTGTCATCATTAAGTTGTCTAAATTGTCTTTTCATAAGTAATACTGTTTATATATAAATATTTCACAAACGAGCGAGATATAAAGCTTGCTTTAATATTTCAAAGCGAGTGCAGTAAATATTCATCGTTTACGATAAATAGTAGCATAAGTAGAAAAAGAGTAAATAGTAAGTAAGTTTTTCTTGAAAAATATTTTTTGTACCAAAAACAAAAACTGTTTTTACCTATACGACTAAAAATGATATTTGCTAAGCGATAGAGGTTACATACATAAAAACGCCCCACGAGGGGTGCTGAATGCGTTTTGCTACTTGATACCATTACCAACCTTTAAGGCTCACCCTTTATAGCGTAAACAAGTAGCACAATCACAGTTTTTATAGGTAATTGCTAAAAAGTGGCATTTTTATTTGCAGGTATTAAAAATAATACCTATATTCGCAGTAATAAAACTGCTTACAATATGCCTGAAATTTTTAGATTTTACGGATTTTCATTTTTCTTTTATAGCAGAGAGCACGAGCCATTGCACATTCACGTAGAGGGGAACGATGGTATGGCAAAGTTCGATTTAGTAGAAGATGAATTTGTTCTAAAAACAGTTTATAATATCAAAAGCAATGACCTTAGAAAGATTAAAGAGGTTATTGATTATAACAAGGACATTATAATTAAGCATTGGATTAAATATTTTGGAAAGGAGGATTAACGATATGAAGATAGTTAGAATTTGGTTCGATAAGAATTATATATATGGAGCTGATGAGAGTGGCAAAGAGTATCGCCAGTCCTTACTTTGGTATCCACATTTACTGTCTGCTAATGATGAGCAGCGTATGAATTACAAAATAGGTTTTGATGGTGTGCATTGGAGAGAACTTGACGAAGATATTAGTTTTGAGAGTTTTGAGTATGAAGATGCAGAACCAACACCTTTGCAAAAATTCTTCTTGACTCATAAAGAATTGAACATCGCAGAATTTGCAAAACTTGTAAATATAAATGCATCATTGTTGAGGAATTATATAAATGGCTTCAAGAAACCTTCAAAAGAGCGTGAAGAACAGATTTTGAAAGAGATACACAAGATTGGAGCTGGATATATGGAAGTTGTTTTTTAACATTGAGCAACAAAGTTGGGCTGTACATTATGAGCAAAAAGAATGAAATTTATGATGTAAGTGCCGAACTTGCAAGGGAATTTGGCGAGATTGGTACTCAAAGTCGTGCCGAGGCTACGGCAAAGGCTTGGGAAGAGTATAATGCACAGATATTGCTCGATGCTCGTAAGAACGCACGCCTTACTCAGGCGGAACTTGCCGAACGTATCGGTGCCGATAAGAGTTATATTTCCCGCATCGAGAGAGGATTAACCGTTTCCACAGTTGCAACCCTTTACAAGATTGCAGCCGCAATGGGACTGACAGTAGAGCTGAGGCCCATTTGATTGAGAAATATATTCAAAACAACACCAATCTCCTTACAAGTAGGATTTTCCTCTTGAGCAGCAAAATTCGCATCTTATTGCCTGACAACTCAGGCCTGCGTTAATGCAATAATTTTTGTTTACAAAGCAACGCCCGTTTGCTGTGAAGTGGCACAAGCTTCCGCAAACGGGCTTGCTACATATTCTTTTTAATTAAGCAGCACAGGAGAAGCAAAATCATACAACATATTACACAATTCAAAAAAAACAACAAGACCAATCCGGCCGCAAGAGTAATTATTATTTACACCGCTTGTCGTCGGCTTACAGGTGCTGTAATTCAGGCTTTATTGGCGCAAAACCGAAATAAGACAACCATTAATTTATCACTTTATGACACAAAAAAGAGCCATTCGCTGACTCTTTTGCACCGTCATTTCAACTTTCGGTAAAAAATTAACACACAAAAAACATTGATTTTCTTGTTATTTATTACGCACGAAACGAAAAAAAACATTAATTTAGCAAAATTAATAGTTGAAACAACGAAAAAGCATCATAATTATGAAAGCAAAACCCGTAATATTCAGGATTTTAAGCTTCATTCTTTTCATCTCGTGCGCAACTGGGCTTTTTGCTCAGAGCAGCAATATTGTCGTGGGAGTCGTTGTCGATGAGACAGGAGAGCCGCTTCCGGGAGCAAGCATCGTTGTCATGAAGGGCAAGGATATGGCAAGAGGAACAAGCACGGGCCTTAATGGAGAGTTCAAAATAGGCGTAAACCTCAAAGACGGTGAGGATGTAATTGTCGCCAGCTATGTAGGTTCAAAGAGCAAGAGCATAAAGCTGTCCAAGACCTCGATTGACAACCATTTCAAAATCGAGCTTGTCCCCGATGACGCCATGCTTGCCGAGGTAACCATCGTAGAGGACGGATATGCGCGCCTGCCCCGAAAAGATATGGTCGGAGCTTTTACAACCGTAAAGGCCGAGGATATAATGATGCCTGCATATCAGAGCATCGACCAGATGCTTCAAGGCAAGGTGGCCGGCATGACCGTTGTCAATTCTTCGGCACGTGTCGGAGCTACGCCCAAAATAACAATCCGAGGAACTTCGACCATTCTTGGCAACACCAGCCCGCTGTGGGTCGTGGACGGAGTAATCCAGGAAGACGCGCTTTCGATAGACATGAGCTCCGCGATAACATCGGACATGAGGGAACTCATAGGCAATCAGGTATCATGGCTCAACCCGCAGGACATCGACAACATCACAGTCCTTAAGGACGCTTCGGCTACGGCCATATACGGTTCAAAGGCCTCTAACGGCGTAATTGTCATAACCACAAAGAAAGGTACTCCCGGACGCATCAGCGTAAGCTACAGCACTAACGTTTCGGTAAGAGAACGTCCCTCATACGGCATATACGACTTCATGAACTCATACGAAAGAATACAGTTCAGCAAAGAAGCCTACGAAGCAGGAGTGAGATACCAAACAAATCCCTTGCCTCAGATTTATACGTACGAAGGCCTTATGGCCATGTTCAACAAGAGGATGATAGACGAGGCGCAATTCTCGGAATACCTAAGACGTCTTGAACTGGAGAATACCGACTGGTTCGATCTCCTCACCCGCAACTCCGTCAGCCAGAACCACAACATAAGCGTTTCGGGCGGAACAGACAAATACACATACAATGCGTCAGTCGGTTATTCGGACAATAAAGGTATGGAGATCGGCAACGACAACAACCAGCTCACGACCCGTCTGAGCATAAACAGCAACGTAAACGACAAGCTGAACGTTAATGTCCAGCTGAACGGCAGCATAAGGAACTCATACGGATATGCGGGCGTGAACCCCTACGACTATGCCATGAGCACGAGCAGGGCCATTCCGGCGTTCGAAGAGAACGGAGAGCGGACATTCTACTCACGCTATTATGGATATCCATACAACACAAAGCTCGGGGCCCAAAACCAACTTGCATACAACGTATTCAACGAATTGGAGAATTCGCGCTCGACTAACGTCGGCTCGATGTTCAACGCATCGGTCAATGTTTCGTATAAGATATTGAGCTGGCTCACGTATCAGGGAGGAGCGAACTTTTCTTTGAACTCTAACAACAGCGAAAGTTACCAAGGGGAAAAGACAGCAGCCGTCGAAAAGGATTACAGAGGATACCCTTACGGTTCGGAGACAGCAGGTTCGGAGAGATACAATGCGGCACTCATGCCTTACGGAGGCCTGCTCAAACAGGCAAACTCGCAAAGCGTGTCATACAGCACATCGCACCGCCTGCAATTCTCAAAAGAGTTCAACGAGAACCACCGTCTGAACACTATGATAGGTATGGAGATACGTTCGACCACCGGAGAGAGTAACGGAAACTCGGTATGGGGTTACGTCCCCGAGCGAGGCCAGATACTTGTTTCGCCGACGGTTCCCGAAGACTTCAAGCCTATCGGCGGCGATACCAGCATTGGCTGGGGCGCATTGGAGCAATTGTATTATGGAGGATGGAGCAAAACATCAACAGTAACCAACTACATGTCTTTCTTCGGAATAGTCGCATATTCACTGATGAACCGATACGTTCTTAACGTGAATGTACGTTCCGACGCGTCAAACCGTTTCGGTCAGGACGTAAACAAACAGTTCGACCCGACATGGTCGTTCGGTCTGTCATGGAAAGTCGCCCAGGAGCCGTTCGTCATCAAATACATTCCATGGCTTGAACAGTTTAACGTACGTGCCACATACGGTATTCAAGGCAATGTAGTAAACTCGCTAAGCCCGGAGATGATAGTGAAGTACCAGGACGTGCACCCCGCCTACAAAGAATATTATCTGAGCATTTCGAGCCTGCCGAACAAGCAACTGAAATGGGAACGGACAAAGACAATGAACATCGGAGCCGACATAGCCTTGTTCGGCATTACGATGAACCTTGAATACTACTTCCGCCGAAGCAACGCCATAATAAGACAGGATATAGCCGAAGAGTACGGCATGAGTTCGATGCCGCTCAACGGAGGACTGATAACAAATGAAGGCGTGGAGTTCAGCGCCAACTACACTCCGATAAGGAATAAGAATTTCGCATGGACGTTAGGACTGAACGTCAGCAAGAACTGGAACAAGTCCGAGACAGATGACCGTACCGCAAAAGCCGACGAACTAAGCCACACCGACTTCCTGAACGGCAACTCGAGCAGACCATTGAAAAAAGACTATCCGTTGTCGGCGTTCTGGTCGTACAAATTCACCGGACTTGACCCCGCGAACGGTTATCCCACATTCTGGAAAGCCACATACGATAACGTATTGCTCAATGAGAGCATCGACCCGACGACATTCCTTGTTTATTCCGGCCAATCAGAACCGGACTTCACAGGCGGCTTCAACACACGCATACGTTGGAAAGGCTTAAGCCTCGGAATGGACTTTGCCGTGATTCTTGGAGCGAAAAAGCGACTGCCTAACCCGTATTCGACCTTTTACAACGGCAAGATGCCGGACATATTCAGCAACCTTTCAAAGGAACTGAATGACCGATGGAAAAAACCCGGCGACGAGAAACACACGAACATACCCGCATTATACACATCTATCAAGGACCTTTATAACCTGAATTTGCCGAACGGACTAGATGATAACATATATTCAATGTGGGCACAGTCCGATGCAAGAGTAGCCGACGCTTCGTTCCTGCGCTGTACCCAAATATCATTGGCATACAGTTTCCCCAGAAAATGGTGCAAGGCGATAAAACTCTCACATATCCAGCTGAGCGCGAATGTAAACAACTTGTTCGTTATCGCAAGCAAAGATTGGAAAGGATATGACCCGGAATTGGGATACAGTATCCAGCCAAGAGTATATTCAATAGGATTAAGTGTCGGACTTTAACAAAATATGACTATGAAATATATAAATAAGATATTTTTGCTGATAATGGCTGCGGCGGCATCGGCAGCTTGTTCAGACTTCCTGGAGCCGAATTCCAAGAGCGAATTCGTGCCCGAAGATGCCGTATCGCTTAACGAGCTGCTGCTCGGCGAGGCATATCTACGAAACGACATGACAGGCTTCAACAGATTCATCGGACTGCTTGAGGATGACATCGAGGCGACAGAATACCAGATTCCTTCGGAAGGATATGACGGCAATAAATACCTTGCATGCTATACATGGCAACCCGACATGTTCAACAGCATGTTAGAGGCGAACTCGGGAGACATCAACATTTACGAGAAGTATTACGAAGTGATACTTGGCGCGAACGCCGTCATCGACTATCTTCCGGGCGTTGTTGATACCGAAGACAATATAAACTATGTAAAAGCACAGGCTTATGCTCTCCGCGGTTTTTATTACTTTAACCTCGTAAACCTGTTCGGAGCGCCGTACAACAGCGACTCCACATCTCTTGGAGTACCCTTGAAACTGCAAAGCGGAATAGAAGAGAGCGAAGACTATCTTAAAAGAAAAACAGTCGCAGAAGTATACGCGCAAATATTATCGGACCTTCATACGGCCGAGAACGCATATCAGGAACTTCCCGAAGAGCAGCAATGGAAGCGCAACGGTTTCCGCACAAACCTACCGATGGTTCAGCTGATGCTGTCGCGCACATATTTATATATGGAAAATTGGGCAAAAGCGTCAGCTTATGCCGATTCCGTAATAAAAAACAAAAACTTCAGACTCGAAAACCTTAACAACGTACCGGTCACCGGAACAGACGACGCAGGCCAGACGGTACGCAACTACATCAATTTCCCGAAAAGAGACTCGAATGAAACAATCTGGGCCTACGGCAATGTCGAGGACATGTTCAAATGGACGTATGAGTACGCTACGAACATAAACATCAACAATAACAACAAAAAAATGCATGCGTATTTCAAAGCGTCGGAAGACCTGTTGAACACATACGAAGACTACGACCTTCGTCTTAAGCATTACATAGTACAGGCGCCTCACGGCGTAAATGAAGAGCTGATGTATATGGCGTTCGGAAAGGTCAATATAGGTACCCAGTATTACTTGCCAAAGCACGACAACTCCATTTTCGGACGTTCACTGCGTCTGTCAGAAGCATATCTTAACTATGCCGAGGCAGAAGCCCGTCTCGGAGGCGAGGGTATCGCTAAAGCAGCCGAAGCGCTTACCGTACTGCGCGAAAACCGTTTCGACCCGGAAGACGACTATGAAGTTACGATAACCGACGCCGATGAACTTATAGAATTCATCAAGGAAGAAAGAAGACGCGAGTTATGTTTCGAAGGACACAGATGGTTTGACCTGCGCCGCTGGGGAATGCCGGAAATCAAGCATATCTGGCACGAAGAAAAAGAGAGCTACGTATACACTCTTGAACAAGGAGATCTGATGTATACAATTCCTATTCCCGATGAAGCGTTGCAAGAGAACGCGAGCCTCGTCCAGAACAAGTTGCCCGGACGGCGCTCGTACAGCCAGTCAATAGCGAAATAAACAAGAATCTTAAAAAAGATCCATATGAGAAACTTTGCCAAAACCGTTTTGATAATAGCGGTTGCCATTGCAGCCTTTACCGCATGTCGTGACAACGACGACATTATAACCCCGTCGGAAAACTACTCGCCAATACGAGGCGGTTTTCCTCAGGGCAACACGGAGTACGACAATATAATAAATGATATAAAGAAAGAATATGGCGTATATCTTCTTTATAAGAATGTTACCGAGGAAGACATGAACCGCGACTGGCTATCGACCGGAACCGGAGATATATTCGTGGCAGGCGACGAGGATGAACGTGAAAAAGGCGAGTGGGACCTTCCTATGGAGCATCTGCCCTACTATGTCGATTTCTTCCGGTACTACATATTCCCCAATATAACGCCGGAATTCGCTAAATCGACCTTCCCTGTAAAAATCTACATGATAAACAATCTCCGTACAGAACCGCGCAAGTTCAGCGACGACGAAGAGGAGAATGAAAATGCTGCGGCAAGCACCGAAACCAACCCGTACAAGACCATCAAATTAGGAAACTTCGACAACTGGGCCATAAGTTTTCCCGACAGCGTCATAAAGGGGAACAGCGGCACGGATTCCGATTACGCTCTAAAGCAACAGCGATGCGTTTTCATGATAAATGTAATAAACAACTCATTTGAAAAAGGGGATATTGACTCACCGGACGAGTTCTGGGAAGACTACGACATGAGAGACAGCGTCAAGGTCAATGTCAAGGACATGAACGCTGACAACAGCCTGCGCAATCTGGGCTTCGTCGATATGCTTGAAGAAAAGTTCGGAACAGGAAAGAGCAAGGATATCGTAAAGCCACTGCCTATACAGAGCAAAGCGGAACTCGAAACGAGTTATTGGAAAAAAGGCAACCATTTCGACCTTTTCAAGGCATACCTTATGAATGCGATGTGGTACACCCCCGAAGAATTCCATGCAAGATACGAAACCGATAAATATATCAAAATAAAAACGAAGTACGAATTTGTAACCGATTACCTTAAGAAGACTTACGGAATTGACTTGATAGGCATATCAACTGGAGAAAGAAAAGAGGCAGAAGAATAGATGCGATGAATACACTTAAGAATATACTGACAATATATCTTTTGTCGTTAATGACAATTTCATGCAAAGGCTCCGTTCCCATTGACACAATTTGGGAAAGAGAGTTCGAAAACGCAAAAGAAATAATCGATACCTACAACATCGTAAAAGAAAAGACCGGCAAAAAAGAAAAAGAACTTCAAACTCTCAATAATTGCTACTATATATGGAATTGCGGAGAGTACATGTTCAAATGCAGGGGCAAGAACGAAGACATCTCGGCATTGCCGCTGCATGCCGAAAAACTTTCATTCGACGATGACATAGTGATGAAGTTCATGGACGGACACAATGCGGAACGCTTCGCCGACCATTACTTCACGCTCGAAGCCATGCACAGAGGATGCAGCTACGAGGAAGCCCGAGACGGACTTACCGTAACCGTTTTCTTCCCAATCAGAGGACTCAACAGCAATGATTACAACAAACTCAAGACGGTTTTTTCATGCAAGAATAAAGTTCTCCACGAAGCATACCTGAAAAAGATGGTACACCCGTTGAACAACAACGGATGCAACAAAGAGTTTTTAGAAGTACGCGACATCATTATCAAGAACGTGGCAGACAGCGACGCGAGAAAGAAGATATTGCAGATGTACGATGCCTACATACCTATAATGCCGGGAGCGCCGGCTCCGAACGCCTCTTTCAGGGATACTGAGGGCAACAGACACAAGATAAGCGATTTCAAGGGCAAAGTGCTTGTAATGGACGTTTGGGCGACATGGTGCGGAAGCTGCCTAAAAAACATGCCTCATTATATCGAGTTCCGGGAACGGTACAAAGAAAATGGCGATGTAGAATTTGTTACCGTATCGACCGACAGCGACGAAATCAGAGACAGATGGCTTGCCGCCATAAAAAAGCACAAAATGGCGGGAATGCTCAACCTGATGCCTGACCGTAACGAAGGCGTACAGTTTGAAGAGGAATACAAAGTGAGCGGCGTGCCAAGATATATCGTAATAGACAAAAAAGGCGACATCATATCCGCATTCGCCCCGAAACCAGGAGATGAGCTGAACAAAATTATTAAGGAAGCATTAGAAGACTAAGATGAAAAGCAGAGATTACATATTTTTTTTGGTATTGACGACACTAATATCATGCAACGGAGAAAAACAAGTGCAGACTACAGAAAAACCGGATATCAAGAAAGCGGAAACCGTTTTAGCGCAAGCTGACGAAGAAGGTAATGTAAACTATGTCGATATAACATTAGACGAAGCTTTCGCAAAGGCCGAAGAAGAAAAGAAACTGCTCTTCATCGATTGCTCCACCACTACATGCGGCCCATGCAGGATGATGCGGAAGAATATCCTCTCAAAGAAAAAATGCAGCGACTACATCAACGAAAATTTCATCGCCCTGCACATAAACATGGATGAAGGAGAAGGTATCGAGATAGCTGAGAAATACAAAGTGGGCATATTCCCCACATACATGATACTAAACCCGGACGGAACAAAACGCGGAGAAGTTATAGGAGCCGACAAGAACATCAAAAGATTTATTGAGAAGCTGATGAGCGCGGCACAAGGAGAAGCGCAAGGAAACGCAAAAGGATAAAAGCAACAATTAATTTAAAATGATACCATGAGAAAATTTCTACTTTTACTTGCAAATCTGGCATTAGTGACATTCACGATGAATGCCGAGACATACACGCACGTGTTCAAGAGCGGAGACCTTACCGCAGAGGGGGGTAACGCAACGCTTACAGATGTTGAATGGAGCGCATCAAGCGCGACATTAATGGATTGGAATGACAAAGGCAAAGGCATTCAACTTGGTAGCAAAACGACTCCCTGTCCAAGCTATAGCCTAACGACAGAAGCCTTTAAAGATTATACAATAACGAGCGTTACCGTTTATAGCTCAATAGCATCAAGCGGCGACGCCGAATTATCAATAACTGTCGGTGACGAGAAATCTCAGGTTTTCGAATTAGAAACGACAGAAGCCGCATACACATTCGACTGCAAAAGTAAAGGAAAGATAGAAATAAACTGGAGTTCGACACAACGCGCTTACTATATCAAAAGCATTGAAGTCGTATATGAGCTGCCGGCCGAGATGGTTAATGTCGAAACGCCGTCATTCACGACGCCGACCGGCATTTATGCCGACAAAGTAAAAGTGACTGCAGAGACTATCGACAAGAGCCTGGTACTATACTACACGCTTGACGGGACAATCCCAAGCTACGAAGATTATGTAAACGACCTCGGCACTACCCGTTGCAGCAAGTATTGGATTATGGAGACCGAACTGACGGCAACCGCAACAATAAAAGCAATAGCTGTCAAGGTAGACGGCGAATCGGTCTACAAGAGCGATATCGCTGAGGCTACATATATCGTTTCCCAGACCAAGCCGTATGTCCAGGCATCAGAAATAACAGAAGGCAATAGATACGCAATAGCGGCCAACAGCTGCATAGCGGACGCATTGACGGCGGATACCAATAGCGGATACTTGCAAGGCAGAACGTATACGGCATATGAGAAATATATTGAAACCGTTGAATACGACGCACTGACATTCAGCGCCGCAGCCGGCGGATATACAATTAAGGATGCGGCAAACCGTTACATGTATGTAAAGGAAGATGAAACGACAGTTAGCTTTGCCAATGATATTCCGGCAGCAGAAGCAGCCGTTTGGAATATATCGTTCAACGACGGAAAGGCAGAAATAAAGAGCGGCGGGAAGACATTGTATTACGTTGCCGACAAAAACCATTTCGGATGTTATCAGGCGACAGAGGTGACCGACAAAATGTCTTTACCGACACTTTTCATGCTTCGCGAGTACCCGCAAGCTACAATAACGCCGGAATACAAAAGCGCTGTGACTTCGATTCAGAAGATTACAGTAAGATGCGAAGAGGGCATAGGCGCAGACGAGAACACCGTACTCAAGACTACGCTGAACGATAAAAACTACGTATTCACATGTACGCAGATAGACGATAACACGTTGGAATTTACAAGCGAGGAGCCATTAACGACAATAAACAACGCTGATATTTGGATAAACATTGAAGGAGATATTTACTTGAATCCTGCCGGAATAAATATGATAATGCCTATCAAAAAGACGAACTTCGGACGTACTATAGCAGAATATCGTCTTGAAGGTAATGCGCCTGCAGCGACGATAGAAAATGTAGTTCCCGCAAATGGCTCTGAAGTCGAAGCGTTAAGTTACTTCCTTTTCACCTTCAGCTACTACGCCGGAGAGAGTGATGACGAAAACAAGACTGCTAAACTCTACATTGAAGGAAGCGAAGAGAGCATACCTCTCACCTTCACAACCAAGACTGAAGACAAAAACTCACTCGTTGAACAGATGCAAGGCGCATTAATGACCGAAACGCCTGTTACTGCCAATGGAACATATATCCTCGAAATTTCAGACGGCTATTTCATTGACGGCAACGGAAGAGACGTCAAGGGCATTACGCTTAAATACACCGTAAAGAACGAAACAGCTATCGAGGATATTATTGCAGATGGAGAAAAGAACTGGAGAGTCTATGACATCAGAGGCATCAAAGTCCTTGACACGGATAATCACGAACAGCTTAACGACCTTCCGCACGGCATATACATAATCAATGGTAAAAAGTGGATTGTAGAATAAACCGATACGGCTTATAACAATAAAAAATACTCCTTGACTAATCAAGGAGTATTTTTATGTTTACGTTTCAATCAGAAATAGTAACGGAAACCTATTTTCGGCGATGTCAAAAGATTGAACCACACACTATTGCTGTACTTCCCGGCACAAGTATAATCAAGATTTACCAAACCTACAGAAAGAGCCATATTCTCGACAGGACGGTATTCCAATGATGCAATATCAAAAGACATTGCAAAGATGCCGGTATCGCCTCCATTCTGGAAACCGCCGCCTACAGAAAACTGCGGAGTATAATACAGTTTATCAACTATAGGCAGATAGTATGCCACATTAGGCATAACATGAAAAGAGTGTGATGCAGATGTTGAATACTTCACTTCGGCTCCGATTTTGATATTGTCAGCTACAAAATAACCGAACTCAGGAGCGATAGAAAACGATACAGAGTTACTCATATGACCGCCGCCGCCCCATGACGAAACGCCGAACGAGAGATTGCCTCCTGCATACATCTCACCTTTTGACTGCGCATTAGCGGTTGATACACACATTGCGATAACCGCTACCAATAAAAAAGTATTTTTTTTCATAGTACTGAATTTAATGTTACGGCGTAAAATTATATAAATTTGTATATTGATTACAACAGAGAGGCAGTTAAAAAAAGAAAAACAGCGGCAATACTTCAAAATATAGCCTAAAAGGGAAATAAGGTAAAGAAAATTTATATTCAGGAAAATAAAAAATATGAATAACTTTGCAGCCGTATTGAAAATATCTTACAATAGATGATGAACGTATCCAATAACAGAAAAATCATAATAATATTCGCGGCAACTGTTATTGCTGTCATAAGCAGCGCCGCGTTCTTTTTTTACGACAGAAGCAAAGAGACGCAATCCCCGGCTGCTGAAGCCGTACGCGAAACGGAAAAAGAGATTGTATACAAATACGGACTCCCGACCGAGAAATTTATTGCGGAGCATGACACAATAGGCAATAATCAGACACTTTCAGATGTGCTGTACGGATTCGGTTTCAGTTCAAGACAGATATATGAACTGACACAGTGCCCCGACAGCATTTTCGACGAACGCAAGATACGCCCCGGACAGGTATGCGCAATATTAAGAGACAAAGACAGCGCATCGGCGGCACACTATTTCGTTTTTGAAGAGAACGCAAAGAGATACGTTACTTTTGACCTTACACAAGGCTACAAGGCTACCCGCGGCACAAACCCGTCGGAATGGCGTGAGAGAGAGATAGCAGGTACCGTACGCACCTCGCTTTGGCATGCTATGGGAGAGAACGGCGCTTCTCCTCAGGTGGCCGTGCTGCTGTCGCACATATTCGGGTGGTCTATAGATTTCTTCGGCATACAGAAAGGCGATGAGTTCAGAGTCATATATGCTCAAGAGTTCGTTGAAGACAAAGCTCTGAACGATTATCGCATCATAGCTGCGTCTTTCCGCGCTTCGGACAGCACGTTCTATGCAATACCGTTCACGCAAGATGGAGAAGAACTGTTCTACAACACTGACGGCAACAGCCTTGAGGGCGCATTTCTCAAGGCTCCTCTTGACTTTTACCGCATAACATCCAAGTTCTCGAACAGCAGAATGCACCCCGTACTAAAACGCCGCAGGGCACATCATGGGGTCGATTACGCCGCGCCGACAGGAACGCCGGTATACGCCATCGGCAGCGGAAAGGTCATCGAAAAGGGCTACCAGCCCAGAGGAGGCGGCAACTATGTAAAGATACGGCACAACAGTACATACACGACGACATACATGCACCTGTCAAGATTCGCCAAAGGGTTGAAAGTTGGAGATGCAGTAAAGCAAAAGCAGGTTATTGGATACGTAGGATCTACAGGCCTCTCCACGGGACCTCACCTCGATTTCAGAGTATACGAGAACGGGAAGGCCATAAACCCGCTGACCGTAAAGTCGCAACCTAAAAAGCCCGTAAGCGAAGCTAACAGAGAAGAGTTCAGGCACACATGCGATTCCCTCGTCACAAGGCTGAAACGGATTTCTCAAACACAAAAAATGTGAGCAACTTAGCTTGCTCACATTTTTTGTATAAAGAAAATTCTTACCATTTCAAAAACCTGTGATTGCGAACCTCCTTGCCATCATTAATTATCAAGAGGTAAGCGCCTTTAGGAGAGCCGGCAAGAGAGATGAAAGCCTCTCCGTTCGAAACGGTACACTTGCCGAGCGAAACACCGCCGAGATTTATTGCCTCAACAATGGCGCCTTCGTTCAAATTAGTACATCTGACACCTTGCGAAGCCTCATCATACGACACGCTGCACGCCTTCACGCCGTTCTCTTTAACGGTTGTAAAATCGGATATCATTGTACTTACACGCAGCTTGTGGCTTACAGTTGTAAAAGCCGGACAGATGTACGGGTTTTCGGTACCCGGACCGCAGCTGCCGTTACCGAGACCTCTTTGCATATAATCGAAAGTAGCGAATACCTCTTCGCTCTTCACAAGATCCCAGGGATGAAGTTCGGGAGTAAGATACTGCCGCTGGTCGTAGTGCGAGAGGGAGAATGATACATCGCCTTCGGTTTCAACGACAACTGTATTGCCGTTTTCAGGATTCAAGAGCAAAAGTTCACGCAATGCCATGCGGTTGCCGTGCGACTGAGGATGAGGGTACATCTCGAACATGTCGTCTACAGTTGTTGTGTAACGGCCCAGGAATGAACCGCTCTGACGGTCGATATAATTCTCCCACGGTCCTTTCGCATAATATTCAACATTCTCGTAACCGGCCGGGAACAACATGTCGATACCGATACGGCGCAAAGTATTCGTTCTCGGTGAGTAATTAATCTCCATATCTACCACTCCGCTTGAATATACCGAGTAGATTACTACATAAGGACATTGCGCATGCTGTACTTCCACAATAATGGTACAGGTCCGGCCGTCGTCAGAACGGGCATAGCCGACCTCTGAAGAGGTTATATCAGCATGCGTATCACCGAATTTATGCTCGCCGTAAGGGCTTTCGTTCTCTATCCAACGTATATTGCTGTAAATAGGATAATTGCCCGGTTCGACAACCTTAATGCCGTTGGCTACCCATTCTGTAATGAAACCTTCGGCATTGACCTTGAATAAGATGTTCTTGTTTGTCACAGCCACACCTTCGGTGTCATCGATAGTCAGAGCCTCATCACCGTATTCCACGTTGCCAAGCGATGCGCGCTGCTGCAGAACAAACTGCTCGGCCGCCATAGGATAGCCTGCCTCGCACCATGCTTCGGCTTTGTTCTTCAACAGTTCAACGTTCAGAGCACACTCGTCTCCGCTTTCCATTGACGTTGATATGTTCAACGGAATTCGGGCTGTCGCGCCAGGAGCAACTGAAGGCATAGCCATGCTCTTCTCTTCAACAACGTCGCCGTTGCAAAGAACAGTATAGCGAAGCGTAAAATTGTCGAGGTCGATGAAGTTATATTTGTTCTTCACGGAAAGAGTTCCGTTATCATATGTAAATGCGGCATACTGGTAAACTTTCTTAACCTCTGTAAGTTTTGAAGTCCACGCGCGGTCTGCCGTGATTATGCCATTGTTGCAGAAGTTGCCCTGATGAGGACCCGGATAGTCATATCCCGAATGGTATTTAGGAAAACCGTTCTTTACAGTATCGCCGCTGAGAATGTCGGAAGGGTCATATATCGACTGGTCTACCCAATCCCAGATGCAGCCTCCGATACCGTATTTACTGTTCTCAATTATATCCCAATAGTCCTGCAAATTGCCTACGGCATTACCCATTGCATGGGCATACTCGCAAAGGAAGAATGGCTCGCCGCCTATACTGTTGCTGCAATGAGCTTGAGTATATGCAAGGTTCGGATACATCTTAGAGTCCATATCGGTATTGGCTGCGGAACTCTCGTTTGAATAGCCTTCATAGTGAACAGGACGCGAGTCAAGTTCCTTGACTTGGAGATATGAAGCGTCGAAATTAACGCCAATGCCCGATTCATTGCCCATTGACCAGAACACTACCGACGGGTGGTTGCGGTCACGATATACCATTCTCGTTATTCGGTCGATATACTGTGCCTGCCATGTCAGGTCGTTCGAGATGCAATTCCTTTTCTTGTCGGTCCAGCTCTTGTGGCACTCCACGTCGGCCTCATCCATTACATAAAGGCCATAGTAGTCGAACATAGCATACATCTTCGCCTGACGCGGATAATGGCTTGTACGCACAATGTTCATGTTGCTCTGCTTCATCATTTCAATATCCTTGAGCATGGTAGGAACATCTATTGAACGGCCGTACAACGGATGGGTATCCTGCGTATTGACACCCTTGAAGAATACACGCCGACCGTTAATAAGCACTACGCCGTTCTTTATTTCGACGTGACGGAAGCCGTACTTTGTCGAGAACACCATATCCTCGTTGCCGTCAGCGTCTTTCTGACGCACTATAACGGTGTAAAGATTTGGAGTCTCGGCAGTCCAGGCCGACAGGGAAGAGAGCCCGTCGAAAAGAATGTCGCAGTTTGCAGCCGTTCTGCCTTCGGCAAGTTCCACGCTCGCGCTCTTGGCAGCTACGAGCTTGCCGTCAGGAGCTATCAGTTCAGCCTCAATAACCTTGCTTGCCGCAACTCCTGTACGGTTGTCAATGTCAAGCGCCAGATTCATGCTGCCACCGTCATATGAGGAGTTGAGCGCGCTTGTTATATAATGGTCACGCACGAATGTCTTTGGAGTAGCGTAAAGATAAACGTCACGGTGCAAGCCGCTCATGTGGAACATATCCTGACCTTCGAGGTACGAAGCGTCGCTCCAACGGAACACCTGAACGGAGATATTGTTCTCGCCTGTACGCACGTGTTTGCTTATTTCAAACTCATGGTCGTTGTTGCCGCCCTGCGTGTAGCCTACATAAGCGCCGTTCACCCACACATACGCAGCGCTGTAAAGACCGTCGAAATGCAGGAACACATTCTTTTCGTCCCAGCCTGCAGGCAAAGTGAATGTACGGCGGTAAGAACCGACCGGGTTGTCGCCAACGCCCTCGACCTTATTTACGACATAAGGCGGGTTGTTGATGAATGCGTATTCCACATTCACATAGAGCGGCTGGTCGTAGCCTTTCATTTCCCAGCACGATGGAACATCAATGTCATCCCAGCCGGATACATCCGCTTCGTCGCCCCAGAAGCGGTCTTTGCCCGGGCGTCCTGACGGATCCTTCACGAAGTTGAATTTCCATGTACCGTTAAGCGTGAGATAATCGGCCTTTTCGGGCGTTATCCAAGGACGGTCATAATTAACGTCGCTCTTCATGGCCTCAGTCGAGGTATAAGGTATGAATGTCGCATGGGCAGCCTCTTTGTTCTCTTCGAAAATCTGTTGATTTTCCCAATAGTCGCCCAACGGGGTCGCCACCTCGACGAAACAGAACTTCGCGGCAGCGGCGTCTTTCTCTATTGCAGACTTGAACGCACCGTTCGAAGTCGCAGTAAGGTAATAATTCACGTTCTGGTATGTCGCATAGATATAGAACGAGCCGTCCCCTGCATCTTCAAGGAATATGTTCTGATTATAGTTATCTGTATCTTTAGCATAAAGCAACGGCACCTTTGTTGTATTCAGGCCCATATCCAAAGAGAGATCGCAGCTATGGACAGTAAGCACATAGCCGTTCTTTCCGTTGGAAACTAGCCACTTCTGCCCTGCATCGTCCTCTTCTACAGGCTTTGAATAGAGTTCATTCTCAACACCGTCTACAGCGGTCAAAGCCTCGTTCGTCACCATATTCAGAATATTATACGACTTTCCCACGGCCGGATAGACAGGCTCTTTCTTGCCTGTATTATGAAAGCGGAAAAGAATGGCGTCGCCTGAGTAACTCGATGACATCATGGGATATTCGTCCGATGCGGCCGCAAGATACTCGTACGTTCTATTGGCATTGGAAAGCTTGAATACGCCCACCTCGACCTCCGTAAACCTGAAACGTTGATTAGGGTTTGTCGTGTCAAAATCCCATTGGACCGGACGTCCGACAGTCGGAGCCATGTCCAGAGCCTTACCCGACTTGGGATTGACCAAAACGTAGACATTCTTAATGCCGGTCTCCCGAACAACCCACTCCTGGCCTGTACTTGATTCGTCAAGTTCCGCGAAAATTATCTTGGCGTCATTATTGTTGTTATCGCCGTTTGATATATACAAACCGTTAGAAACACTCTCGATCCGATAAATATTTTCCGTAGACAATGATTGCGCCGTTGTTGCCGCCGGCAGCGCAAACATTGAAACGACAGCCATTATAATGGCCAAGAGATTTGCTTTCATAGTTTTCATATTGCAGTTATAGTTTTTTGTTTTTTTATTTTTTGTTTGCTCTTTTAGGGTTAGCCGGAAACCACCCCTTTTCCACTCGCTTGCGCTGCTGAAAGACCTCTCCGATACTCCAGAACGAAGAGAAAGCCACGACTCCCGAAATTATTGAGAGAATATCGTTAGCGACAAACAGAGACAGCACAGCAAACAGTATGCCCGACAGCAAAAAAAGCCGCCAGCATTTTACTCCCAAATGATATTCAGCCTTTATCACTAACGGATGAAAGAAGCCGATTACAAGAAATGTCGCGGCGCCTATGATTATACCTGTAAAATTCTGTTCCATAATTTAATGAAAGGGCATAGCCCGTTTGACTTCGCAAAAATATACAAATTAATATTTAAAACTAACTTTAATAATATTTTTATAAACGCACTTGTTCTGCCTTTAACAAAAATTGTGCAAAAGCAGGAAAGGGATGAAATAATTTGCGGTTTTAACAATCATAATCTATTTTTGCATACGACGAATAAAACAAAAACCCGAGACAACCATGAATTTTATCAGAAAAGCCTTTGCGGCTATAGCGATTTCACTTTTTGCGTTGCCTGCCGCAATGAAAGCGCAGTACACCCCGACGCCGGAGAATCTGCAGGCACGTCAGGAGTTCGCCGACAGCAAGTTCGGCATTTTCATCCATTGGGGAATATACAGCATGTTCGCGCAAGGCGAATGGTATCTGCAGAACTACCCTATCGACAAGAACGAATACGCCAAAGCGGCCGACGCCTTCTATCCGCATCGCTTCGACGCTAAGGCATGGGTTACCGCTATAAAGGATGCCGGAGCGAAATATATCTGCTTTACCAGCCGCCACCACGACAGTTTTTCGATGTGGGATACCGAGCAAAGCAGCTACAACATCGTCGATGCAACGCCCTTCGGCAGAGATGTAATCAAAGAGCTTGCCGACGAGTGCCACAAGCAAGGTATAAAGCTGCACCTTTACTACTCTCACATCGACTGGGCACGTGACGAGTACCCTATCGGACGTACAGGCCAAAAGGTCATTGGCCGTGACAACGAGAAAGCCGACTGGCCGGCATACTATGACTTCATGAACAAACAGCTGACAGAGCTTCTCACCAACTACGGCAAGATTGGCGCGATATGGTTCGACGGCAAATGGGACCGTGACCAGGACACAATACCGTTCAACTGGCAGCTCGACGAGCAGTATGCCATGATACACCGCCTGCAGCCGGCATGCCTCATCGGCAACAACCACCACGAAGTGCCGTTCCCTGGCGAGGACATACAGATATTCGAGCGTGACCTCCCTGGCGAGAACAAGGCCGGGCTCAGCGGACAGGACATAAGCCGCCTGCCGCTGGAGACATGCCAGACGATGAACGGCATGTGGGGCTACAAGCTCGTAGACCAGAACTACAAAAGCACCGAGACACTGCTCAGACTGCTCATAAGCACAGCCGGCAAAGGCGCGAACCTGTTGCTCAACGTAGGTCCTCAGCCTAACGGAGAGCTTCCTGCCGCAGCGCTGCAACGCATGAAAGAGATGGGCGAATGGCTGCGTGCCAACGGCGAGACGGTATATGCCACTACAGCCGGCGACATTCCCGCTCAGGAGTGGGGCGTGACGACCCGCAAGGGCAACCGATTGTTCGTGCATATATTCGACTGCAAAGAGAAAGAACTCATGCTCCCGCTTGACTGCAAGGTTAAAAAAGCGTTCACGTATACCGACAAGAAACCCGTCAAGTTCAAGAAGACAAAAGAGGGCATAAAGCTCCTTTTCAACGAAGTTCCTGAGGGTATTGATTATATTGTGGAGTTTGTAACCAAATAATAATCCACTAAACAATTTTGACCTTTGAAAATGCCGTCTGACCGCAACCCAAGCGATGCCACGTTGCGGCACTACGCATGACCGATTGCTACCGGCACTGTCGAAGGTTTCACCTTTAACATCATGGCTATACTTGAAATTTGTGCAGGAAGCGTAGAGAGTGCTATTGCGGCACGCGACGGCGGAGCCGAGCGCATTGAGTTGTGCGCTGCGCTTGAGATCGGCGGCACTACCCCGTCCGAGGGAGTCATCGCCGAGGCCCGCAAGGTCGAGGGGCTGACACTGAATGTCATCATTCGCCCCCGAGGAGGAGATTTCCTTTACAACGAGTATGAGATAGCATGCATGGAGCACGACATACGCACATGCCGACGGTTAGGCGCCAACGGCGTTGTCATTGGCGCCCTGACTGCCGATGGCGACATCGACACCGCCACATGCGAAAGGCTTGTGAAAGCGGCAGAGGGGATGAGCGTGACATTCCACAGAGCGTTCGACATGTGCCGTGACCCTCGCAAGGCCCTCGAAGATATAATTACCTTAGGATGCCACAGAATACTCACGTCGGGGCAGGCGGCGACAGCGGAAGAGGGCATCCAACAGCTCAAAGAACTCATAAAGCAAGCCGACGGACGCATCATCATTATGCCGGGCTGCGGAGTGAACAGCGGCAACGCCGCAAGAATCATCGCCGAGACAGGAGCGACAGAGATTCATGCTTCGGCACGCAAGAGCGTAGGCAGCGGCATGAAATTCCGACACAGCGGAGTGAGCATGGGCAACCCCGACAGCGACGAATACGCCCGCAAGGAGACCTGCGAAGAAGAGGTTAGGAAAATTGTCGAGGCGATACGATAAAAACTGCCATTACCTTTGCTGCTAATCGAGATTCGGCATATGGTATCATCGTTTTCACCGCAATAAAATTGACACGACAAAACGTTCATTACGCGATAGCATCTCTACCCCAACGACTGCAGCCAGTAGTGAAAATCGTCTACGGTCGCATATTCGTTCATTTCGATATAGTTCATAGCGTAGTCCAAAGGTACTGTATATCCATAGTGGAGATACAGCTCCTCGACCAACGCTTCAGGGGCTACCGGCACGAACATTACTCGCTCAACTGCTTAATGACCTTTACAAGCTGCTCGCCGAGACCGATAGAATAGCCTTGCGACATGAACACTACCCTGTTGAAGGTGTCTGCGACAAGTATCACGGGACGGTTAGGGTTCTTCAGCTTCATATTGGCTACTATCTCATTGTAAATTCTGTCGTTGATATCCGTTCCCCACACCACCGTCGAAGGCAGCTGAGGGAAGTCATTCACAAAGCGGCCTGCCTCGTTCCGGTCACGGAAGAGAAGCACCATCTTCTGCCCCCACTTCTCGAAATCATCCTTGTACGGCATTACATCACGCAAGAAGTGGTTCACAGGCTCGCTGCCCGGAGCTATCAGAGCTATCACATAGTAACCGCGTCCTGTCGCCGACAGCAACGAACGCTCACGATTCTCTGTTGTGTCATAGAAAAGGTTCTCGCTGTTGAAGTCACCGATGACCTGCAGACGTTCGCTGCTCTCACGCAGCACATAGTTTATCGTAAGAGGCTTGCCCTCCTCCACCGTAAAGAATGTAAGATGCGCAAGCACGCCGCCGTCGGCCATGCGTGTGCCTGTCATCATGAGATAATCGCCCGTGTCGAGAGGAGTGCCCTCCTTTAGGAGCGATTCCCATGTGGTCGCCTCTTCGGGATAGTTGAGCAGCCGCAGACGTCCGTCCACTATCTTTGATATTGTGAAATGAGAGTAATACTTGGGATTGTCAATGAACGCAGAGGGCTTGAAAACAGCCTTCAGAGTTCCTTGCGGAGCGTTCTTGTTCTCTTGTGCCTCGAAGTTCACATCGATCCACCTGCCATTGTCATAATTCAGGTTCGTACGGTACTGCACCTTTCCTGTCACCTCGTCGATGCGGGCGGCGATGCCCATGCTTCGGGCCGCCGACACGAAGAAGATGTCACGCGAGTGGGCGTCGGCCTTGCGCATTTCCCATACGCCTTTAGGCGACATGCAGAGCGAGAGCGGGTTCCATGCGTCATCTACAGCGATATTATCACGGCACCATGCAACCCACAGTTCGGGTTTTTCCCTGTATTCATCGGCCTCGTCCTCGGTTATTGCATTGGCGAAGAATGAACGGTACGGAGTGAGCATCTCGTTGCTGACACGGGGATTGGCGACGTAGTTCAAATATATTGTACTGCAATCATTGTCCACATCCTTGAGAGCTGCCGGCAGGTGATCGTCAAGCACCTCAGGCGACACGTCGCGACGGTCCTTGTCGGTGAGCGCAAAGAGCAACGCCATTGCCTTTTCACGCCCCTCTGCAGGGCAGTTGCGTAGAAATTCGGATATTGTTCGATGATTACCGCGCGACTGCTTGAGCAGGGTCGCGACAGCCGAAGCATCCAAATCAAGTTCCTTTGCAAGGACTACAGCATCAGCCTCGGTGGGGAACGTCGCTACGTAGGCATTTCTGATAGAGTCCTCACGGGCAAAGCGGCATGCATTCTCGGCAGCCTGCTCAGGCGTTACCGCTGGAACCGTATTTCTCTCTTGCGGAGGAGTAATATTCATCTCAAAGGTCGCCGTATAACCGGTACTCTTGTCAAGCGTGACTGTTACCTTCTTGTCCTTGCCTGCCGTGAACTTAGCAAAGCCGAACTTGCCGTCGAATGAGGCCCAAGCAACCATGTCGCCCAAGCCTGAAGTAATTGAGGTTATTCCCTTTTCATCGCATACTTTTGTAGCAGCCGTGAAGAATTCGGCATAATTATATATTTTGAATTCAACGGTCGCTTTTACAGGTTTGCCGTCGCTATCCACAACTGCGACCGTCGTAGTCGCCACCGGAGCGTAATTCCCTGTCACGTTTATTTCGGTATTGCAAGGCGTGACGCTCAAAACCTCTTCAGGGCCGTCATAGCTGCCGAACGCTTTGGTATGCATGAGCATGCCTCGTGAAGCCGGAGCATTGAACCAGGCGAGGTCGAGTACCGGCTCGGGCTCGCAAGCTCCAAGAAAATGCCAGCTTCCGTCTATCCACGCCTCGACCCAGGCATGGTTGTTGTCAGTATGCGCCCAACGCGGAGTATAGACCTGCCTTGCCGGGATACCGACAGAACGCAGGGCCGCGACAGTAAATGTAGACTCCTCGCCGCAGCGGCCGTAAGCGGTACGCACCGAAGCCAACGGAGAACTTGTCCTTATGTCGCTCGGAGTGTACGTTACCTTTTCGTGACACCAGTGATTGACCTCAAGGACCGCATCACGCATCGACAAGCCTTTCACCCTGTCCTTAAGTTCATTATAAAATACCATGCGGCTTGTGTCCATGTCTTCATTGTTCACCCTTATTGGCAACACGAAGTGAAGGAATTCCCTGACGGGCACCTTTGTCCCCCACGGCATCTCGTTGCGGGCCATGAGAGCGTAATCGACATTCTTCAGATAGTATTCACCGCTGTAATCGGCCATGTCGGGCAGAGGCATGTATGCATAAAGGAACTGCATCGCCTGCAGACGCTCGCCTTGCAGTTCATTGTCAAAAATCTCAAAAAAGGAGTCATTGCCGACAGCAGCTCGACGTTTATTGAAATCTTGCGTAATTTTGCCCTTTTCATCGAAATTTTCACCGGCATTGCACCCGCAGAAGATCAGCATCGCGATGAGTGATGCGAACAAAGTCGTAAAATATTTTTTCATAAGTTCTCTGTTTTATCGTGACAGCAGTTTGTGCTTGGCGCAAATATATAAAATGTCGGCGAAACAATAATCTCTTTTTCAAAATTAATGCGTCAAAGACGGCTGTTGTACTGATTTTACATATAAATGAGAACGTTAAGAAATAATTTTTATATATTTGCTATAAATAGCGAAGATAGGCGGCATTCGTCGAAAAACATCAAATTTGCATTTGTATCTCACTCATTTGCACTATCTTTGCTCAAAACAAGCAAAACAGAGTAGAATGAGCGAAAATCATATACCGGCAAAGACACTCGGCAAATGGCTATGGAATAACTCCAAAGGAGCCAAAAGCCAGGCTGTCGCAAACACAATAATCGGGCTGACCGATGTCGTTTGCCAGCTGCTATGGGTACTTGCGTGCAAGCATGCGATAGACATTGCCACCGGCGAAACTGAAGGCTCTCTCACATTGACAGGAATTGCAATAGGAGCATTGATGCTTGTTGAAATATTTTCACGTATCGCAAGCCGTTGGATACACTCGGTCACAGGCAACAAGATACGCAACAAACTGCGTCTGAGCATCTTTTCAAGGCTGATGAAATGCGACTGGCTGCACCTCTACAAACGCCACACGGGCGACCTTGTGAACCGTCTCGAAGGCGACGTCAGCAACATCACGTCGCTTATCACGGAAAGCGTTCCTGCCACAATAGTTGTATTCGTACAGCTGATTGCGTCGTTCGCCCTGCTTTTCTGCATGAGCCCCGAATTGGCCGTTTCAGTAATAATAATTCTGCCGATATGCCTTGTGATGAGCAGGCTGTACGTACGCAAGATGAGAAGATATAACCGTGACGTACGCAACAGCGACAGCCATATACAGTCGGTCATACAGGAGAGCCTGCAGCATAAGGAGGTCATAAAGACAATGGAGCAGAACGCTACGACAGAAGAACGCATCGGCGACCTGCAAGATACTTTGCAGAGGCAGATTACCGGCCGTACGGTATTCTCGCTCGGCTCATTCACCCTTATTCAGCTTGGCTTTGCGGCAGGCTACCTTTTGGCGTTCCTTTGGGGCGTATGCGGACTGCGTGACGGAATCATCACATACGGCACTATGGCCGCCTACCTTCAGCTTGTAGGCCTTATACAGCGTCCCACAATGGACCTTAGCCGTTACATTCCCGGAATGGCATCATCGCTTACCGCTGCCGAAAGGCTCTACGAGCTTGAGGAGATACCGCTTGAGGAGCAGGGCGACAGCATCATCCTCAAAGAGACTGCGGGCGTGAGATTCAATGACGTAACGTTCGCATACAGCAGCGATGGCCGCCGCATTATAGAGAAATTCAGCTACGACTTTCCTCCCGGCAGCCGCACTGCTGTTGTAGGAGAGACTGGAGCTGGAAAAACAACGCTCATAAGGTTGCTCATAGCGTTGATAAAGCCCGACAGCGGCAATATAGAGCTTTACAACGACAAGGAGCATAAACCTGCTACAACGCTCACAAGAGGCAATATTGTTTATATCCCCCAGGGCAACAGCCTCATAAGCGGCACTATAAGGGAAAACCTGCTCATGGGCAATCCCGACGCTACCGAAGAGGATATGAAAGAGGCGCTGCACACTGCTTGTGCCGATTATGTCTTTGAACTGCCTAACGGGCTTGACAGCCCGATAAACGAGAGCGGCGGCGGTGTCAGCGAAGGACAGGCGCAACGAATAGCTGTCGCGCGTGCCATACTGCGTTCAGGAAGCATTCTTATTTTCGACGAAGTGACGTCGGCCCTCGACGAAGAGACCGAGCAGAAAATGCTCCAGAGACTCGCCGACGAGAAGCATGGCAAGACGCTTATCTTTGTTACGCACCGCCCTGCGGTAATAAAGCACTGCACGCAAGTTCTGGAAATAAAAAGAAGCAAGGCGTAAAGCATTATACAACAAGAATTATCCCCGGCATCTGTGTCGGGGATAATTTATTTATTTCTCATTGAGGCCATCTGTTGCCAATAGCGATAAAATCATATTTCGAGAGGAAAGGGGACTGTTATATGCATATGTTATTATAAAAAAAAGACCGCCTGCTACAATAAAGGGGCAAAAACGTCGTTTTGTAAAAAGTATAAAAGAAAAATATCATGATAGAGTATCTAAAGGGAGAAATCGCCGAACTGACACCGGCAACAGCGATAATCGAGTGCTGCGGCGTAGGCTATGAGACAAGCATCACGCTGAACACATACAGCACGCTTCAAGGCAAGAAAGAGACAAAATTGTATATCTACGAGGTCATAAGAGAGGATACGCACCAGCTCTTCGGCTTCAGCAACAAGCAGGAACGCGAGCTATTCCTTCTGCTGATATCGGTTTCGGGCATCGGCGGCAACACCGCACGCACCATTCTTTCGGCATTTACCGTAAACGAGTTCTGCGAGGCCATAATGACAGGCAACGAGGTTGCTATCAAAAGCGTCAAGGGTATCGGCTTGAAGACTGCGCAGAGAGTAATCATTGAGCTGAAAGACAAAATCAAAGGCATAGGCGCCGAGACAACAGGCACGACTGTCTCCGCAACGGTAAACAACGATGTCGTCGAGGGCGCCGTTTCGGCACTTGTCATGCTCGGCTTCCCCTCAGCTCCGGCCAACAAGGTCGTTCAGTCCATTATCAAGAACGAGCCAGCAGCGACTATCGAGCAGGTTATAAAGCTCGCATTGAAACAACTCTAAAGAACTGCACGACGCGCCTATGAAAAAACACACGTTCGCATTGCTGGTCCTTTTGTTTGCATGTATGAATATATATGCACAGGAGGTCTCACGCAAGGACTTGGTGCGTCATTCAATAAAGAGAAGACACAAGGCTGAAGTCATAGAGGATACCGTAAAAGCACGCTACCCTGTTGCCGAGACCGTTTCGCAGACATACGAGAGTGCGAAACGTCATTCGTTAGACCTTAAAGACCCCGAAAACATCGTAACTGACACCACATACAACGAAGAGGACAATACATACAGCATAAGTACGGGTCTCAAAGGCGGCTCCCTGCTCGGCACGCCGACGCTGCTGAGCCCTGAGGAGTATTCAAAGTGGCAGGAGAGGAAGTCGATGCAGAGCTATTTCAGGAACAAAAACTTCGAGGAATGGGAAAACGCCAGCAAGAAGGGAAAGTTCGACTTCACCGACATGCACTTTGACCTGGGCCCTGCCGAAAAGATATTCGGCCCCGGCGGTGTACGAATAAAGACACAAGGCAATGCGGAACTGAAGATAGGATATTCAATCCAGACCATCGACAACCCATCGTTGCCGTCACGCAGTCGCATGACCAACAGCTTCGACTTTGACGAAAAGATAAACATTAACCTCCGGGGAAGCGTCGGCGACAAGATGAACATGGACTTCAACTACAACACCGAAGCCACGTTCAGCTACGACGCAAAGAAAATTGGACTGAAATATGACGGCAAAGAGGACGAGATAATAAAACTGCTTGAGGCCGGCAACGTTTCGTTCCCCACCAATTCAGGACTCATACGAGGCGCATCGTCGCTCTTCGGTATCAGAGCCGACCTTCAGTTCGGCAAGCTGCTGCTGCAGACGGTGGTGTCGCAAAAGACGTCAAGCACGAATTCAGTAAGTTCAAAAGGAGGCACGCAGCTCACGACGTACGAGATTGAGATTACCGACTACGACGAGAACAAGCATTTTTTCCTCGCGCACTACTTCCGTGACAACTATGATCGTGCGATGTCACAGCTGCCTACCATTCTGTCGGGCGTGAACATCAGCCGCATCGAGGTTTGGGTGACAAACAAGACTAGCGACTACAGCAACCCGCGCAATATCATAGCATTTACCGACATTGCCGAAAGCAGGCACATCAGCAACCCGCTGTGGAACGTGCAGAGCGACATCAATGTTCCATTCAACGGCGCCAACGACCTCTATTCGGCTATGACAGGCAACTACTCGGCGATACGTGATTTCGACCAGGTGAACAATGTCATGAGCGGCATAGACGGCATGAACGGCGGACTCGACTACGAAAAGCTGTCGAACGCCCGCCTGCTCTCTTCGTCGGAATATACCCTAAACAAAGAACTTGGTTTCATTTCGCTGAAGACAGCCCTGAGAGCCGACGAGGTGCTTGCCGTTGCGTATGAGTTCACGTACGGCGGACGCACGTTTCAAGTCGGCGAGTTCTCGAACGACGTGAACGAGTCGAAATCGACGCTTTTTGTAAAGCTGCTGAAGCCTAACGCCTGCTCTCCCAAGAACGGATGCTGGGACTTGATGATGAAGAATGTCTATTCTCTCGAAACACGCAACCTCAAGAGCAACGATTTCAAGCTCGATATATATTACGCGAGCGACAGCCTCGGAACGAACATCACATACTTGCCCGAAGAGAACCTGAAAAGCAAGACCCTGCTTCAGTTGCTCAACCTCGACCGTCTCGACAGCAACAACAGCAAGGAGAATTCCAACGGCATATTCGACTTTATCCCGGGGTACACGGTCGATGCATCGTCGGGCCGAATATTCTTTCCTTCGGTCGAACCGTTCGGCGAATACCTGAAAAGCAGGATAAACAACGACGACATTGCCGAAAAGTACGTTTTCAACGAGCTTTATGACTCTACAAAAACAACGGCCAAACAGATTGCCGAGAAAGACAAGTTCTACCTTATCGGAGAATTTACAGGCTCTGCGGCGAATATCATAGAGACAGGGGCTACAAACATACCCAAAGGCTCTGTCGTAGTGACTGCCGGAGGCGTTACCCTTGTTGAGAACAGCGATTATCAGGTCGATTACTCGTCGGGAACTGTCACCATTCTCAACCAAGGCATCATTGATGCCGGGACCGACGTACAGGTGTCGCTCGAGAGCAACACACTGTTCAACATGCAGCGAAAGACCGTGCTTGGCCTTAATTGGAAATACGACTTCTCCGACGACTTCAAGTTCGGCGGTACGCTCATGTCGCTTACCGAAAAGCCTCTTACCACAAAGGTAGATATGGGCTCTGAGCCGTTGCAGAACTTCCTTTGGGGTTTTAACCTATCGTGGAAGAAGCAGAGCCAATGGCTCACCAATATGATTGACCGCTTGCCGCTTATAAGCTGTACCGAGCCCTCTTCGATAAGCATTTCGGCAGAGTTTGCGAGGCTTGAGGCCGGCACGTCAAAGCATGTTCAGAGCGAAGCGTCCTACATCGACGACTTCGAAAGTACCGAGAACGGCATAGACCTCAAGTCGCCGTCGCAATGGCAGCTTTCCTCCATACCGAGCGGAATGCCCTACAGCAACCTTATTAACGACGTACGTACAGGGTACGACCGCGCACGCATAAGTTGGTATACCATAGACCCGCTCTTCACGCGCCGCAGTTCATCGCTGACGCCGGCACATATAAAAAGCGATATGGAACAGTTGTCAAACCACTACGTGCGTGAGGTGTACGAGAGAGAGCTGTATCCCAACAAAGAATCGACATTCGGAGAGTCATCGACAATGTCGCTTTTCGACGTCACCTATTACCCCAACGAGCGTGGTCCATATAACCTTGACACCGACATGGACTTCAACGGCAAGCTCAACAACCCCGAAAGGCGTTGGGGCGGCATCACACGCCAGCTGACGACAACCGACTTCGAAAGCGCCAATATACAGTACCTCGAGTTCTGGCTGCTCGACCCGTTCATATACGAACAGACCGGCATGGGCGGCGACCTCTATTTTAACTTAGGCGAAGTGTCGGAAGACATTCTTAAGGACGGCAAGAAGTTCTTCGAGAACGGCTTGCCTGCGACAGGAAACACTTACGAATATGAGGAGACCGCATGGGGCCGTGTGCCTCTGACGACCAGTCTCGTGTACGCTTTTGACAACAATTCGGGCAGCAGAGAGCAGCAGGATGCGGGCTTGGACGGATTGAGCAGCAGCGACGAAGCGCAGTTCCCTGTCTACAGGAATTTCCTCGACGCATTGAAGGGGCGCGTGAGACAGGAGGTATACGACAGCATTGCCAACGACCCCGCCGGTGACGACTACCACTACTTCAGAGGCGGCGATTACGACGCAGTCGAGAAGAGCATCATAGAGCGATACAAATACTTCAACAACACCGAGGGCAACTCGCCGGAGTCGTCGGGCACCACCTTCAGCAGCGCCGCGAAATCGACTCCCGACATTGAGGATGCCAACCAGGACTTCACGATGGACGAGTACGAGAACTTTTTCCAGTATAAGGTTTCGCTGCGTCCCGAAGATATGCATGTAGGCCGCAACTACATAACCGACAAACGTACCGTAACCACCAAACTGCGTAACGGAAAGACCGAGAGCGTGAACTGGTACAAGTTCCGCATCCCTATCGAAGAGTATGAAAAGGCTGTAGGCTCGATACGTGACTTCACCTCGATACGCTTCATACGAATGTTTATGACATCGTTCGCCAAGCCCGTAACCCTGCGTTTTGCGACGATGCAGCTTGTTAGAGGCACATGGCGTCCTTACCAGCAACCGATAGCATCGAAGAACAACACATCTCCGACAATATCGGGCGAGTTCACGACGTCGGCGGTAAGCATTGAAGAACATGGCGACAGAAAGCCGGTAAACTACGTGCTGCCCCCGGGCGTAACAAGAATCATAGACCCGAGCCAGCCGCAATTGAGACAGGACAACGAACAGGCTCTTGCGTTGAACATCAACAACCTGGGCAGCAAGGAGTCGAGGGCGGTATACAAGAAGAGCAACCTTGACATACGCCAGTATGAACGTATACAGCTATACATACACGCCGAGGCGCCCGAGGCCGACGCCACACAGCTGAGCAACAACGACGTGTCGCTGTTCGTACGCTTAGGCTCCGACTACAAGAGCAACTACTACGAGTACGAAATTCCTCTGCAGCTCACGCCTCACGGCTCGTATGACGGCAACAGCACTGCCGCCATGACCGCAGTATGGCCTCAGGAAAACATGATTGACATTAAGCTGAGCAAGCTCACCGACGTCAAGGTAAGACGCAACACGCTGCGCAACAACAATGCCGAAGGCGTAACCAACACCGCCATATACAGCGAATACGACGAAGAGACTCCTAAGAACAGGATAAGCATTGTCGGCAGCCCGTCGCTCGGACAGATAAAGGTGATGATGATTGGAGTACGCAACAACAGCGCAAGCAACAAGTCGGCCATTATATGGGTCAATGAGATGCGTCTGCTCGGCTTCAGCAACAAAAGCGGATGGGCGGCGCAGGGCAATCTAAACCTGAAGCTGTCGGACATCGCCCAGTTCGCCGCTCAAGGAAAGATTGAGACAGCCGGCTTCGGCGGCCTTGAGGACAAGCTTTCGGCACGCAGCACCGACGACTACTACAAATATTCGCTCACGGGCTCCATGAACGCAGGCCGCCTGCTGCCGAAGTCGTTCAAGGTATCGGTGCCTCTCTACTACTCGTTCACCGATGAGGTGACATCGCCTCTCTACAGCCCGTTCGACACCGACATAATGCTCAGCGACATGCTCGACACATATGACGACGAGAGAAGAGACTCGATAAAGAACATAGCCGAGGTTCGTTCAAGAACACACAACTTCAGCGTCAGCAACGCAAAGGTGAACATAAGCAGCAAGAAGTCCATGCCGTACGACCCGGCGAACATCAGCTTCAGCTATTCACGCTCAAGCACCGACAACAGCGGAAGCACCATAAGCTGGGAAAACAGGCTGAACTGGAAAGCATCGATAGCCTACAACTATTCAAGCCCCATAAAGACCATAAAGCCATTCGGCAAGATGAAGAACAAGTCAAGGTGGCTGAAAATAATGAAAGACTGGGGAGTGAACCCGTTGCCGCAGACATTGGCCCTCAGCACAGACATGACACGTACCTACCATGAGATACAGCGAAGAGACCTCAATGCCGTTGCAGGCAGCAACGATATACCGCTTACTTTTTCTCAGCAGTTCTACTGGAACCGCGCCTTCTCGATAAAGTGGGATCCCACCACAAACCTCAGGATGAGCCTCAACACAGGAACGAACGCCGAGGTAGAAGAGCCCTTTGTCCCGGTGAACAAAGCGATGTACCCCAACGAATATGAGATGTGGAAGGACTCTGTCAAGCACAGCCTTGCCGACTTCGGAACGCCGCTCGGCTACCAGCAGAACTTTACCGCATCGTACAGCCTGCCGCTCAATAAGGTACCCGTATTCGAATGGCTGGCGGCAGACGTCAGCTACTCGGCTACATACAATTGGCAGAGAGGAAACACGATTTCGGGAGTGAACTTCGGCAATAACGTTTCGAACAAACGAAATGTTACGGCAAAGGCGACCCTCAGTTTAGAGAAACTGTACAACCTTATACCTTACCTTGAGGAGACGAACAAACGCTTCGCAAGCAACAAGCGCAAGGCGAATGTACGCAAGCCTAAGCCTAAGAAGGTGAAGCCGTTCGTGAAGGAGATTGAGATTCGCAAAGACACGACCGTGACCGTTGAGCACAATCTCAAGAGCAAGAAGTTCGAGATTACCGCACGCACTAAGAAGGGCGAGAAATACCGTCTCAAGTACAAGGTAATTGACGATAACAAGATACTTATCAAAAACAACGACAGCATAGACGTTAAAGTCACTATTCTGCCAAAGGCAGACAATGGAGAACGCAGCAAGTTCGCGCTGGCCATGCAGTACCCCGTAAGAGCCCTGATGCTCGTGCGTAACGTGTCGGTGAACTACAGCAATGCATACGCCATGAGCCTGCCGGGATTCCTGCCGACAACAGGCGACATATTCGGACAGAACAAGATCAACGGCGTGTATGCTCCGGGACTTGACTTCGCGTTCGGTTTTACCGATGACAGTTTCTTGCAGAAAGCGCACCGAAACAGCTGGCTGCTGCGCAGCGACAGCGTGGCTTCAGAGGCGTCGTCTACAGCTGCAGAGGACCTGCAGGTGAGAGTGACCCTTGAGCCTATGAGGGATTTCAAGATAGACCTAAACGCCAACTGGACACGCAACAACAGCAAGAGCGTACAGTTCATGTACGAGGGCATGCCGTTCAACGAGTCGGGCGGCCTTAACATGACAACAATAACCATCGGCAGCTCGTTCGGCGGAGGCAATGCGGCGAACGGATACAAGTCGGCTGTTTACGACAACTTCGTGAACAACATCGAAGCGTACCGTCAGAAGAGAGAGCGACTTTACCAAGGAACCAAATACCCTGCGTCAAGCACGCTTGCGGGAGAGAACTACGATGCGGCAAACGGCGGCGTGAACAAATATTCTGCCGATGTGATGATACCCGCCTTCCTTGACACATACACAGGTATCAAAGGCAACGGCATATTCCCTGAAATGTTCCGGCTGCTGCCTAACTGGAAGATAAAATATTCGGGACTCTCCAAGCTCGAATTCCTTAAGAAATACTTCAAGAGCGTGAACATAGAGCATGGCTACAAAAGCGTGTATGCTGTTGGTTCATACAGCACTTATGCCACATACATGGAGTACTCAAAGGGCATAGGCTTCGTGAACAGCACCACTACCGGACTGCCTGTTCCGAGCGGAAGATACAATGTAGGCGCAGTGTCGATAAACGAGGCTTTCTCGCCGCTGATAGGACTTGACGTCACTACGAACTTCAACCTTACCGTTGGAGGAAAGTACATCAAGTCAAGAACACTTAACATGAGCGTAACAGCGATACAGCTTGTCGAGACAAGCTCCGAAGAGATAGCGTTCAACATCGGCTACAAAATTGTAAACCTCAAATTCCTGAACGGCGGGAAGAAAGCGAGCAAGAGCAAGAAAGAGAGCAAGTCGGGCAGCGGCAACGACATTAACATACGTGCCGACTTCTCGTTCAAGAACAGTTCGTCGGTTTGCCGCAGCATAGATAAAGGCACGACACAGGCGACAAGCGGCAACAAGTCGTTCAACTATTCGCTCACGGCCGACTACGCATACAGCAAGACGCTTACGTTCAGCCTCTACTTTGACCGACAGAAGACCATACCGCTCATTTCGGCGAACTCATACCCGACATCGACAACAGACTTCGGCGTGAGCATGAAGTTCTCGCTCGCAAGATGATAGAGGATTAACGATGAACAGGAAATGATTAACGAGCGGCACAGATACCTTCGCCGCTCCCGATCAACAGGCTCACCGGTACACAGAAAGCGAGATTGAATACAATCTCGCTTTCTGTGTACCTCAGTCGGGAATCGAACCCGAATCTAAGTCTTAGGAGGACCTTATTCTATCCATTGAACTACTAAGGCATGAACCGCTCTTTTGCAATTGCTGTGCGAAGATAAGAAATTTATTCACAATCTTCAAATGCTATATTGCTATTTTAATTACAAAAACACAAAAACTGTTATAATGTTTTAAAGTTTTAAATCAAGTGCAGAGCTTTATCAATTAATGTGCTATATTAGCGAACGAACACGAAAAGCCTTATTACATATGAGATTGATTATAACCTTTCTATTGCTCGCACTGACACAGACAATGTTCTCGCAACAGTTCCGCGCCCTGTGCAACGACGGCATAAGACATATACTGAAACATAATTACAAAGAAGCTGCCGCATGCTTCGAAAAAGCGACCAGATTGGGGGAAAGCGACCCGGAAAAGGCCTACTCGTATGCGAACCTCGCCTACTCGCAGCAGATGTGCGGCGAAACGGGAAAGGCTCTCGCGAGCTATAATTCCGCCATAAAGTACGACCCGGACGAAATTACACTGGTGCAGCAGCGGGCGAATATTCTCATGCAGCTCGACAGCCTTGAAACAGCGCTCAGGGATTATAATTATATATTAGATAAGGAGCCCGGCAACACGGGGGCGCTTTTCTTCAGGGCAAGCATATATTCCGAAATGGACGAGTTCGAGAAGGCGAGGGCCGACTACCGAAGCCTGCTCCGTATTGAGCCAAACAACGAGAATGTACAGTTAGGACTTGCCATGCTGTATAAAAAAGAGAAGAAATACAACGAGAGCCTCACGCTGTTGGCTCTGCTCATTGAGCAACACCCGCAGAAAGCCGAATACTACATAGCAAGAAGCGATGTGGAAAGGGCGCTCGGCTGGAACGAACTTGCGTTGATGGATGTCGAAAAGGCCATATCTCTGGAGCCTGACAACGCTAATTACTACACTCTTCAGTCTATTCTTTACGGCAAGCTGGGACGTACAGAGCTGTCGAGACGAAGCAGGCTTGAGGCCGAAAGGCTTAAAGGCGAAAGCCCGAAAAGCGCTGACATAAGTGACTGAAAAGACAATCCGCAACATGGCTGCCGCTTTCAAATTCTGCACGAACCGGCACATTGTAACACATTTTTACCATTTTGAGGTATTTTTTCACACTTTATGGTTTTATTTAACAAAATAGCCTTATATTTGGGGGAACATTGAAAAATTGACTATGGCAGAAAAATCAACAACCCCTTACAACATTAAGGAAAAAAAGGAGAAGAATGCAGCCTATCGCTCATTGATTCGCGCGGAGCTTGCCGATGAGCTGTATGAAAAAATTCTCAACTTCATCGTTATTGAAAAGAGATACCGCAACAAAGAGTTTTCGGCAAAGGAGCTTGCAGCAGAGCTTAAGACCAATACCCGATATATATCTGCGGTCATAAACTCACGTTTCAACACGAACTTTTCGTGTCTTGTCAATGAATACCGCATAAGGGAGGCTCTTCACCGCATGACCGACAAGAGATATGCCGACATGACCATTGAGGAGATAGGTGCTGTTGTGGGATTCGCTAACCGCCAATCGTTCTATGCGTCGTTCTACCGCATAATGGGCGAGACTCCTAACAGCTACCGCAAAAGACACACAGCTGCAAAATGATACCGCATGCAATGAACGAAGAGAATACTGCCCACGAAAAGAGCAGAGAGATAAAGAAGGAACTCCGTTTGGCTATGAACGGCGTCGTTTCCGCGCTCCAGCGCAAACAGGGACTCAGCTACAAGATTAACTTCGGTGTTGAGATTCCTCGTTTGAAAATGATTGCCGCCAAGTTCCTGAAAGACGAAGAGCTTGCAAAAAAACTGTGGGAAGACGACATAAGAGAGTGTAAGATGCTTGCCATTATGCTCTTGCCGCAAGAGGCTTACCCCGCAGTCGCCGAGAAATGGATAAACGAAGCTCCGTTCACCGAAATTGCCGACCACCTTGCAATGACAATTTTATGCAGGCTGCCCGATGCAGCAAAGAGAGCGACAGAATGGTTGGCACGTGAAGAAGGAATGTTCAGATACTGCGGATTCCTGACCTTGTCGCACCTGATGCGGAGCGGCACAAAGCTGAACGAAGAAGAAAAAGAGGCATATTTGAAAATTGCCGAGAATATTGAAAGCCGCGACACGAGAAAGACTGTAATTCTGGCTGCACGCAATTCGCTGATACACTACAGCCAGAGCCTTGAGAATTGAAACTCCGCAACACGCTATCGACACACGGCGAGGCCGTTTTCACGAAAAGCCTTGCAAAACCGGTTCATAATGCCGGTTTTTGCTTTGTATGAACATTTTATAGAATTTTAAAGGTGTTTCTACATATATAATAAAGAAAAAGAGATAACTTTGTATAGTGAATTCTCCGGAAAGGAATGGACAACAGCAAGACTATTGAGACAGTAAACAACATTTTCACCGAGTATCTGAAAGAGAACAGGTATCGGCGCACGCCCGAAAGATATGCCATTCTCAACGCCATATACTCAATAAACGGCAATTTTGAGATTTGCGACTTGCTGCAGATGCTCGAAAAGGAGAAGTTCAGGGTAAGCAGGGCTACGGTATACAACACCATTACGCTGCTTATAAACGCAAACCTTGTGATACATCACCAGTTCGGAAACACATCTAAGTACGAAAGGTGCTACGGAAGCGAAAAGGGACACATGATATGCACAAAGTGCGGCAAGGTAACCGAGATAAACAATATAAACATAAAAGAGACAATAACTGCGAATATCAAGAAATTTCATTTAACCCATTATTCGTTGTATCTTTACGGAATATGCAACAGATGCCGCCAGGCTATGAAGCGACGCAAGACACGAATGAACAAAAATAAAGGACAATGAAACAGAATATAGACGTACTGTTGGGCCTCCAGTGGGGCGACGAGGGTAAAGGAAAGGTTGTAGACGTGCTTACGCCTGCTTACGATGTTGTGGCACGCTTTCAGGGCGGACCGAATGCCGGACATACGCTCGAATTTGACGGAAAGAAATTTGTGCTTCGTTCAATACCTTCGGGCATCTTTCAGGGCGAGAAGACAAACATCATAGGTAACGGAGTAGTGCTTGACCCCGCTTTGTTCAAAGGCGAGGCCGAGAGCCTTTTCGAGGCCGGTTACGACCTGACAAAAAACCTTTTCATATCCAAAAAAGCGCATCTTATAATGCCTACGCACAGGATTCTCGATGCTGCATACGAGGCTGCTAAGGGCGACGCTAAGGTGGGCACTACAGGCAAGGGCATCGGTCCCACATACACCGACAAGATAAGCCGTAATGGCTTGCGTGTCGGCGATATCCTCGAGAACTTCGAGAGCAAGTACGCTCAAGCGAAGGCCCGTCACGAGAAGATACTGAAGGACATGGACTACAGCTATGACATTACCGAAATGGAGCGGTTGTGGTTCGAAGGCATCGAATACCTCAAGAAGTTCCGCCTTATCGACAGCGAGCAGCTTATTAACGACCTGATGAACGAGGGCAAGTCTATCCTTTGCGAGGGCGCGCAAGGCAGCCTTCTCGACGTGGACTTCGGCAGCTACCCGTTCGTGACATCATCGAACACCGTTTGTGCAGGAGCATGCACGGGCTTGGGCGTGGCTCCGAACAGAATAGGCAACGTTTATGGCATAACTAAGGCGTACTGCACACGTGTCGGCTCCGGCCCATTCCCGACAGAACTGTTCGACGAGACCGGCGCTGAGATGCGCGACAGAGGACATGAGTACGGCGCCGTTACAGGACGTGAACGCCGTTGCGGATGGATAGACCTTGTAGCGCTCAAGTACACCATTATGATAAACGGTGTTACGCACCTCATTCTCATGAAAAGCGACGTCCTTGACACCTTCCCGACAATAAAGGCATGCGTGGCGTACAAGAAGAACGGCGAGACACTGACCTACATGCCGTATGACGTCGAGGGCGTAGAACCCGTATATACCGAGATAAAGGGTTGGCAAACCGACCTTACAAAACTGAGAACAGAAGAGGAGTTGCCTGTTGAGTTCAAGGATTATGTAAAGTTCCTTGAAGACGAGCTCGGCGTTCCTGTAAAGTATCTCTCTATCGGGCCCGACCGTGACCAGACTATCATAAGAAATATCTAATTAGGAATAATATGTTTCTGACAACAACATACGCTACAGCAGGTTATGACTATACATATCTGATAGTATTTTTCGGAATCGCTATCATAAGCTACATAGTACAGGCAAACCTAAAGAACAAGTTCGAGAGATTCTCGAAGATGCCTATTGGCTTGACAGGGCGTGATATAGCAATAAAGATGCTGCATGACAACGGCATATACGACGTGAGGGTAATATCGACTCCCGGCAAGCTTACCGACCACTACAACCCTGCCACAAAGACAGTAAACCTGAGTGACGGCGTATACAATTCGGCAAGCATCGCGGCCGCAGCCGTAGCCGCTCACGAGTGCGGTCACGCATTGCAGCATGCCAGAGCGTATGCGCCGCTAAAAATGAGGTCGGCGCTCGTTCCTGTCGTGCAGTTCTCATCGGGCATAATGTCATGGGTGCTGCTGATAGGAATCATAACAGTACAGACCATGCCCCAGCTGCTGCTCGCAGGCATTATACTGTTCGCCACTACCACCCTGTTCAGCTTCATCACGCTTCCTGTCGAGATTGACGCCAGCAGACGAGCCCTCGCTTGGCTGCAGATTACAGGCATAACCAACTCGCAGAACCAGAGATTCGCTACAAGCGCACTGCGTTCAGCGGCATATACATATGTCGTAGCGGCATTGTCGTCATTGGCGACATTGATGTACTATGTGATGATTTACTTAAACCGACGTGATTAATTAAGAATATGGCGACAAAACCAGCAATACCAAAGGGAACAAGAGACTTTTCACCGGTTGAAATGTCCAAAAGAAATTATATCTTCGACACCATACGGGAAGCTTTCCGCCTGTTCGGCTTCAAGCAGATTGAAACGCCGGCTATGGAAAACCTCTCGACGCTCATGGGCAAGTACGGAGAAGAGGGCGACAAACTGCTGTTCAAGATACAGAATTCGGGCGATTACTTCAGCGGTCTTACGGACGAGGAACTGCTGAGCCGCAACGCGGCCAAGCTGGCGTCAAAGTTCTGCGAGAAGGGCCTCAGATACGACCTCACTGTGCCATTCGCAAGATACGTGGTAATGCACAGAGAAGAGATTGTGTTCCCATTCAAGAGATACCAGATTCAGCCCGTATGGCGTGCCGACAGACCGCAGAAAGGCCGTTACCGCGAGTTCTACCAGTGCGACGCCGACATCATCGGCAACAACTCGCTAATGAACGAGGTAGAGCTTATACAGCTTATCGACCACGTGTTCGGCAAACTCAATATAAGAGTAGCCATTAAACTAAACAACCGCAAGGTGCTTGCAGGAATAGCCGAGGTTATCGGCGAACCCGAGAAGATTATCGACATAACAATAGCCATTGACAAGATTGAAAAGATCGGACTCGACGGCGTTGTAGCAGAGCTTAAAGAGAAAGGCATCGGAGAAGAGGCTATAGAAAAGCTGTTACCGATACTTCAGGCACAAGGCGACAACGACAGCAAACTGCAGACGCTTGCCGACACTCTCAAAGGCAACGAAACAGGCGAGAAAGGCGTCGGAGAACTGCGTTTCATTCTCGATGCAATAAAGGAACTGAAGATAAACAGCACGCTTGACCTTGACCTTACCCTTGCGAGAGGCCTCAACTACTACACAGGAGCTATCCTTGAGGTGAAGGCGCTTGATGTAGCCATTGGCAGCATTACGGGCGGCGGACGTTACGACAACCTCACCGGCGTGTTCGGCATGGAGGGCGTTTCCGGCGTGGGCATATCGTTCGGCGCAGACCGCATATATGACGTGATGAACCAGCTCGACCTATACCCGAAAGACTCCATTCAGACAACAAAGGTGATGTTCGTGAACTTCGGCGAGAGAGAGGCCATGCACTCTTTGGCTATTATTGACAAACTGCGCAAGGCAGGCATCTCTTCGGAGCTGTTCCCGAGCAGCGAAAAGATGAAGAAGCAGATGGGGTACGCCAACAGCCACAACATCCCGTTCGTCGCCATCATCGGCGAACAAGAGATGAACGACGGCACCGTAGCCCTGAAGAACATGGCCACCGGAGAGCAGAAGAGCGTTACTGCGGAAGAGTTGAAAACCATTCTGTTGTAAAAGACGTTATACAACAAACGAGATAAGCCCCGACAAACATCGGGGCTTATCTCTTAATACAGCGAATATTGTGAAAATTTGTTATTTGAAAGAGATAAAATAAATAGAATTTATTTTGTTCTCATAGCTGTTTGAGCTAACTTTGCGTAGAATAATCAACGCAAAAGCGGAAAACAGCCGCTGAGAACGGCTATATCCGAGCTTTAGCTCAAATATACGCTTCTCATTAAGCCGGAACTGTTTTTGCGAAGTATGCCTGCGTGATAACACTCCACAGACAGAAATTGAGAGATAACTACAAATTCTGACAATTCACAAATTAAAAAGATACACTATGGATGTTATTAAAAGTTTAATTGAGAGAGCGCAGCAGAACAAGCAGCGCATCGTACTCCCCGAAGGTACAGAGGAGCGTACTTTAAAGGCTGCCGACAAGGCTATCGCCGACGGCATTGCCGAGTTGGTAATCATTGGCAACAGGGAAGAGATTCTCGCTCTTGCCGAAAAGAACAACCTTGCCAACATTGAAAAGGCCACTATCATTGACCCGGAGAACAACCCAGACGCAGAGAAGTACGCGACGCTTCTTTTTGAACTGCGCAAGGCTAAGGGTATGACTATGGAAGAGGCCGAGAAACTGGTACGCAACCCGCTTTACCTCGGTTGCCTTATCATAAAGAACGGCGATGCTGACGGCCAGGTCGCAGGCGCACTCAACACTACAGGCAACGTATTGCGTCCCGCATTGCAGATTATCAAGACTACACCGGGCATCACCTGCGTAAGCGGCGCCATGATGCTTATAACCAAAGCTAAGGAGTATGGCGAGGACGGCGTTCTTTTCGTTGCCGACGTTGCCGTTACACCGCAGCCCGACGCTAACCAGTTATCACAGATCGCTGTATGCACAGCACAGACAGCAAAGGCTATCGGCGGCTTTGAGGAGCCGAGAGTAGCCATGTTGAGTTTCTCTACAAAGGGCTCTGCGAAGCATGAAATGGTAGACAAGGTTACGGAGGCTACACGTCTTGCTCATGAGCTTGACCCGGAGCTGTCGCTTGACGGCGAACTTCAGGCCGACGCCGCTCTTGTTCCGTTCGTAGGACAAAGCAAGGCTCCCGGTTCAACAGTAGCCGGCAAGGCCAACGTGCTTGTATTCCCAGACCTCGGCGCAGGAAACATCGGCTACAAGCTGGTACAGCGTCTTGGAAACGCAGAGGCTATCGGCCCTGTACTTCAGGGTATCGCTCGCCCGGTAAATGACCTATCACGCGGTTGTTCTGTAGAGGACGTATATATGATGATAGCCATCACAGCCAACCAGGCAATAGCAGCAAAAAAGTAACACAATCCGACCGACTAACAATTAAACACCGATACACGATATGAAAATATTAGTATTGAACTGCGGAAGTTCATCAATCAAGTATCAGCTCATTGACATTGAGACAAAGAACGTGCTTGCAAAAGGCGGCATCGAGAAGATTGGCCTCGAAGGCTCATTCCTGAAGTTTAACTTGCCTGACGGGAATAAGGAGACTATCTTCACCGCTATCCCGGAACACACCATCGGCGTACGCCTCATTTTTGACGTGCTTACAAGCGAGAAGTACGGCGCAGTAAAGTCTATCGAGGAGATTGACGCTGTTGGCCACCGCATGGTACATGGCGGCGAGAAGTTCAGCCAGTCCACTCTGCTTACGGACGAGGTTCTCAAGGTATTCGAGGAGTGCAACGACCTCGCGCCGCTCCACAACCCTGCAAACCTCAAGGGCGTCAATGCGGTTAAGGAGGTTGCTCCCGATATGCCGCAGGTTGGCGTGTTCGACACATCGTTCCACCAGACAATGCCCGACTACGCATACATGTACGCTCTGCCTTATGAACTTTACGAGAAGTACGGCGTTCGCCGTTACGGCTTCCACGGGACATCGCACCGTTACATCACTAAGCGTGCCCTTGAGATGCTGAACATGCCGGCGGAAGGCAGCAAGATTATCACTTGCCACATCGGCAACGGCGGCTCGCTCGCTGCCGTAAAGGACGGCAAGAGCGTTGATACCTCTATGGGCATGACCCCGCTCGCAGGCCTTATGATGGGTACACGCAGCGGCGACGTAGACCCGGGCGCATTGCCATATATCATGGAGAAGACAGGACTTGACATTCATGGCCTTTCCGACATGCTCAACAAGAAGTCGGGCGTTACAGGCATTTCAGGCGTGTCATCGGACATGCGTGAGGTGAACGCTGCAGCTCACGACGGTAACAAGCGCGCCCAGCTCTCTAACACAATGTATTTCTACCGCATAAAGAAGTATATCGGCGCTTATGCGGCTGCTATGGGCGGCGTGGATGTAATCATCTTCGCAGGCGGTGTAGGCGAGAACCAGGCAGACTGCCGTGAAGCTGTTCTCGAAGGCCTTGAGTTCATCGGCGTAAAGCTCGACAAGGAGGTGAACAACAAGACACGCGGCGAAGAGGCTATCCTTTCAGCGCCCGACTCACGTGTCAAGGTACTGCTCATACCTACCGACGAGGAGCTTATGATCGCAAGCGACACATACGACATAATCAAAGGCATGAAATAATATTACAATAAAGTATATATAATAATCAGAGCCGGGCATGCCCGGCTCTGATTATTATATACGGGATTTACTTATTCAGCCATGTTCAACGTGTCCTGTTGCAAATACCTGCGGCTTTTCATAAGGAAGTCGAGCGAACGCTGCGCCTCGTCACGCAAGGAACGTGCCCGTTCCAGCGATTTAAGCAAGTTCGAGAGTTCCACAACACGGGCAATTGCCGATGCGTCCTCTGCACGCAGCTGATAGCTGCAGTTGCCGTTGTCGCCGAAGAGCTCGACCTTAACAGGCGATGCAGAAGACGCGATATAGTCCATTATGCCGCCATCGTTGCCGTAGAGGTAGTCGCGGCGTTCGTTGTAGACGCCGAGATAACGGTACGACCTTGAAGAGAAAGGCTCAGCACATTCCGCAAAACTGTCACCGGCAGAAACCTTTATTCTCTTGTGCGATATCTTTGCCCCTCGATAAAACGAGGTGACGCACGCATCTCCGTTCTCCTTCACGCTCGCGCGCAGAAAGTTGTTGAACGGATTAAGAGATATCGACTGCGAGGGAAGCGTGTAATAGCCCATGTCCTGATACTGCGCATCCTTATTGAAGACGAAACCGGCCGTGACTGAGTCACGCTTTGTCTCAAGTTCTTCGCATAGAGCGGCAAAATACTCCACGTCACGCTGTTTCTCTTTCAGCAGCACCTCACGTCGCAGAAGTTCCGCATCACGTCGTGTACGGTAAGCCTTGGGATATGTCACCGATAGACTGTCTATAAGCACTCTCGCTCCGTTATATTCGCCTGCCGCATAAAGTTCTTCGGCCTGCACGAAGAGGAGACGCGCCGACTCCTCGATAGACTTCTCGCATGAAAGCGCCACCAATGGCAGCAAAAGATATGCAATTCTCTTCATTGTATATTAATTTCTCTTTACACAAAAATACATCATTTATCGTTACCCGCAAAAAAGAGCCCCCATTTTTGCTTCTACGGCGCCGAATGAATAGTTTTTAACAGCTGTCGTTTCGTTAATAACACGAAAATGAGTATCTTTACAGCAATTTGAGACAATAGAGCCGCATTATGTATAAGCCCAATAGAGAAGAACTCTGCAAAATCCTTGACACGCCAGTCTTCCGCAAGATTTCTGAGACCGCCGACGAACTTGGCATGGAGTGCTATGTCGTAGGAGGGTATGTCCGTGACATTTTCCTGGAACGCCCCTCGACCGACATAGACGTCGTGGTAGTAGGCAAAGGAATTGACATGGCAAGGGCTTTCAGCAAGAAGCTCGGAAGGGGCGCCCACCTGTCTGTATACGCCAACTACGGAACTGCGCAGGTGAAGTTCCATGAGCATGAGATTGAGTTCGTCGGGGCGCGCAAGGAGAGCTACAACCGTAATTCACGCAACCCCATCGTTGAGGACGGCACGCTTGAAGACGACCAGAACAGGCGTGACTTCACGATAAACGCAATGGCGATATGCCTAAACAGCGACCGGTTCGGAGAGCTTGTAGACCCGTTCGACGGCATGCTCGACCTTGAAGACCGGATTATCAGTACACCGCTTGAGCCAGGCATCACGTTCAGCGACGACCCGTTGCGAATGATGCGATGCGTACGTTTCGCTACACAGCTCAACTTCCACATCGAAGAGGAGACATTTGAGGCGCTTTGCGAGAACAAGGAGAGGATAAAGATAATATCACGGGAGAGAATCAACGAGGAACTGAACAAGATTATACTTTCGCCGATACCCTCCAAAGGCTTTATAGAGCTTGACCGCTGCGGCCTGCTTGAAATAATACTCCCGCAGCTCACGGCGATGCAAGGTGTCGAAACCCGCAACGGCTACAGCCACAAAGAGATGTTCTACCATACCCTTGAGGTGCTTGACAACATTGCCAGAAAAACCGATAACCTTTGGCTCAGGTGGGCGGCACTGCTTCACGACATCGGCAAGCCAAAGACAAAACGCTGGGACCCTGTGATGAAATGGACATTCTACAACCATAATATCGTCGGCGAGAAGATGGTGAACAAACTGTTCCGTGACTATAAGATGCCTCAGAACGAAAAGATGAGATATGTAGCTAAGCTCGTGTCGCTGCACATGCGTCCGATAGCCATTGCAGACGACGAAGTCACCGACTCGGCGGTAAGGCGCCTGCTGTTCGACGCTGGCGACGACATCGACGACCTGATGATACTCTGCGAGGCGGACATAACATCCAAGAACGAGGTACGCAAGAAACAGTTCCTGAACAATTTCCAGACAGTAAGACAAAAGCTCAAGGACATTGAGGAAAAAGACCGCATACGCAATTTCCAGCCGCCTGTAAACGGCGAGGAGATTATGAGAATCTTTGACCTGCAGCCTTGCGAAGCTGTCGGGCGTCTTAAAAGCGCTGTCAAGGAAGCTATCCTCGACGGCATAATACCGAATGAATATAATGCCGCCCTTGAACATATAATGAAACTTGCGGGCGAAATGGGACTAACACCGAAAAACAATAACCAAAGCCATTAACGGCAGAATGAAATTGGCAATTAATCACTATTGCGACAGCTGCCGTAATAACCTATCTTTGCAATAAAAAATGAGAAGAATACTCTTTACAATAGCAGCAGCCCTCACCCTCCCGGCTCTTGCGCAGGACATTTCGTACGGGCAGTACATGCAACGTGTCTTCAAGGACAACATAGCCCTCACCGCCAAACAACTCGACATTGACATTGCCGATGCGACGGTAACCGGAACCAAAGTATTCACTGACCCCACCATTGCGGTAACATACAGCAACAACGAGGATTGGAGCAAAGGGCTCGGACAAGGCATAGAGCTGGAGCTCGGCAAGACATTCACGTTCGGCGTGCGCCGTGGCAGGATAGAAATAGCCGAGAAAGAGCGCATGCAGACAGTCGCTTTGCTCGAAGAGTATATCCGCAACTTCCGTGCCGACGCATCGATAGCCTACCTTCAGCACCTGCGTGCATGCATGATACATGCCGAGGCTAAGAACATGTACCGAGGGCTCAGCGAGGTAGCGTCCAACGACAGTATGCGTTTCCGGCATGGCGACATTGCCGAGAGCGACTGGCTTGAGAGCCGCATGGCGCAGGGCGTCGCAAGAAACGCCCTTCTTGACGCAGAGGCGCAGCTATGCAATACCGCAATAATAATGGGCTACTACATGGGCGACCTCAGCGGCGCCGACAAGCTCAGAGGAACAGGCACTCTTGAGATAAACGAAGAGCCGATGCCGCTTGACAAATACATAGAGACGGCGCTTGCGCAACGCCCCGACATTATAATAGCTTTGAACAGAGAGGAGATAGCGAAAGCCACAATGAGGTTCAACAAGGCCCTGCGTCGTCCTGAGCTGAACGTGAACATAGGCGCCACATACAACTTCGCGAATCCCGACTTTACCACAATAAAAGCCGGCGTAGCCGTTCCGTTGAAGTTCTCGAACCTCAACAAAGGCTCACGCATCGCGGACGCGACAATCGCGCGCCAGGCAGGAATAGAGGCCGACGAGGCACGCCTGCAAGTAGAGACAGAGGTCATGCAGGCATTCCGGAATTTCGGTTTCACATCGAAGCAGGCCGAGACATTTTCAAAAGAGATGCTCAACGATATGAGAAAAGTTGTCGAGGGCAAGAGAAGAGCCTACGAGCTTGGCGAGATACCCTTCCTTGATTATCTTATCGTCGAACGCAACGAGAACGAGATGCGCAGGCAGTACGTCGATGCCCTTTTCAACAAGGCTGTCGCATGGGTAGAGCTGCAACGTGCCACAGGCTTGGATATGCGGTTCAGCACACAAGCCATTGCGGAGTAACCGGACACAAAAGAGTTACAGTTCCCGGCTCTCTCCCTCGATATAATATTTGTGTTCTATTGTCTTGGCGTCGATAGCCACATAGGCGAACGTAGAAATCCAGTCGCCCAAGAAGATGAAACGCGAACCGCAGCCCAAAGGCATGTCCTTGTCGATATGACGATGCCCGAAGATAAAGCAGTCCACTGATGAATGTGTCGCAAGATATTTCTTGGCAAAAACGATGCAGTCCTCCTTCTCTTCGCCTTGATACTGCACATCACCCTTTACCTTATGCTTGAGCATGCTGCGTCTTGCCCAACTCAGGCCGAGCCACATGCTCCAGCGAGGATGAATCATTGCAAGCATACGCTGTAACAGGCGGTTATGGAACATCGAACGCAATATGCGGAAGCCCTTTTCGGTAGAGAACTCGTCGCCGTGGGCAAGAAAGACCTCTTTACCGTATATCTCGACAAGGCAAGGCTCACGGTGCAGAATCATTCCGCACTCCTTTTCGAAATAGTCGTCGCACCAGATGTCGTGGTTTCCCGTAAAGAAATGCACCTCGACGCCTTTGTCGGCAAGTTCGGAAATCTTTCCCAGAAAACGTGTATATCCTTTGGGGACTACATACTTGAATTCATACCAGAAGTCAAACATGTCACCCAACATATATACAGCAGCCGCATCGTTCTTTATCTTGTCGAGGAACGATACGAGGCGGCGTTCATGGGTACGGCTATGCTCTATAGCCCAAGAGCCGAGGTGCGCGTCGGAGAGGATATATACTTTTTTCATAGTGACATGTCTTGAATAAACATTTTAAAGCAGGCCGAGTTCGAGTTTCGCCTCTTCGGTCATGAGGTCGTAGTTCCACTCAGGTTCAAAGACAAGATTGAGTTTTACCTCTCCGATACCCTCTACCGATTCGACCTTCATGCGGACATCTTCCATCATAAAGTCCGCAGCCGGGCAGTTAGGAGCCGTAAGAGTCATATCAATCTCGACCGAGCTGTCATCTTTCACCTCAATACGGTATATAAGACCCAAATCGTAGATGTTTACAGGTATTTCGGGGTCGTACACCGTCTTTATCATCTCGACAATCTTCTGTTCCAACTCAAGTTTTTCCATAATCAATTTTTATAAGCGGCCCTCGTCGTTGTAGCTGAAATAGTCGTCGGCAGCCACAATGATGTGGTCGAGGAACCTTAGATTCATAACCTTACATGCGTCCTGAAGGTTTCTTGTCAGCGAATCATCGTCCCTGCTCGGCTTTAAGTTGCCCGACGGATGGTTGTGACATAGAGCTATAGCCGTGGCACGTTTCATTATAGCCTCCCGCATGACAAGACGTATATCTACGGTAGTCGCCGTCAGACCGCCGCTGCCTATAAGCCTATGGTCGATGACCGCATTCTGGTTGTTGAGCAGCAACACGTAACATTGCTCTATGTTCAAGTCGCACACTATCGGGTGAAAATAACGGAACAGCCCTGCCGAGGAGGTAATCTTAGGACGTTCCGCATTGTCGTCATTGGCACGACGCTTCCACAGCTCGCATGCGGCGACAATGGATATCGCCTTTGCAGGGCCTATTCCCCTGAACAGGCATAAGTCGTCCACCGTAAGACGCGCCAGGTTAGCGATACTGTCGTTGCACGAGGAGAGTACCGTACGCATCATCTCCACAGCCGAGACGTCAGGAGCCCCCGAGCCTACGATAATGGCCAGCAGCTCCGAGTTGCTGAGAGAGGCGATGCCGTTCTTCATGGCCTTTTCACGGGGACGCTCGTCCGTAGGCCATTCTTTTATACTGCGTCTTGTAACCTCCTGTCGCATATCAGCCTCTGTTATATATCTTAGTCAGGTTTTTCTTCGTTTCCAGCGGCCGGCGCAGAATCATCTTGAACCAGAATGCCTTGAGAAAACCCGTACCGTAACCGGTTATCTGTACTGCAGCCGCCACGACCGACAGCGAAGCCACCTTCAGGCTCCTGTTCTTTATGAGAGAGTCGCCGAAGATAAGAAGTACATAAACCAACGGCAGCGACAGCAGCCAAGGGTAGAAAACAGAGGCCGCAAGTAAAGCCGCACCCAAGACAAGCAGCAATGCCGGTGCCGTATGTACCGCCTTGAGCGATCCCGGATGGATAAGCTGCAGCCATATTCTCGCCTGCCCGAAATTATTGACCTGCCTGAAGAAACGCTGCATGTCGATTCTGCGTTTATGATATACGAAGACGTCGCGGATAAGGCGTATCTTGAAACCTGCATTGCGTATGCGTATGCTCAGGTCGATATCCTCGCCCATCATATCCTTGAAATCGCCCACGGTCTCATAGACCTTTCTCGAAAGACCCATATTGAACGTGCGAGGACAGAACTTCTCCATTACCGCCTTGCCGCCCCTGATACCGCCCGTTGTCCAGAACGAGGTCATAGCGTGGCTCACAGCCTTTTGCATGTCCGAGAAAGAGCTGTCGGCAGCGTCAGGACCGCCGAAACAGTCGCAATAATCGGCGTTCATGGCCGCCACGAGCCTTTCGAAATAGAAAGGCGGAAGAATTACATCGGAGTCAAAAAAGAGCAGATAGTCGCCGCCCGCGCGCTGCATGCCGTAGTTGCGGGTATCGCTCCTGCCCGAGTTCTCTTTATAATAGTAATGGATATCAAACAAAGAACGGTAGTGACCAAGCAAATGGTCACACCGTTCTTTTGATCCGTCTTCTATAATCACCAGCTCAAATGGTTTTACCGTCTGAGCGGCCAGGCTGTCGAGCAACTCTTTTATCTCGTCGGGCCTGTTAAATACCGGGACAATTATAGAGTATAACAAATCTTTGTCAATTATGCTTTTACACGACCTACATATGAGCCGTCACGGGTATCCACCTCGACGAGCTCGCCTTCATTGATGAAGAGAGGCACACGAATCTCGGCGCCGGTCTCCAATGTAGCGGGCTTTGTAGCGTTTGTAGCGGTATCGCCCTTAAGGCCCGGCTCAGTATATGTGATTGCGAGAGTAACCTTTACAGGCATGTCAGCGAAAAGGATTGTCTCGGTTGAAGCGTCGGTAACGACCTCAAGAACCATACCCTCCTTCATGTAAGCGACGCCGTTGATCTGGTCGGCAGCGATGTTCACCTGCTCGTATGACTCCTGATTCATGAAGATGTAGTCATTGCCCTCCTGATAGAGATATTGGTAAGGACGGCGCTCAACACGAACGTCTTCCAACTTCTCGCCGATATTGAAACGGCGCTCCAACACGTAGCCGTCTACTACATCCTTGAGTTTTGTGCGCATGAATGTGTTGCCCTTACCTGGCTTAACATGCAAAAAGTCTATACAAAAATACAACTTGCCGTCCATGCGGATAGCAGTACCAATTTTAATGTCTTGAGCATTAATCATAACTATATTCTATTTTTTGTTAATATTGATTTTCGCAATCGAGTTGCAAAGATACGAAAAAAAACGTAACGGCGAACAGTTTAGGCCCATAATATTATTAAATAAGAATTTAACATATAATTAACACACTTTTCCATAATAAGATTAAACTTTTCACTTTTCGGCTACTCTAATTTTTATTACTTTTGCAAATTGCATAAAGCAATACTGCACAAAAACCGATAAAATCAAAAAAAACATACAAAATGAACAAGAAACTCAAATGGGGCCTTGTAGCCATTCTCATCATCGCTACAGGCGTATTCGGTTACATCAAACTTCTGCCGCACCAAAACGAAGAGTTGGCAAAGGTAGAGAGAAAGCCCACAAGCGGTAAAAAAACTTTAAGCGTGAACGCTAAAATCCTCAAACCGCATCTCCTGACCGACGAAATTCCCGTAGTAGGCAGCCTTGTTCCGGCCGAGGAGGTACAGCTCTCATTCGAGAGTTCAGGAAAGATAACCGATATTTTCTTTGAAGAGGGCACCTTTGTCAAGGAGGGAACATTGCTTGCGAAAATCAACGATTCGCAGCTGCAGGCACAACTGAAACGCCTCAAAGCTCAGATTCCGCTTGCCGAGGACAGAGTTTACCGTCAGAATGCCCTGTTGCAGAAAGACGCTGTCAGCAAGGAGGCTCTTGAGATTGTAAAGACAGAGCTTGCGGCGCTGAATGCGGATATCGAGAAGATAAAAGCGCAGATTGAGATGACCGAACTGCGCGCGCCGTTCGACGGAGTGATAGGCTTGCGTCAGGTAAGCGTGGGAGCATACGCCTCGCCTTCGACGGTCATAGCGAAACTGACATCAATGTCGCCTATCAAAATCGAGTTCTCAGTAGCCGAGAGATATGCGACGGACGTAAAGAAGGGAAGCAATCTTGAGTTCAAGGTCAATGGCAACCTTAACACGTTCAAGGCTAAGGTTTATGCGACAGAGTCATCACTGGAGACCGAGACCCGTTCGTTGCTTGTCCGCGCGTTGCACGACAACAAGGACGGCGAACTTATTCCGGGGCAGTACGCCGATATCCGCTTGAAACAAAAGGAGGTACACGACGCTATTGCCATTCCGTCAGAAGCCATTGTCCCCGAAATGGGAAAGAACAAGGTTTTCGTTTACCGCAACGGACAAGCCGACCCTGTCGATGTAATTGTCGGAATACGTACCGACAGCGAGGTCCAGATTCTCGACGGTCTTCATGAGGGCGACACCATCTTGACCTCAGGTACACTGCAGCTGCGCAAAGGCTCGGCCGTAAAGATTGCAACACTTGAATAACGCACCTTTAAAAGAGAAGAAAAATGAACATTTCGGAACTCAGTATCCGCAGGCCTGTACTTGCGACGGTGCTTACAATCATAATCGTACTCTTTGGACTCATCGGTTACAACACCCTCGGCGTGCGTGAGTACCCGTCGGTAGACAACCCTATAATATCGGTTACCTGCAGCTATGCGGGAGCCAATGCCGATGTTATTGAAAACCAGATAACGGAGCCTCTTGAACAGAACATCAACGGCATTCCGGGCATTCGTTCTCTTTCGAGCGTCAGCCAGCAGGGACAATGCCGGATAACAGTAGAATTCGAACTTTCGGTAGACCTTGAGACCGCCGCCAATGACGTGCGCGACAAGGTTTCACGCGCGCAACGATACCTGCCTCGCGACTGCGACCCGCCTACCGTGTCAAAGGCCGACGCCGACGCGATGCCTATTCTTATGGTCGCCATACAGAGCGACAAGCGCTCGTTGCTTGAACTCAGCGAGATCGCCGACCTTACCGTAAAGGAGCAACTGCAGACAATCCCCGACGTGAGCAGCGTCCAGATATGGGGAGAAAAGAGATATTCAATGAGAATATGGCTCGACCCGGTCAAGATGTCGGCTTACGGCATTACCCCCGTAGATATCAAGAATGCCGTAACGAGCGAGAACGTCGAATTGCCGTCGGGAAGCATCGAAGGCAACACCATGGAGCTGACATTGCGTACTATGGGACAGATGCACACTGCCAAAGAGTTCAACAACATTATTCTTAAGGAGAAGAACGGACAGGTGGTGCGTGTCAGCGATATCGGATACGCCGAACTGGGCCCTGCCGACCTCAAGAGCTACATGAAGATGAACGGAGTGCCTATGGTCGGCGCCGTTGTCATCCCGCAACCTGGAGCCAACCACATTGAGATTGCCGACGCCGTTTACGAGCGTATGGAGACAATGAAGAAAGACCTGCCCGACGACATCTCATATTCATACGGCTTCGACAGCACAAAGTTCATCCGTGCTTCTATCGATGAGGTAAAAAACACGGTATACGAAGCTTTTATCCTTGTTATCATTATCATATTCCTGTTCCTGCGCGACTGGCGCGTGACGCTTATTCCGTGCATCGTCATTCCGGTGTCGCTTATCGGAGCTTTCTTCGTGATGTATATCGCAGGATTCTCGATAAACGTGCTTACAATGCTCGCCGTAGTGCTTTCGGTAGGTCTTGTGGTCGATGACGCCATAGTGATGACCGAGAATATATATATTCGCATCGAGCAGGGCATGCGTCCTTTCAAGGCCGGCATCGAAGGCTCAAAGGAGATTTTCTTTGCCGTTATATCGACGACCGTAACGCTTGTTGCAGTATTCATGCCTATCGTGTTCATGGAGGGAATGAGCGGACGCCTGTTCCGTGAATTCAGTTTTGTCGTTGCAGGTTCGGTAATAATATCCTCTTTCGCGGCGCTCACATTCACCCCGATGCTCGCTACAAAGATTCTGAAACGCCGTAAGGAACAGAGCTGGTTCTACCGTAAGACCGAGCCGTTCTTCGCAGGGCTGAACAACATATACCATAAATCCCTTGTGGCTTTCCTCAGGAGAAGGTGGATAGCGATACCGCTGACTATAGCGACATTCGTGCTTATCGGCTGGTTATGGGGCGAGATTCCGTCAGAGATGGCACCGCTTGAAGACCGTTCTCAGATAACGGTTGTCACAAGAGGAGCCGAAGGCGTAAGCTATGAATACATGCGTGACTACACCGAAGATATAACGATGCTCGTCGATTCCATTATCCCCGACGCCGAATCGGTTACCTCACGCGTATCGAGCGGAAGCGGAAACATAAGAATATCGCTTAAGGACATCAGCGAACGCGACTATACGCAGATGGAAGCGGCAAGCAGGCTTACCGCAGCTCTCAGCTCAAAGACAAAAGCCCGTTCTTTCGTTCAGCAGCAGTCATCGTTCGGCGGCCGAAGAGGAAGCATGCCTGTGCAGTATGTCATTCAGTCCGTAAGCGTTGAAAAGCTGCAGGAGGTACTGCCGGAATTCCTGCAAAGAGTGCATGACAACCCGACATTCCGCATGGCAGACGTCGATTTGAAGTTCAGCAGTCCTGAGGTACGCGTGAACATCAACCGAGACAAAGCCGGAACAATGGGAGCGAGCGTGCGTGACATTGCGGAGACGTTGCAGTACGGCCTGAGCGGACAGCGCATGGGATACTTCTACATGAACGGCAAGCAGTACGAGATTATCGGCCAGGTAAACCGCCAGCAACGCAACACTCCGACAAACATCAAGGCTATATATATAAGAAGCGACCAGGGGGAGATGATACCTCTTGACAACCTCGTCGAGTTCGTGGAGTCGGTAACGCCGCCCAAGCTCTACCACTACAACCGCTTCCTGTCGGCGACGGTATCTGCCGGTCTTGCCGACGGCAAGACCATCGGCGACGGACTCAACGAGATGGACAAGATTGCCGAAGAGGTACTTGACGAAACGTTCCGTACAGCGCTGACAGGCGACTCCAAAGAGTTCCGAGAGAGTTCTTCGAGCCTTATGTTCGCTCTTATTCTGGCGCTCGTGCTTATATACCTTATTCTTGCCGCTCAGTTCGAGAGTTTCAAGGACCCCGTAATCATCATGCTCACCGTGCCGTTGGCAATTGCCGGCGCGCTCATTTTCATGAGCCTGAACGACATCACAATGAACCTTTTCAGCCAGATTGGCATAATCATGCTCATAGGACTTGTGGCCAAGAACGGTATTCTGATTGTTGAGTTCGCCAACCAGAAACAGGAGAGCGGAGAGAGCAAGATGAACGCTATTACCAGCGCCTCGCTGCAGCGTCTGCGTCCTATCCTTATGACAAGCATTTCGACAATACTCGGACTTGTCCCGCTTATATTCGCCACAGGCGAAGGCGCTAACCAGCGTATCGCCATGGGTACTGCCGTTGTCGGCGGAATGCTCTTCTCAACATTCCTGACAATGTATATTGTACCGGCAATATACAGTTACATTTCAACAGAACGCATTAAGAAAGAGAATATATGAAACGACTCGCAATTATAATATTTGCCTTAGCCGGCATTGTCGCAGGAGCCGACGCCCAGCTCTACACACTCGGCGAATGCATCAAGATAGGCCTTGAGAACAACTACTCGCTGCGCATATCACGCAACAAGGAACAGATAGCCCACAACAACGCCACAGTCGCCAATGCGGGTTTCCTGCCTACGCTCGACCTCAACGCCGGATACAACGCCCTGCTCAACAGCAACAACTCCGAGGTGCGGGAAACGGGCGAGATACAGAAAAACCGAAACATTTTCGACCAGAACGTGACTGCGGGCATAGACCTGAACTGGACCATTTTCGACGGTTTTAACATAAGTACCGATTACAAGCAGCTCAAAGTCCTTAAGACAATGGGAGAGACAAACACCCGTATCGCGCTCGAAGACTTCATTGCCGGGCTTGCCGCGGAGTATTACAACTTCATTCAGCAGAAGCTGCGTCTTAACAACTACTACAATGCCGTACGGCTCTCTAAAGAACGTCTGCGCATTGTGGAGGAGCGGTACAATATCGGTAACTTCTCACGCCTTGATTACCAGCAGGCTAAAGTGGATTTCAATGCGGACAGCGCTCAGTACATGAAGCAGCAGGAACTCGTCATCACTTCACGCATAGCGTTGAACGAGATGATGGCGATAGACCAGGTTTACACCCCGATAGAGACGAGCGAAAAAGAGATTGCCATAAACGACACTCTGGACTTCACCGACCTGTGGAACTGCACTCTTGGCAACAACGCGTCACTGCTGCTCGCCGAGCAGAACAACACTATCGCCAAGCTCGACTACAAGAAGGTAATGTCACGCAACTATCCTTATGTGAAGCTCAATGCGGGGTACGACTACGGATTCAACCATTACGGCAACAACAGTTTCGTCCACCGCAACAACTGGGGCGGAAACGCCGGCATAACCATCGGTTTCAACCTCTTCAACGGAAACCGCAGAAGAGAGATTCGCAATGCCAAGATTGAGATTGAGAACGTCAAGCTCATGCGTGACCAGCTCGAACTTTCGCTTAAAGCCGATTTGGGAAACCTCTGGTCGGCATACCAGAACAATCTCCAGCTTCTGAACCTTGAAAGGCTTAATGTCGTTACCGCAAGAGAGAACCATGAGATTGCCAAAGAGCGTTACATGCTCGGCGACCTGTCGGGTATCGAGATGCGTGAGGCGCAGCAGAGCCTTCTCGACGCAGAGGAGCGCCTGCTGTCGGTCGAATACTCAACTAAACTGTGCGAGATTTCGCTCATGCAGATAAGCGGTAAGATAACCGGCCTCATTGACTGAAAAGAGCGTACACAGAAAGCCACTCGTTACACATGATAAAAAAGATTTTGTACAGCCTGCTGCTTATTATGCCGATATGCCTGAAAGCACAGGTTGCCGGCACTATAAACGGCACTATCATCGACAATGACAACGGCGAACCGTTAAGTTTCGTCACAGTCGCCCTCATGCCCAAAGGCTCCGCGGTTCCCGTTGCCGGATGCAGCAGCGACGAAGATGGCAAATTCTCATTGCCTAACCCCCGAAAGGGAGAATACGCCTTGCAATTCTCTTATGTGGGCTACCTCAGCGACAGCCGTAACATAAACGTCACCGCCGAAGACAAGAGCGTCAATATCGGTGTCATAAAGCTCAAGACCGACAAGAAAATACTCAAAGAGGTCGTCGTCACTGAGCAACGCTCGCAGATGAGTTTCGAGATAGACAAACGTATCTTCACCGTAGATCAGAGCATAGCTCTGACCGGAGGGTCGGCGAGCGACGTGCTGGCGGACATTCCCTCAGTCGAGGTAGATACTGAAGGTACCGTATCGCTGCGAGGAAGCGAGAGCGTCACGGTGTGGATAAACGGCAAGGCAAGCGGGCTCACCGGCGACAACCAGGGCGATATTCTGCAACAGTTGCCTGCAGGCTCCATCGAAAAAATCGAGGTGATAACCAACCCGTCGGCGAAACACTCGCCCGAGGGCACAGCAGGCATAATAAACATCATTCTGAAACGTGACCGTAAAGCCGGTTATTACGGCAGCGCTCAGGCCGGAGCCGATACCAACGGCGGCTTCAACGGCGGAGCGAACTTCAATTACAGCAGCGGTGCAGTAGACGCTTACGCCAACCTCAACTACCGCAATATGCGTTTCAAGAACAAAGGCGAGACATATGCCGAATATTACGATTCGCAGAGCTATCTGACCCAAAAGAGCAGCGGCACGCACAACCCGAGTAATCTCTTCGCACGCGCAGGCCTTACATGGCGCATGACACGCAAGGACGAACTGTACGTAAACCTCATGGGAACGTTCGGCGACAGAAAAAACAAGAGCCTCATTAACGCCGAAAACGGCATTCTGGGCAACGGCGCCCCGAACGCCATGACAGAAAAATTCACACGCTCAACCGACCAGCATGGCAAGCCGTCGATGTACAATGCGGAATTAGGCTACACTCACCGCTGGAGCGACACCCATTTTCTGGACCTTTCGGTGGGACACCATGTATGGCAACAGAACAACAACAACGTTTTTGAGCAGGAGAACATTTTCCTTGCTGCGGCCGACACCTCACGCAGTTATCAGTTCCAGGACAACAAAATCAAAAATTCCAATTCAAGCATAAAACTCGATTACGAATACAAGATAAACGACAACCACCGCATTGAAGCGGGATACAAGGGCGACTTTGCCAATGACAAGAGCAGAGTGAACACATACAAAGACAAGGAACATACAGCCGCAGAGCGCAAGTTGTATAATGACTTCAACTACCGCCAGCAGACACACGCCCTGTACGGAACATATTCGGGAAGAGCCGGACGCTTCGGTTTTCAGGTGGGCTTGCGAGGCGAATACTGGAACGTGAAGACAAGAACAATAGGCTGGGAAGAGAAAGAGAGCGGCATAGAGGTTCCGTACACCTGCAAGGACTTCTTCAAGCTCTTTCCGAGCGCATTCATAAGCTATGAGATTGGAGACGGGCACGAGATACAGGCCAATTACACCCGCCGCCTTCGCCGTCCCTGGGGCGGACAGCTCAACAGCTTCAAGAACATAAACGATTCGACGAACATTTCATACGGAAATCCCGAACTCACGCCGGAGTATTCGAACGCATTCGAACTGAACTACATAAAGAACTGGAAAGACCACACCCTTTCCCTTTCGGCATACTACCGCACGACCGATGACGTTATTGAGCGTATCAGCTACAACGAGGGACGCATCATATACACGACCCACAAAAACGTGTCCCAGACACAATCGGCCGGGCTTGAAATTACAGGCAAGAACAGACTGTTCAAGGTGCTTGACATAACGACAAGCGTAAACCTCTTCTACTACAAGCTCGATGCGTTCGAATATATGATTGCAGGGCACAAGATTACCGGAAAGGCAAGCGAAAACTTCTCGTGGAACGCCCGCCTTACGGCAAGCGCAATGCTTCCCTGGGGCATAACGATGCAGGTGACAGGGCGCTACAACGCAAAACGCATTGTGGCTCAAGGCTACCGTGAGCCGAGCTACATGCTCGACGTCGGGCTCCGCAAATCATTCGACAGCCATTGGAGCCTGAGCCTCAACGCCCGCGACCTTCTTGATTCAAGAGGCCGCCGTTCAGTCACGAGCAACGACAGTTTCTACCGTGACTCCAAAAACTCGCACGGAGGACGGACATTCGGTTTCACCCTCACATACAGCTTCGGAAACATGAAAGCGAAAATGCCTAAACGCAAGCAGCAGGAGATACCGGGCAGCGGCTATGACGACTACGGAGGAGATATATGACATAAGGCGGTGCAGTTGCACCGCCTTATGTCATATATCAGTCCTTTTCCGTTTGCCACTTTTTTTTGTGTGAAAATATTTTTTCGTTTCATAAATGTTTACGAAATTTGACCCGGACAAAACAACTAACCATAACATGACAAACAGTGACAACAAACAAAAAGTAGACCAGATTGTCGTCCGTTTTTCAGGCGACTCCGGCGACGGCATGCAGCTTGCCGGCAACATCTTTTCTACAATCTCCGCTACTGTCGGAAATGACATCTGTACATTCCCCGACTACCCTGCCGACATTCGTGCCCCGCAAGGAGTGCTGACAGGCGTTTCAGGTTTTCAAGTACATGTGGGAGCCGACAAAGTGCTTACCCCCGGTGACAAATGCGACATTCTTATCGCGATGAACCCTGCCGCCCTGAAGACACAGCACAAGTATTGCAAGCCCACAGGCGCTATTATCATCGACACCGACTCGTTCACGGAAAAAGACCTTCAGAAGGCGGAATTCAAGACCGACGACCCGATAGCGGAACTCGGCATCACCTGCGAGGTCGTTCCTTGCCCCATAACGTCGCTCTGCCAGGAGACGCTCAAAGAGAGCGGACTCGACAATAAGAGCATCGTCCGCTGCAAGAACATGCTTGCATTAGGTCTCGTATGCTGGATATACGACCGTGACCTCAGCCTTGCCGAAGGCATGCTCCGTGCCAAGTTCGCTAAAAAGCCCGACATAGCAGAGGCGAACATCAAGGTGCTTAAGGCAGGATACGACATGGGACACAACACCCACACATCGATATCGCACACCTACAGCATCGAGAGCGAAGGCAAGAAAGAGAAGGGCAAATACATGGACATCAACGGCAACAAGGCGACCGCATACGGCCTTATGGCAGCTGCCGAGAGAGCCGGAATGAGACTCTTTTTAGGCTCATACCCCATCACCCCGGCCACAGACATACTTCACGAGCTTGCCAAGCACAAGTCACTCGGCGTTGTCACCATGCAGGCCGAGGACGAGATTGCCGGCTGCGCATCGGCTGTAGGCGCGGCATACGCAGGCGCATTGGCATGCACATCGACATCGGGTCCGGGCATATGCCTCAAGAGCGAGGCGATAAACCTTGCGGTCATTACCGAACTGCCTTTGGTAATCATCGACGTTCAGCGAGGCGGCCCCTCTACAGGCTTGCCGACTAAGAGCGAGCAGACCGACCTCCTGCAGGCGCTTTACGGACGTAACGGCGAGAGCCCGATACCCGTAATTGCGGCTGCATCGCCTACCGACTGCTTCGACGCAGCGTTCAACGCATGCAAAATTGCGGTCGAGCATATGACACCTGTCATTCTGCTCACCGACGCATTCATAGCCAACGGCTCGGCGGCATGGAAATTGCCGGATATCGAGCAGTATCCGGCAATAGTTCCGCCCTACGTTACTCCCGACATGCGAGAAGGCTGGAGCCCGTACAAACGCAACCCTGAGAACGACGTACGTTACTGGGCTGTGCCCGGCACTCCTGATTTCGCTCACCGCATAGGCGGCTTGGAGAAGAGCGCGGCCACAGGCGCTATAAGCAACGACCCGGCCAACCACCACAGCATGGTCGAGGCACGCGCGAGAAAGGTCGCGAAGATAGCGGCAGAGATACCGCAGCTGAGAGTCGAGGGAGACGAGGACGCCGACCTGCTTATTGTAGGCTTCGGCGGCACGTACGGCCACCTCAGCGAAGCTATGCAGCAGATGCGGCGTGAAGGCAAGAAGGTTGCTCATGCGCACTTCCGGTATATAAACCCGCTGCCGCACAACACGGCTGAGGTGCTTCGCAAGTACAGCAAGGTTGTAGTAGCCGAACAGAACATGGGACAGTTCGCAGGTTACCTTCAGACAAAAATCGAGAATATCAAGCTTCACCGTTACAACGAGGTGAAAGGACAGCCGTTCGCTGTCGCCACACTTGTCGAGGAGTTCACTAAAATTATGGAGGAATAAGATATGAGCGAATACACAGCACAAGATTACAAGTTCGGACAGCCGCGTTGGTGTCCAGGTTGCGGTGACCATTCATTCCTTGGAGCATTGCACAAGGCAATGGGCGAGTTGGGCGTCGCTCCGCACGACATTGCAGTAATTTCGGGTATCGGCTGCTCGTCACGCCTCCCCTACTACATGAACACCTACGGTTTCCACACGATACACGGCCGCTCCGCAGCGATAGCTACAGGAGCCAAGCTTGCCAACCCGGAGCTGACCGTTTGGCAGGTATCGGGCGACGGAGACGGCCTTGCCATCGGCGGCAACCACTTCATTCATGCGGTACGCCGAAACATAGACCTGAACATGATACTTCTCAACAACCGCATATACGGCCTTACCAAAGGACAGTATTCTCCTACATCGGTACGAGGATTCGTCAGCAAGTCGTCGCCGTACGGCACCGTTGAAGACCCGTTCCGCCCTGCGGAACTGTGTTTCGGAGCAAGAGGCAATTTCTTCGCCCGTTGCGTGGCGACAGACATGCCGGCGGCAGTAGCATGTCTAAAGGCGGCGGCGCAGCACAAAGGAGCATCCGTCGTCGAGGTACTTCAGAACTGCGTTATATTCAACAACGGTACCCACGAGAGCGTATATACCAAAGAGGGGCGTTCAAAGAACGCCATTTATCTGGAACATGGCAAGCCGATGATTTTCGGCGAGAACAGGGAGTACGGCCTCGTGCAGGAGGGTTTCGGACTTAAGGTCGTGAAAATCGGCGAGAACGGCATAACTGAAAATGACATTCTCGTTCACGATGCGCACTGCAAGGACACTACCCTGCACCTTAAGTTAGCGCTTATGGAAGGCCCGGACTTCCCCGTCGCATTGGGCGTCATACGCGACGTAGACGCAATCACATACAACGAGGCGGTTTACGCCCAAGTCGAAGAGGTCAAGCTGAACAAGAAGTATCACTGCTTCAGCGAACTTCTGGAGACGAACGAGACATGGGAGATTAAGTAAAAGCTCTCTAACATTTGACAGCGTAAGCAGCGGAAAAACGTTGCTTACGCTTTTTTTTGACACGCCGACGAACGTTCGATATGTTAAAACCGCCGTTTCTACAAAAAAACATAATAAAACATCAAAAATATTTAGCCTATATAAAAATAAAATATTATTTTTGAAGCCGTGGGATAGTATAATTTTATATAAACAAGCATAAAATTACTGAAATCCACCGACAGAAGAACGGAAATCATTAACTAAATAAACAAGACCGCAATGCCCTCAAGGCATGAAAGTCAAAACTAAAAGAACTAATATGAAACTACTAAAAACAGTTGCGAAGTCGCTGTTGGCAGCTACATTCATGGGCATGACATTATCATTCGCCCCGGTACATGCGTCAGCAGCAAACACCGTGCAGCAACAGCAGTACGGTACTGTTAAGGGAACAGTTATTGACGAAAACGGGGAGCCGGTATTCGGTGCCGTGGTTTTCGTAGTGGGAACACAGAACTCTACTTCGGTAGATTTTGACGGAAATTTCGAGCTCAGCAATGTGAAGAAGGGCTCAAGCATCCGAGTAATGCTTATGGGTTACGCTTGCGACGACCAGGTATGGAACGGCAAGGACCTCAATTTCGTCATGACAGAAGAGAGTACGGCTCTTGACGAGGTCGTCGTTACGGCGATGGGTATCATGCGTAAAGAAAAGTCGCTTACATACGCCACGCAGCTCATCAAGGCCGACGACTTGTTGAAAGCCCCTGACGCAAACATCGTAAACTCTCTTGAGGGTAAGATTTCGGGTATCACCATTACTCCGAGCGCAGGTGGCGCAGGCGGCGCTTCCAAAATCACGCTTCGAGGCAACAAATCTATCTTGGGCGACAATGCGCCTCTTATCGTTGTAGACGGTGTGCCAATGACAAACAGCATCCGCGGGCAGGCAAGCGCCAACAACATGTTTGACGAGGGCGTATCCGAGGGTTCCGACTACATGTCAATGATAAACCCCGATGATATCGAATCAATGAACGTCCTCAAAGGCGCCAATGCTGCGGCGCTTTACGGTTCACGCGCGGCGAACGGCGTTATCATGATTACCACCAAAAAGGGTAAAGAGGGAAAAATGGAGGTTACATTCACGTCAAACACGAACTTTGACATGCCTCTTTTGACCCCCCGCATGCAGAATTCATACGGAGCATTCAAGCTGAACGACCAGACTACCCTCGCGTACAACAGCTGGGGAGATAGGTTAAGCGGAGACAACAGCACCCACACGGTAAGTTTCGACGGCGACAAGAAATATTTCTACGACAAAGAGACCGACAACCTTGCATTCGTAAATCAAATAAGATTGCGCAACTACGCGAAAGACGACATTGCAGAGTTCTACGACACCGGTATCATGACAACCAATTCTGTCGGCGTTTCGGGCGGAACAGAGAAGATACAGACATACGCATCATATTCAAACACCTACTCACAGGGCATGATCGCGTCAAACCGCTACGACCGTAACACGTTCGCCTTCCGTCAGAGCTACAAGCTGTGGGATCGTCTGAACCTTGGAGTCAGCGTAAACTATGTACAGACAAAGACACGCAACCGTGTCGGCGGCGGTAAGGTTGGCAACCCTATCTACCACCTTTACACGACTCCGCGCGACACCGATATGGACTACTACAAGAACAATTATGAAACAGCGAACGGCAATTGGTACTCTTCGGGCAACGAGGAAGGTATCGGCGGACAGACATATTATGCATTAGAGGGCACCACATATAAAAAATACACGAACGGACACGTTCTGTTGAGCGGTCCTATGCAGAATTACGCATACATGTCTCCGGGCCGTAACAACCCCTACTGGCTGACAAACAAGAATTTCGGAGAGAGCCTTGAAGACCGTTTCTCTGCATCGTTCAACGGAACATTGAAAATAATAGAAGGTTTGAACCTGCAGGCAAGAGTATCGCTCGACCATACGAAATACAATGATGAGGGCGGTACATACGCTACGACATGGCATGCCGTAGAGATGTATCGTTACGGCAGATACTGGTTGAACAACAGCCGCACAAATGAAATCTACACCGACTACATGCTCTCTTATAATAAGGAGTTCGCTAAGGACTGGTCGGTTTCAGCCACAGCCGGATACGTAGGCCATACCGTTAAAGGTTATAACAGCGGCACCTACATCGGCGAAGCCACTATAGACATGACAAAAGACGGGTTAGTTACCGAGATTTCATCTATCGTAAACCGTTTTGACCCATCTTCGGGAAGCTCAGGCGTTACATCAAAAGGCAAGAGCAGTAATTGGGACCAGGCTGCGCTCGCAACGGCGCAGATAGGCTGGAGAGACATCGTATTCGTCGATGCTTCTTACCGTCACGACTGGTATCGCCCGTTCCGTCAGTTTGCCGAAAAATACGGCATTAGAGACAATTACGGCTACTTTGGTTTCGGAGCGAATGCAATCCTCAGCGACCTTATCAAATTGCCCAAATGGTTCAATTATGCAAAGTACCGCTTGAGCTATTCAGAAGTAGGTAACTCAATACCTAACACATTCTTTGCGGCAGTAAGCATGAACGAAAGAGACAATGCTGTAGGCACGACATCGAGAAACGACTTCATCACCGACCCGATACCCGAGAAGACAAAGTCTTTCGAAACCGGTCTTGAGATGCAGTTCTTCCGCGATTGCCTTAACTTGGATATTACCTATTATAATTCAGCGATGCACAACTCATATCTTGAGGTTTATGCGACAAACAACAAGATACAGCCTATGAACAGCGGTATAATACGCAACCAGGGCGTCGAGCTGACTATCGGTTACGACTGGAAAATAAACAGAGACTGGCGTTGGAAGACAAGCGCGAACTTCTCATATAACCAGAACCGTATAGAAGCCACCGCGAAAGATGAATTCGGATTCGACAAAGACCTGACGACCTCGCTCGCCAACGGCCGTGTCCAGCTTCGCTACAGCGTGAAGCGCCCCGACGGCAAGAACGGTTCGTACGGCGACATATACATTACCGACTTCACCCGATACAGCGAAAACGTATACAAGGCCGCTGACGGCACATTCAACACAGAAGGCAATGGTGACCTTATTCACAAAAAGGGAGATATATATCTGAACAAGCACACTTACCCCAATACCAAGAATGTAAAAGTAAAGCATGGCGGTTATGCGAGCGTAGACCCTGAGCGCGGCATCATACGTACATACGAGACTTCAAAGAAGTTCCAGACATACGCAGGAAACTTGAACAGTCCCTACCAGCTGTCATGGTCAAACACCTTTACTTACAAGGACTTTACGCTTTACTTCCTTATCAACGGACGTATCGGCGGCAAAGTAATCTCATTGACCGAAGCCGAGCTTGACTATCTGGGCGCTTCGGAACGTTCAGGCGCAGCGCGTCTGTACGCAGAGCAGAACGGCATCTTAACCGAAGACGGCCGTCTCGGAATGTATTTGAACAATGGCGGCAAAGAGAACCTCATAGCAGTTCAGGACTACTACGAATACATCGGTTCAACAGACGCCACAAACTACATCTATGACGCGACAAATTTCCGTTTGCGTGAATTGTCGTTAGGTTACACGTTCCGCAACCTGTTCGGCGAGTACAAGAACCTGAGCTTGTCGTTCGTTTGCCGCAACCTGTTCTTCATTTACAAAGACTCTCCGGTTGACCCCGACGTATCACTCTCTACAGCGAACGGTTTGGGAGGTATAGACATGTTCAACTACCCGTCACCGCGCTCATTCGGTATAAATTTGAAACTTAATCTTTAAGTATTTATTCTACAAAACAGTTTAAAACCGTAAATTATGAAAAAATACATATTACTTGCCGGGTCAATGTTCATCGCCTCAATAGCAATGCAATCTTGCCTTGATTTTGATGACCCGGGAACGGAACTTGGCGTAAATCAGGTTGTCACTGACAACACCAACCTTAAAAGCGGAAAAGTGGATTCAATCAATTACCGCATTACTCCTACTGAAGAGAGTGTAAGATTCGCATTGGATTCACTGAACAAAGGCCGATATTTAGAAACCATCAAATCAGGAACATACTGTTTAAGAGGCGGTAAGATTCAGGATGGAACCGTATACAAGCCCGCTTCACACGCTTACCAGTACCAATACAACTTTGGACCGGACAGATATGCCCAGTATTTTACCATACCTCACAAGAAATTCCTGTCGGGTTCTCTGACATCGACCTACAATGTATCTGCCGAGTTCAACGGCGGTCCTCTCGGAGCATACGGCATGGCGAAGAACGTTTTTATACCATTGCTTCACCACCCTATGATAGACTCCATTCCCGAAATAAAAGCCGTTGTACTGCTCTATTATTGCCTTTCGGCGCAAGAGCAGGCCGACCTTTCGGGACCGTTCACATATATTGAAGACAAGCAGAACTCGCAGGCGCCTTCAACATACAACAAGGTCGAAGATATATACTATGGCATAGAGGCTAACCTTGATACCATCGTAAATTGTCTGGAGCACTTCGAAACCCGCCCCGACTGGTATAAAGCCCAGATTAACAGCATAATGGACGGCTTCAACCTCACGCGAGACGGACTCATGGACATTGAAGGCAACATTATGGCCGTAGACAAGATAAAAGCCCACATAAAGCTTGCGAACTCTTTAAAACTGCGCATGGCGATGCACATTTCAAAAGTTCAGCCGGCTTTGGCGAAAGAATGGGCCGAAGAGGCAGTTGAAAGAGGCGTGATCGAGACAGTCAATGACCAGATGGGCTTCTTCCAGGCAATAGATGCAATCGGGCACCCGTTGGTACAGATTTCAAACTGGGGCGACATTCGTTTGTCGGCATCATTAGAAAGCCTTCTCATGAGCCTTGACCACCCGTACACAAAAACGATCTTTAAGAAAAACAGCGAGAAAATCGTAAACAGGAATAACCCCGAAGAGGTACTCGAGGCCAACACACGCATATGCGGTATCCGTTCCGGCGTATATGTAGGAACCGGACAGACATATAATGAAAACCAGTACCAGGCGTATTCGACGTTCGACCAAGAAATGATGTCAAACGCTCCTTTATACCTCATAAAGTTCGCCGAAGTGGATTTCCTGCGCGCGGAAGGAGCGTTGCGCGGTTGGGACATGGGTGGAGACGCCCGTTCCTTCTATGAGCGAGGCATAAAGAATGCCGACCTTATAGAACCGGTATATGCCGAGTTCTTCGAAGAGTACTATTCTAAATATGTGGACGACTACATGGCGCAAGAGAAGCCCTGGACCGACGAGGAAGGCAATCCCTACGTGAACGTAGACCCGATAGGAGACGGTGAACCATGGCAGAGCGTTACGGAAATAGGTGTTGCATGGAACGAAAACGATGGCAGAGACACCAAGCTCGAAAAGATTATCACACAGAAGTATCTGGCGCTGTTCCCGCTATCGACCGAAGCATGGACCGAACTGCGACGTACGGGATATCCAAAACTGTTCGACGTGCAGAACCCCGATGACGGCGACGGCAGCCTCTTCTTGGGCGATATAATTCGCCGCATACCCTGGGTGCCGACCGATATCGCCGGACAACAGATGGTAGCGAATTCAGGCCTTGAGGCATTGGGCGGCGCCGACGAACAGGCAACACGTTTGTGGTGGGATGTAGACGGGCCCAACTTCCCCAGTATTGCCGGACAGATATTCAACTTCTAAATTAAAAAACTAACCAAACAAAAGGAATATATGAAAAGAATAACAATGTTTGTATTGTCGCTATGCCTTATAATGGGAGCAATAGCGCAGATTGATACGAGCAAAGAATATCGTATTAAAGAGGTCAGTACAGGTAAATACCTTAACGCTGCAAGTTACACAGCAAACCCTACCGGACCAAAAGGAGGCGTAAACCTTGCGAACAAAGCCGAAAGCAACGACCAGATTTTCATATTCGAAGCTTCGGGGAGCGGTTATAATCTCAAGACAAAAAGCGGTTACTACATCTATTGTCAAGAATGGAACGTAGACGCTCTTACAACAAAAACATTACTGACATTTAAAGATGCCGGCAATGGCCAATATTACATAAAGAACGGCGACTATTATTTCAAGGTTGAGAACGTGGACGGCACATACTATCCGTTCTGCAACTCTTCGGCAGGAGATGCCGCCAAATGGGCCATTGTAGACAAGGATGACGACACAGACGAAGGCGAGAGCGGCGGCACAGCAGCCGACCCGCTTGCCGACAAGAGCATCTACGACTATTCAGGCTTTACCGATGAAAATCTTCTGAACCTGTTCTACAAAGCTTTGCAAAACGGCCGCAAATACCCGACAATGGCGGAGTTCGAAGCAGCCGGCATTCAGGCATCCGATATCGCTTTCACGCGTTCGCATGTCCGCAAAGCCGAAATACTTGACCGCAGCGACCGCCTTGTTCAAGACACATACAAGGACCGCAACCTGTTCCTGAACATACCTATGGACTTCGGCAAGGACGGAAGCGTAGGACAGCCTAACACAAAGTTCCACTCAGACGTATTCTCGATGTGGCAGTACACGAACCTTTTCGGTTCATGGAACAAGGGTATATTCCAGGCTCCAGCGGCATGGGTCGATGCGGCGCACCGCAACGGTACCGATATTATGAGCGGCATCAAGTTCTTTGAGAGCTGGACACCCGGCAGCGGCGACGGAGCATACAGCGCGCTTATCTCCAAGAAAGACGCTCAGGGCAACTATATTTACGTAAAACCGCTTATAAACTGTCTCATGTTCTTTGGAGCGGACGGTATCAATTACAACTGGGAAGATGACAGCTACGGCAACAGCGATGTAGTCGCTTTCCACAAAGCCTTATACAAATATGCAGCCGAAGTAGGCTTCACGAACTACCATAGCGCTGTATACACACCACAACAGGCTATAACGGCTAATACGGTTGATGTGCTTTACGGAACAACATCTACAGGCAAGACGCATGACCTCATGCTTAACTATAACGGCGGAAACTTTACTGGAGCGATACAGATGCAACAATCTGTCAATGTAGCCACAAGCAACATGGGCACCACGGACGGCCTTTATACAGGAGTTTGGATTGCCGGCATGGACCGTTCATGGAGTTCTCTTGCACAGAATGAGACTATAAAGAAGATTGGTATATGCCTTTGGGGTGAACATGGCCAAAGCCGTTTCTGGCAGTTCAACCAGGGTAACGGCGTCTATGACACACAAGGCAACTACCAGAGATTGTACGAGCGCGCGATGTCAGGCGGAAACCGCAACCCGGCAAGCCGCCCGGCGGTAAGCAATGAAGGAAACAATTGGGTAACAGAGAACGGCAAGCTCCCGCTGTCTACATTCGCAGGCCTCGCGACATGGATTCCCGAACGTTCAGCTATCCAGGGCAATTTCCATTTCTTGACACATTTCACTCTCGGCAACGGCGACCGCTACTACTACAAAGGCAAAGAGTCGCACCCCGGAGGCTGGTACAACATGGGTTCACAGGACCTCGTTCCTACATACCGTTGGCTGCGTTACAAGAGCAACACCACTGAGACAAGCAATGAGATTGACGTGAACTACACACACCTTGACGCTTACACCGGCGGTTCTTGTATCGAGCTTACAGGCGCTTCGACATCTGCAGGCACCGACATTATCCTTTACAAGACTTCGTTAAAGGTTGCCGGTTCCAACCCGTATGCGAAACTCGCTGTAAAGACACTTAACAACACCAAAGCAAGCGACCTTTATCTCATCCTCAAGCTTCAGGGCGAGAACAGCTACAGAGAGTACGCATACGGCGCTCTCAACGGCAACACATGGGAGGAGAAGACTATAAACCTGAGCGGAGTAACAACCGGCAAAGTCGTTGAACGCATCGGCTTGCGCGTAAAGGGCAGCAACGCTAAATACCAGCTGTATGTCGGCAAGCTTGAGCTCAACGACAACAGTACAGTTACCCCTGCGGAACTTAACAATCTTTGGGTAGAAGTCAAGAAAGAGACAAAGTCTTCTATGACAATGAAACTGCATTGGGATGTCAATGCAACAGCGAAGACACGCGCTGACTGGGGCCTGGTTTACAATGACGAGGCAAACATCAGCCACTTTGAGATTATGTACAAAAATGGAGAAGATGGCAGAGTAGCGCAGGTTGGTACAACATCACAGTGGGCAACATTTGTGGGTAACATTGAGTTTACAAGCGTGAACGACGTTCCATTTATTGGTGTACGTTCAGTTTCTACTGACCTCAAGACATACTCTCCTATTGTTTGGGTAGAAGTTCCACGCGGCAACCAGGCCGACCTTCCCGAAAAGGTTGAAGAGGACACATACGGCGTGAGCCAGATTGACCCTGCTTCAAGCGGCATTGAAAATGCACGCACACAGCGCTACGTTGACCTTGTTACAACAACAGGCGC
>JAZNPP010000052.1:0-3226 GCA_045589695.1 Bacteroidaceae bacterium
AGCTGTTTTTCTTACCTGACGCTCAAACAGTCCTCCACTAATCCCAAAAATGCTGACACTTGTTTTGCTAAAAACTCTAATGTGCAACAATGAAACAATTAACTAGAAGAATTCGCTGTTTTCAGTTTTATGGCCTGCATACGGCAGGGCTTTGCACTCTCTCGCTTACAGTGCCGGTTTTATTTGAAATTACTTCTGCTGTCGCTTATTCATTGCAAGAGTAATTTCCGAACAATACCGTCACCGTTAAAAACAGAGCGAGGCTCCGTTGTTTCTCAGGAAGAAGGCGAGGACATGCAGAGCGAGGCGTGCCGTTATATTATTATTCAGTAACGCAACGCCGAGCGAGTTCCGGAGCCCCTGAGTAACGACGAAAAGAGCTGAACGGCAAGTTCGCTGCGACCGAGTTGTGTCGCTGTGCGACTCGCGAGCAAAGCGGCAAACGACTGTTTTTTTTTCGCGTGACGGGCGTTTTTTGATTACTTTTTCACGAGAGAAAAAGTAATGAGAGAAAGACCTACGCATTGTAACAATCCGCAGTTTAAGGTTGAGGACTGCGGTAGAATATAACGGCGAGCGAAAGCGAGATTTTTGTTTTAAGCAAAAGTTACTTAGTCCCCAGAGTTTGCCGGTGAGCCCTTTCTATGAAGAGAACTTCAAGCAATCTAATCATCTTTGTTCTCAATATAAATCCTCTCCTCTGTCGCGAATTGCGACAGAGGAGAGGATTTATCATTACCGGACGAACATACCGGTTCGCCCCTGCGAGTTCTCTATTCTAATCCCTTTGAAAAATTTTAATCTGGTTGCGTCTCTTAGTTAGAGATACAACTATTTTCTCATTAATCGCTGCAAAATTAATGATTTTCAGGTTTAAACAAACGGTTATTGCTTAAAATTTTATGGTTTGTTGCAATAAATCAACAGAAATGATATAAAATCCCCATTTATGTTCAAATTTCTAATATATTATTTGCATCTCTAACTAAGAGACTAATATTTATTTTGGTTTAAATGTTTTATTTTTAATAATTTATGAGAAAATTTACTTTATTGGTAGCATCATTGTTCATAACAATAGGTGCTATGGCGCAGATTACAGCTGTTAGCCAATTGAGTAACAATAAATGTTACCACATTACATCGAAAGACACTCAAAGAGGTTCTTTCTATGTTCCATCGGGAGCTACCCATATAACCACATGTGGCGGTACATACAGTAATTATCCCAACCAAAATGTTGCGGTTAATTCAGGCTCTGCGGAGCAACAATTTGCCATTATTTTAATTGGCAATAGATATTATCTTTATAGTGTAAGCGCTCAGAAATTTACCGAAAAGGATGGTAATTATGTTAAACTCGTTGATGCCCCAAGCAGTTATATTACTATAGAAAATTCAAGTGTCAGCGGTTATTTCGTGATAAAGTTCAATGGCGCAGATGACGGTAAACTGAATTTTTCAGGCGGTTACGATCACGGAGCGTATTTAACAAATACAAACTCTGACGATGATGGTAACAAAATAAAAATTACCGAAGTCGGAGATTTTGACATTACAGCAACTGGTAAGGCTTTAAAACAGTATTGGACAAATACAAACCCGGCAAAACCTTGGAATCCAGAGACTGTTACAGCTCCAAGCGGTATGACAGATACCAGTTGTAGTGATAACGGTACAAAGACTATCAGAATGGCAGAGACTGACGTGAAAGTAAACATATCTACAGTTGTAGTAGACTTTGCTTATACTGGTGGAAATCACAAACTGCATATTCTTGGCATTGATTTAGTAAATGAAAATGATGAAGTTGTGTATTCTGACTATCATCAAGGTAAAGCAGGTAATCCTTCAGAAAACAATGCTTACACACTAAGCAACGTTGCTTTAGGAGAATATAAATTACGCTATTTTGTTTGTAATTGTGCCAATGACCACCTACTTACAAATACCGCAGGTACTATAACTGTATATGGCGCTGTTATATCTAATAATGAAGAAGCAAAAGCAGCTTTGAACTTACTCATTGAGCAGGTTAATACTTGGATTGATAATGATGTTATAGGTGAAGGTGTAGGCCAGCGCTCATCAACTAACGAGAATGCTGCGGCTGAATTCAATGCTATAGCGGAATATTACAATAGTATTACAGAAGAAACAAAGTCTTCTGAAATTGAGAGTAAAACTGCTGAACTGCAAGCTATTATCGATTCATACACAATTATACACATGCCTATTGATGGCAAAGCTTATACATTCAAGAATGTGCAGAAGGACGGTACTACTGTTTGTTGGTTTAAGTATTTTGCAGAACAGGATTCTGTGGGTCTTACCTATATAGAATCTGAGGCTACTCCATTTATCTGTCGTAAAGTCGCGGACGGTAAATATACTTTCGTGAATAATGCCGGCAAGTATATGACATGGCGTGGCGATAATGCTGTAAATAGTAATAACACAGGGGTTAAGGATGCTTATGATACTTCAACCGAGGCATGGACTGATATTACAGTTGCACAAATGGTCGCAGGAGGAAGTGTTAATGATTTTGGCGTCGCAAGATATGTAACTCTTTATGGTCGTCGTCAGCCAGAGACAGCGGAAAAAGATAAGTTCGCTTATTTCGTTATAGAAAAGAATGGAGGCTCTCCGATATACGATCAAGCGGCTGCGCCTTTCTATAATGACTCTTACTCTTCGGCTTTCATCATTGAAGAAGCCGAATATGCCAACAAGCCGGCTTTGAATGCTGTAGGTGAAAGCCCGTTGCTTACAAGCGAACTGCACAATACTGCAATGGCGACATTCAGCGCTCCTTTCGCGACAGTCGTTCCCGAGAATGTTACAGCATACTACGCCACTGCGGGCGACGGATTTGTAACACTTAACGCAATTGCAGCTTCTGAAGCTATTCCTGCAAACACGGGCGTTATTTTGGTTGGCGCCGAAGCCGGTAGCATAACAATGCGTCCTGCAGCGGGCGAAACAGCGGCAACTATCGAGAATAATGTTCTTGCAAACTCCGCAGGCGCAGTCAAGACTATTCCTGCAAACTCTTATGTTCTTTCTGCAAAAGACGGTGTAGCCGGCTTCTACAGTACGGACGGCGGCGATCTTGCTATGAACAAAGCGTATATCGCTGGCGTTGCGGCTCTTGCTTCAGTAGAACTACGTTTCCCCGGCACCACAGCTGTGGAGAAAGTAGAAATGAGAAACGAGAAAGAAG